>JBDTSV010000149.1:0-8486 GCA_039930985.1 Pseudomonadota bacterium
ATAGGCGAGCGTGAGGAACGGCGCCACCGTGTTGATGTTCTTGGTCGGCGTGCCGGCCGCGAAACGGTCGCGGAACCAGTTGAGCATGATTTCGCGGCAGCGCGTGTCGCGCGTCAGCTGGTAGTACTGGTAAATACCGTACAGACCGATGCCGTGCGTCCACTCCCAGTCATTCCAACCCTTGGTGTCGATGACCCGGCCGTCATCGAGACGCAGCAGGAATTCACCCGAGGTGTCCTTGATCTCCACCAGGTTGCGGATGAGCAATTGAATGTTGCGGTCGATTTCCGCGGCCGGCAGGCCGTGAACCAGATTGGGCACGAATTGACTCCTGAAATCTTCTTCGTCAGTCGAGGTGAAAAACCGGAAGCAGGGCCCATTCGTTGGGCCGGCCGTCCGGGTGGGTGTACATCAGGTCCCGCATGTACTCCCACCAGCGCCGCATGAGCGGATGTGGTGGGAGAGTCTGGCGCGTGTGGCCGTCGCGCAGCTTGAGGACCGCGAACAGATGTAGCGTCTCTTCATCGAGAAAGATCGAATAGTCGTAGATGCCGGCTTCGTGCAGCAATTGCGCGAGCTCGGGCCAGATTTCATCGTGGCGCCGCTGGAACTCGGCGGTGGTGCCGGGCTTGAGCTTCATGCGAAACGCGTAGTTCACCGGCCCACCTCACTCGGGACACCGCCAAGGGGTAACGGTGTCGGATGCGAAGGATCGAAGTGGCCTGCGTCTGGCGCGAGATGACCGGCCAGGCCGGCGATGAGCTGTGAGTCCGCGGTGCGTACGCCTTCGGCCACCATGCGGGCGAGCGCGTACGCGCCATATTCGTTGTGATGCGTCTGGTCGCGGCCACCGTCGGCGAACGCGCGAGGTGATATATCGGGCCCGAGGGCTTCGTAGAACCGGATGCTCATCAGATTGAGATCGATCAATGCGACGCCTTCCTCTTTCGCAACGGCGCGAACTGCATCCGGGTAGTCACCCAGACTCGGCACGATGTGCCCCGCGGCGTCGAAGTTGCGACGCTCGGGCGAGGTCACGAGGATGGGTGTGGCGCCGCGCCGGCGAACCTCGGCGATGTAGGTGCGCAGCCAGGAGCGGTAGGTGGTCGCAGCTTCGACATAGGTCTGCGGCCACTGCACCTTCTGATCGTTATGGCCAAACTGGATCATGACCCAATCGCCCGTCTTCAGAGCCGACAGCAATTTGTCGAGGCGCATTTCCGTCACGAACGACTTCAGTGTCTCGCCAGATTCGGCGTGATTCGCGACCGCGATTTCGGGCGCGAAAAAACGCGGCAACATTTGGCCCCAGCTGGCGCTTGGCGCGGTGCCCTGGTCCGTGACGGTCGAATCGCCGGCAAGGTACAGCGTCGGCACGTCGACGTTCTCGATCTTCAACGAGCGGACGGTTCCGTCTGCGTTGGCGAACGCCAGCGTGAGTTTGTCGTCCCAGGTGGCGCTGCCGAGTTCGCGCGGTTTGAGCAGCACCGCCGGGCCACCGGTGGCATTCGCGGGCAGCGGTGCGAGGTCAGCGGTGCGTACGTTGACGATGAAACTGCGATCGACCGTCTGGTCGCGAGCCGTTTCCACACGCTCGAGCATGAGGCGGCGCTGCTCCGCATGGACCGTGGTGTACGCGATAGTCCGTTGACCTCCGAGCCGGACGCTGACGCGATAGTTGCCCGCGGGCAGGCGCACCGAAAATTTTCCGGACGCGTCGCCTTCGAATCCGAAACCGCGCTCCGCGTCATAGACTGGATGAGTGCTGGCGTTGCCGCCAGGCGCGAAGTCGAAGGCCAAGGGAGGCGATGCCGCGACCGCATGCCGCCACAGAAGACAGCAGCCGAAAAAGGCTGTAGGTCCCCTGATGTTCATGCTCGGCCCCCCGGACGCGCCCGAATGTACTTCGATCGAGTTTGATTGCTTTTTATCGTAATTGATCGAATCGCGCCAGCATTTCAGTACGCGACGTAAAAAGAGGCTGCTCTTATATATGAGCCGCCAGGCAACTCATCGTCGCAGTCGATCCGACCTTTGCGTAGGTTTCCGCAATTCTCTCTGGTAGAGTCCCGGCCCCGAAATATGGGGCGTTAGCTCAGTTGGTAGAGCAGCTGACTCTTAATCAGTAGGTCGTAGGTTCGACCCCTACACGCCCCACCAATATTTCGCGCACGCAGTCCTGAGGCGGCAGGTTAAATTCCGCCGATGGCAAAGCAACCTTCCCGCGACGACCCGTCAAAGCCGAAAGCGCACGGCTACGCTTACAAGAAGCAGTTCTATCAAAGCACCGATGTTGCGGCTGATTACGACGAGCATCGCTTTCGTACTCCCAAGCGCCAGCGGCGCAATGCCCGCAAATGGGAGGCGATCCAGAAGGCGCTGGCGCTGACGCAGGGCGTGAAGACCATCGTCGATCTGCCCTGCGGTACCGGCCGTTTCACTGGCAATCTCGCGCGTGCGGGCTACGAAGTGGTGGGCAGCGATATCTCGGTCGAGATGATGCAGCAGGCCGCCAAACTGCCGTCCGTACAGCACGCGAACATCGCCGGTTACGTGCGCGCAGACGCGGAGGCACTGCCTTTTGCCACCAAGTCGACCGATTGCCTCATGAGCATTCGTTTCCTGTTCCATGTCGACAGCGAGACGCGTCGGCGCATGCTGCGGGAGTTCGGGCGCGTGTCGCGGCGGTGGATCATTGCCGACTACCGGCACAAGTATTCTTTTCGCTATGGCGTCTGGAAGCTGTCGAGAGCACTAGGACTCACCAAGCGACCGTTCGAGCGCGTGTCCGTCAAGAGCATGAAATCCGAGTTCGAAGACGCGGGTTTGCGCGTCGCCAAGATCATCGCGGTGCGCCGCTGGCTCTCCGACAAGTGGGTGGTACTCGCCGAAGCGGGGCACGTCGATCCGGCGAGTCTGGCCGTCAAACTCAAGGGCACTGACTACGCCGACCTTCAGGTCCTCGAGAAACTGGGCGAGGGCAAACGTTCAGTGGTGTATCGCGCCCGCTGGCGAGGTCGCGACATTGGTCTCAAGGTCTACAAACCTGCGGCGATCGCCAATCACTCGCGCAAGCACAAGCTGCCGCTCGCCGAGTTCGAACATCGCCGCAACAAGGCGTTCTTCGAGGCTCGCGGCATGGCGAAATACGTCGCGGAACCGTTCGGGTTCGTGGTCGAACCCGGCTTCCAGATGTCACTACAGGAGTGTCTCGACGGCGAGGTGTACTACTTCGCGCAACGCGACCACGCGGAGCTCATCTCGCCGCGGTTCATGGACGATCTCACCGAGCTCGTTTCGCTGAGCCACGAGGCGAAGCTCTACGACATCGACTTGCACGCCATGAACGTGATGGTGGATCGCAGGGCGGGCACGCCCAAGCTGTTCGACTTCAACCAGATTCCATTCACCGAACGCCCGCAGAATCCGTTCATCGGGCTCGCGCTCAAGCTGGGTTTGTTAGGCCGGGAATCGCGCGATCTGCGCAAGCTCAAGCGCTTCAACAATTACGACCGCGTCGAGCGCAAGCTGCTCAAGTTCTACAAAGAATCGAGCACCCGGCACGCCTGAAGGGCCGCTCAGGTCAGCAGCGGATCGTTGTCTTCGAGCTTGATGGCGTCTTCCGGCAGCATGGCCGGAATTCCATCCTTGATCGGGTAGGCGAGCTTGCTCGTCGGGCAAACGATGAGCTGGCGCGCTTCAGAGAAAAACACCGGTGCCTTGGAAACCGGGCAGGCGAGCATCTCGATGAGTCTTGCGTCCATGATTGAAGTCCCGAAGTTTGTTGATCAGCCGGCTGCCGCGCGGGTGGTGGAAATAAGCCAGCCGAGAGCGATGGCGACTGCCACGCCCACAACCTGCTGGGTACGGCTCCATTGCAGCAGTGTGCCATCCATCGCGGCGATGCCTACGGCGGTGACCACGAACCAAATGGCGCTTTGTAGTGCGACTCCAAGGATTCCCGCGTTTTGCATGAACTTCACCGCCAGGAGGTACATCGACAGTCCGCCGAGGAACGACAGCAGCGACGCCAAGCCCAGTTTCACGTCCAGCTGACCGCCCGGCCAAGCACGAGAGGCGTAGACGAAGCCGCGTGCGTCCAGCACGCCGGAGGCGACGGTAAGCACCCCCGCCATCACGAGATTTCCCAGTTGACCCATCTTATGTCCCCCATCTTCGCGGCGGCCGAAGCATAGCCAAATCCCGTGTGGCCCGCCCCAGGGCCTGCAACGCGTAGGTCATCGCGGCAGGTTTCGCTATAATCCGCGCCCCTCGCGCGTGGCCAGAGTTTTCGACTGACCTTTTACGATGGGAATGGGCATGGGGCCTACGCGAAAGTGGCGGAACTGGTAGACGCGCTGGATTTAGGTTCCAGTGGGGTAACCCGTGAGAGTTCGAGTCTCTCCTTTCGCACCATTCGCGGCCTTAACAAGATCGATGAGAAGGAATTGATATGCAGGTTTCTCTGACCGCCACGGGCGGACTCGAACGCCGCCTCGAAGTGGCAATTCCGGCGTCGCAGGTCGACGGCGAAGTGGCGCAACGCCTGAACAAGATTTCACGCACCGCGCGGCTCAAGGGCTTTCGGCCCGGCAAGGCGCCGCTCGCGGTGATCCGCCAGCAGTACGGTGACCAGGTGCACGGCGAGGTCATCAATGACCTCATGCGCGCGTCGTTCTCCGAAGCGGTGGCGCGCGAAAAGCTCAGCCCGGCCGGTGGCCCGCGCATCGAGCCGATCGCCATGAATCCCGGCGCGGATCTCAAGTACGCCGCGGTTTTCGAAGTTCTGCCGGATGTGAAGCTGCAGCCGGTGAGCGAATTGATGATCGAGCGGCCGATGGCAGAGGTTGCCGATTCGGATCTCGAAGCCATGCTCGAAACGTTGCGCAAGCAGCGCCCGGTGTTCAACGAGGTTGCGCGTGCGGCCGCCGCCAACGATCGGGTGATCGTGGACTTCGTCGGCAAGATCGATGGCGCGGAATTCGAGGGCGGAAGCGGCAGCGCCGTTCCGATCGTCATCGGCGCCAATCAGGTCATGAAGGAATTCGAAGACGCACTGCTCGGCGCTGGTGCCGCGGACGCGCGTGAATTCAACGCGACCTTCGGAGCCGATCACACCAACAAAAAGCTCGCGGGCAAGACCGCGACGTTCAGCGTCAAGATCGTCAAGGTTGAAGAGCAGGCACCGGCGCCCCTTGATGAGGAATTTGCCAAGAGTTTCGGTATCGCCGATGGCAGCCTCGACAGCCTGCGCACCGAGGTACGTGCCAACATGGCACGCGAACTTGCCGAAGCAGTCCGTCAGAAAGTGCGCGCTCAGGTTCTCGAGAGCCTGTTTCTGAAGAATCCGCTCGAACTGCCACGTCAGCTGGTCGAAGAGCAGATCCAGGAACTGCAGGTCGAGATGCTGCGGCGCGCTGGCGTGCGGGACGCCAAGCAGTTGCCGCCGCGCGAGCCTTTCGAGCAACCGGCGCGCCGCCGCGTGGCGCTCGGTCTGCTCATGAGTGAGCTCGTGCGCAGCGCGAACCTCAAGGTAAGCCGCGAAGCGGTGCAGGAAAAACTCGGCGAATTGGCGGCCTCATACTCCAACCCTGAGGAAGTGCGACGCGCCTACTTGCAAAACGCGGACATGATGCGACAAATAGAGTCGCAGGTGCTCGAGGCCCAGGCCATCGATTGGGTGCTGAGCCAGGCGAAGGTGACTGACAAGCCGGCGACTTTTGCCGAGCTTACGCAGTTCGGCCAATCGTCGAATTGAAGAACAGTCAGGTCTGAGAAAATAGGAGTCGACGATGAACGAGCGCGCTTTGAATCTGGTGCCGATAGTCGTAGAGCAAACCGCCCGCGGTGAGCGCTCATACGACATCTACTCGCGCCTCCTGAAAGAACGCGTGGTCTTCGCCGTGGGTCCGGTCGAGGATTACATGGCCAATGTCATCGTCGCCCAGCTGCTGTTCCTCGAATCCGAGAATCCCGACAAGGACATCGCGCTGTACATCAATTCGCCCGGTGGCTCGGTGAGCTCCGGTCTCGCGATTTACGACACCATGCAGTTCATCAAGTCCGACGTCAGCACGATCTGCATCGGCATGGCTGCCTCGATGGGCGCCGTGCTGCTCGCCGGTGGTGCCAAGGGCAAGCGTTTCATGCTGCCGAACTCGCGGGCGATGATTCACCAGCCCTCAGGCGGCTACCAGGGCCAGGCCAGCGACATCCACATCCAGGCGCAGGAAATCCTCAAGATTCGCGAGCGTTTGAATGAAATTCTGGCTCGCCACACGGGCCAGACAGTCGAAAAGATCAAGCTCGACTCGGAACGCGACAATTTCATGAGCCCGACCGAGGCCATCGCTTACGGGCTTGTAGACAAGTTACTCGACAAGCGCGTGGGTAATCCGACACCGGCGACGCCGTAAGATTCCCGGTTATTGCCCTGGCGCGGGCGGCAATTGCGAGCCGGCTCGCAGTTCTCGACAAATCCCGTATAAACAACGGCTTCCACTTGCGCGCCCCTTGGGTTCTGCGCAGATGCCGTGATATATAGATTCCCAAAGCATGCAGGCGGTGCCTGCAAGCGCCACACGGAGCAACGATGACCGAGGACACTCGCGGACGGCACGACGACGGCAAGTTGCTGTACTGCTCCTTCTGCGGCAAGAGTCAGCACGAAGTTCGCAAGCTGATCGCTGGTCCATCGGTTTTTGTCTGCGATGAATGCGTCGAGCTGTGCAACGACATCATTCGCGAAGAACTCGAAGATCGCGCTGAACGTGCGCGCGACAAACTGCCGAAGCCTTCGGAGATCAAGAAGGTTCTCGACGAATACGTCATCGGTCAGGAGCGCGCGAAGAAAACGCTCTCGGTCGCGGTCTACAACCATTACAAGCGTTTGCAGACACGCGGCGGCACCGCCGGCCGTGGCAAAGACGACGTGGAGATTTCCAAGAGCAACATCCTGCTGATCGGCCCGACGGGCTGCGGCAAGACCTTGCTGGCCGAAACGCTGGCGCGCTTGCTCAATGTGCCGTTCACCATTGCCGACGCCACCACGCTCACCGAAGCCGGCTATGTCGGTGAAGACGTCGAAAACATCATTCAGAAGTTGCTGCAGAAGTGCGACTACGACGTCGAGAAGGCACAGACCGGCATCGTCTACATCGACGAAATCGACAAGATTTCGCGCAAGTCCGACAACCCGTCCATTACGCGCGACGTGTCGGGCGAAGGCGTGCAGCAGGCGCTGCTCAAACTCATCGAAGGCACCATCGCCTCGGTGCCGCCGCAAGGCGGCCGCAAGCACCCGCAGCAGGAATTTCTGCAGGTCGATACCTCGAACATCCTTTTCATCTGCGGTGGCGCGTTCGCCGGTCTCGAAAAGATCGTCATGAATCGCACGCAGAAAGGCGGCATCGGCTTCACGTCCGAAGTACGTGACGTGAACACCCGCCCGCACGGTACCGACATCTTCAAGGAAGTCGAGCCGGAAGATCTCATCAAGTTCGGCCTCATCCCCGAGTTCGTCGGCCGTCTACCGGTGGTCGCCACGCTCGAAGAGCTCGACGAGAAGGCGCTCATCAGCATTCTCACCGAGCCCAAGAACGCGTTGACCAAGCAGTATCGCCGCCTGTTCGACATGGAAGGCGCCGAGCTGGAGTTCCGTGAAGAGGCGTTGAGCGCGGTGGCGAAGAAAGCCATGCAGCGCAAGACCGGTGCGCGCGGCCTGCGCACCATTCTCGAGAATGTGCTGCTCGACACCATGTACGAGCTGCCTGGCTTGAAGAACGTCTCGAAGGTCGTGGTCGACGACACGGTGATCGAAGGGCATCAGAAGCCCTACATCGTCTACAAGTCCGACACGGCTACCACCGACGATGCCGCACCGCGCCGCGTGTCCGGCTCAGGCCTGAGCTGATTCCGCCGCTAGGTGCATCTACTGACGCCGGCGTTCACTTGCGCCGGCAGTTTTCTGCCGGTAACTCCGTTCCGAAGTCGCGAACTGCGTCGCAGCCGTTGAAACGCCGCCGCGTAGCCCCATCTCTCGCGTTACACTTTGACTAAATACAGCCACGGCGCGCTGCATTTTGCGGCGGCGCCGGTGCGTTGAGGGCCTGCCGCGTGACTGAAACCGCCTCGACTTCCAAGTCCGTCTCCATCCAGGGCCTGCCGGTTCTGCCACTGCGCGATGTAGTGGTGTACCCGCACATGGTCATCCCTCTGTTCGTCGGACGCGAAAAGTCCATCCACGCGCTCGACGTCGCCATGAAGGCGGACAAGCGCATCATGCTGATCGCGCAGAAGCAGCCCGACGTCGACGATCCGAAGGCCGATGACCTTTATCGCATCGGGACCGTCGCCTCGATCCTCCAACTGCTCAAACTACCCGACGGCACCGTCAAAGTGCTGGTCGAAGGGGTCGATCGCGCGCGCATCGAAGCCATGCACACCGGCGAGCACTACACCGCCGATGTCACCACCGAACCGGACGC
>JBDTSV010000150.1:0-14662 GCA_039930985.1 Pseudomonadota bacterium
GGCATCGACATGAACACCGACCACACGCTGGAAGAAGTGGGCAAGCAGTTCGACGTGACGCGCGAGCGTATTCGTCAGATAGAGGCGAAGGCGCTGCGCAAGCTGCGTCATCCGTCGAGGTCAGAGCAGCTGCGCAGCTTCCTCATCGAAGATTGAGCTTCTGACTCCTCGCTGAACAAAAGGCCGCGGAAACGCGGCCTTTTTGTTGGCGTGACATGCCTTCGAGCGCGACCCGCCTGCGGGCCATAGCCCGTACTGGAATCCAAGGAATAGAGAGCAAGGAGCGGTCGTGAACCCGCCGCTCGAATCGACGGTGGGCTTACTTACCGACCGCGATTGAATATTCGACGTGCAGGTCGCAGGGCGTTTTGCCCAGACGGCCGCGCACGCGTTCGCCCTTGCAGGTCGTGTGACCGGCAGCGGCTTCATGGCCCTGGCTGGCCACGTCCGCGACTGGCGCGGCAAGATCGAATTCACCATTGCAGCTGGCATACGGACACGGATACACGAAGTACGCGCGCGCCGGCGGATGCAGCACGATCGACTGCGGCGCGGGCGGCTGCAGAGATTCGTCGCTGAACGCGAAGTCGATGCGAATGGAAGCGAGCTGCGGAAACTGCACGCGCAGTTCTTTGGCAGCCATGCGATTGCGTCGCTGCTTTTCTCGCAGGAGATTTCGCGCCCCTTCGGGGCCGACTGTGGTGAATTTCATGTTCGGGTGCTCATCGCAACGACGCGGGCGGGCCAAAAGCCCGCCCGCACCATGGCAGACAAAGTCTTAACGACGACCGTAGCCGCCGCCGCCACCACCGCCGCCGCCACCGCCGCGGGGTTTGTCCTGGGCCTCGTTCACCTTCAGCGGGCGACCGCCAAAGTCCTGGCCGTTCAGCGACTGCATCGCCTTCTGCGCATCGGCGCTCGACATTTCGACGAAGCCGAAGCCGCGCGGCTGGCCCGTGTCACGGTCGTTCACCAGGGCGACTTTTTCCACGTTGCCGTGGGTCGCGAACAGGGCACGCACCGAATCTTCGGTCGCGCTGAAGGGAAGATTTCCAACGTAAAGTTTGGTCAAGAGAATACTCACTGTGAAATGTAGATAGGCAGGGGAACCCTGCGAGAGCGACTCTGGCCAAACGCTGCATCAGAACGACGCGGAAGCCCAGGGACGGACAAGACGAGGAATCACAAGCCGGGCGCGAATGTACAGCAAAAACCAGCCTTTTGCCGTAGTTCTTATCGCGGGGGCCCTAGTAGGGGCTGCGTGAGCTTCACGCGAATAAGGTAACCGGCGTGGTTAGGGTGCACGCGGTCCTCAACCCACAGATCCTCACGCGGCTGGCCCTCGGGCGTGAGCATGGCGCTCCACAAATCGACGAAATCGAGCCCCGGCTGGGTCGCTACGTATTGTTGCACCGCCCGATTGGCCGCAACGCGCTGTGGCGCATCGTCCCACCGCCCGGGGCCCGGGGTGATGCTCGAATAGACGATTCGCACTCCCGGAAGCCGGGAACGCGCCACGGTGACGAATTGCTGGAAATCCGCCAGCAGCTGGGCCCGCGTGCGCCCGCTGTGAACGTCGTTGCCGCCCACGTGCAGGACGATGAGCCTTGGTTTGTAAGGCAGAACCAGCCGATCGACGTAATGGAGGAGATCGGGGAACTGGAAGGAATCGATGCCGCGATTGATCAGTGTGTAGCCCGCCAGGTCTTCGTGGATGGTTTTCCAGCGGTAGAACTGCGAATCGCCGGCGAACAGGATGGCGCCCTGCGGCGGCGGATTGGCCCGGCCGCTCGCCTCGTATTCGAGAACCTTCTTCTCGAATCGATCCTGCAGACCGGCAGCCTGTCCTTGCGAAGCGTTGGATGCAGACAGCAGGATAGGAGCCATGGTGACTGCGTTCAGAAAATGGCGGCGCGTGAGCATGGTGCGTTCCCCCGGAGATGCCCGGAACGCTAAGCGAGCTGCGGACCGCGGACAAGTCCGGTGATCGGCGAGCTCGAAGACGCGTTTCTGCGCGCCTGCCCCTCGTTCGAAGCCCATCTCAAACGGCTGCGCGAAGACCACAAAGTATTCGGCGCGGACTTGAAAGCCGACCTCACCGAAACGCTGGACCAGCTCGGATTCCACCTCGGCAGCAATGCCAAAGCCGTGCCGACCGGCGCGATGGTGCAGGTACTCAAAGTGGTCGAGCGCGTTCTGGTGGATGGCAGCGAACAACAGAAATGGGCAGTGACGCATTTCCTCATGCCAGCCTTGCAAGGCTCGATCAAGGAGGCCGGCCTCGACACGGAATCCTTGCTGCCGCTCCTCGGACCCGCCACCGCGATCTGGTGGAATGAATTGAAGCAAGGTCCAAACGCTGCCGAGGACTGGTAGCTAGAACTTGGCGAGCACGCCGCGGAAAATCGCCAGCGCCTCGGAGTAACCGCTGCGCAGCGCGCCGAATCCCAGGCGAAAATGTGCCGGCATTTCGAAGCAATCGCCCGGCGCCACCAGCACGCCGGCCTTCGCCAACGCCTCACACAAGGGTCGCGCGTCGCGTCCGTCGCGCAGCCAGGGGAAACAGGTGGTGCCGCCTGCGGGCGGCGCCCATCCGAGCACGTTCCGGTGTTCTTCCATGAAGCGTGTCAGCAGCCCGAGGTTCGTGACGGCGACCTCCCGCAGGCGCTGCAGAATCGCCGGCGCGTTCGCGAGCGCTTGTGTCCCGATCGCTTCGGTGAGCGGCGAGCCCGAGATCGTGAAGTAGCTGCGCATGTTCAACAAATCTGCACGCCGGCTGGCGTCGCGATCGATGAGCCAGCCGATGCGCAATCCCGGAATTGACAGCGCCTTGGCGAAATCGCCGAGCACAATCGTGTTTGGCAGTGTGCTCGCACTGGGCGGCGAGCCCGCGAAATACAGCGGGTGATAAACCTCATCCATCACCAGCGGGACCGAACGCTCCGCCAGCGCCTCGGCCAGCTTGCGCTGCTCGGCCGCGACCATTACCGAGCCGGTGGGATTGTGCGGGGAGTTCACGAACACCACGCGCGTGCTCGCATCCACCGCCGCCAGCACCGCGTCGGCGGTTTGCGCGAAGCCCTGCTCGGGATCAATTTCGTACTCGCGCACCGCCAGCCCCCAGGCTCGTGCCAGCACCGGGACGGCTGGATACGCCGGCTTTGGCACCACGATGGATCCGGCCGTGCCCGAGAACAGACAGGTCAACGAGACAATCGCTTCGGAAGCGCCAGTCATCACCAGCACGTGCTGTGCATCGACGCCGTGCAGTGCCGCGATGCGCTCGCGCAGTAGTTTGCTGCCCTCGGGCGGCGCATAGGACAGCGTCAGGTCATCGAGCGTCGCCCGATTGCCTCCGCCCAGCTCCATGAGCTCGGCGACGGTCCACAGCGGGCCGGTGCTCGAGGCCAGGTTGTAGCGAATGGGCGGCGTCGCGAACTCGTGGGCCGCGAGCCACTCGTCGAGTTTGAATGGCGGGAGTTTCATGGCGGTATGATCCTGCGCAGGCCACGCGCGCACAATGTCGCCTGAACGGCATGCGCGCGTCGCTGTACCTTGACAGCATTTTTCAAAAGGAAGCCGCGCGCGCCGCACGCATGTTCCAGTTCAGCCGCAACCTCGCCTGCGTTTTCGGATTCGCCCTGCCGATTCTCGAGACGATCCGCCGTTTCCATCAGCTCGGTGACATCGGCGTCTGGCCCATGTGGCTCGACGACATCCTGCTTGGAGTTCTGCTGCTGACCGGCGCACGCCTGACTTCCGGCCGGCGTTATCACAATGCGAAGTATCTCGTGGCAGCGTGGGGCGTGACCTGCGGCATGGGCTATGCCAGCTTCTTCGGCCAGGTGCTGCACCTCGACCTGACGGATCCCGCGGGGATTCCCTCACTCTGGGTCGCGGTGATAAAAGGCTGTGGATTCGCGCTCGCCATCGTCGCGCTGATCGGCGCCTTGAAGAGTGCCCCGGCAGCCGACGATCTCAGCAAACATCCCGAGCGTCTCGAAGAAATGCTCGACCCCACGGACGACGCCTGATGAACAATCCAGCCGACTACGAATCCATGCTCGAGGTCGCCATCGCCGAAGCACGCCGCGGACTCGACGAAGGCGGCATCCCCATCGGCGCCGCGCTGTTTCACGACAGCGGCAAGTTGTTAGGCTGCGGGCATAACCAGCGCGTGCAGGAGGGCGACCCGTCCGTGCACGGCGAAACCGACGCTTTCCGCAAGGCGGGGCGGCAACGCCGCTACCGTGACACCATCATGGTGACCACGCTCGCGCCCTGCTGGTATTGCAGCGGCCTGGTGGTGCAGTTTCGGATCGGCACGGTGGTGGTGGGCGAGTCGCGCACTTTCCAGGGCGGCATCGATTGGCTGCGCGAGCGCGGCGTCAAGGTGGTCGACCTGGCCTCGCGCGAATGCGAAAAGATGTTAGGCGACTACATCGCCGCGAACCCGGAAGTGTGGAACGAGGACATCGGCGAGTAGCCGCTGCCCGGCGTGTCAGCGCGCCGGTTCCTGCGCGCCAGGCTCGATGGTGTAGGCAAGCGTCAACTGACAGGGAGTGCGGCCGTTCTTGTCGCGTACGCGCTGGCCACCACATTTCTGGTTTCCGTGGCACTGCGACTCATGCGAGCGCGCAAGTTCCGCCACCGCGCTCGAGAGGTCGAACTCACCGTCGCAGTCTGCGTACGGACAGGGGAAGACGAAATACGCCTGCGTCGGCGGATGCATGACCAGCAGGTGCGGCGCCGGCGTTGAGATGTCGGGGTCTGACTCACTGAAACCGAACTGCAGTTTCAGCGAAGTGAACTGCGGATACATGACGCGCATCACCTGCGCGGTGGCGCGGTCGCGCCGCTGCCGCTCACGCAACTGGTTGCGGCTGTTGGCGCTGGTGAATCTCACTGCGCCTCCTTGGTCTCCGTCGAGACGGGACCCACATCGACCGCCGGAACGCCACCCGCTTCGGTCGATTCGGGGGCCTCAGGATCGCCGCTGACGCGCGCAAGTTTCTTGGCGAGCTTTTCCTGCTGGCGGGCCTTGCGGGCATTTTCCTTCTGCCGCTTCGCCTGGTTGTAATTAGTCTTTGCCAAAGGATCGGTCTCCGGCCGCTGAGAGCAGCGTCAATTCGTGGCAGGCTGCTTGCGTCCCGGGATTTCTCCCGGGCACGAAGATGTTGAGGCAGGAATCGTCGCCATAGAGCATGCCGGCGGCGGTGCGCACATGCGCAAACGGCCCGAGCATCACAGGCACGTCATTCGCCCCCATCGAGAAGCGCAGCTTGACTGGCCCCTCGCAATCGAGCTCGCGATGCATGCGCCCGCTCAGCTGCCAGCAACCGTCCACGCATCGGGCGACCAGGTAGTTCTCCGGTCCACGCAACGTTCCGTCGGCGTGGAAGCGAAAAAATGTGGCGACCGTCAGCGTGGGCGCGTCACCTTTGATGGAGCGAAAGTTCAGTCGCAGCATGTAGCGAGGGTTTACCTTCAGCGCCGGTTGTAACCGCCGCCGCCGCCGCCGCCGCCGCCACCACCACCGCCACGCGGCTTGTCCTGGGCTTCGTTGACCTTGAGCGGGCGACCGCCGAAGTCACGGCCGTTCAGTGCCTGCATGGCCTTCTGAGCATCGGCGCTCGACATTTCCACGAAGCCGAAGCCGCGCGGTTGGCCGGTGTCACGATCGTTGATCAACGCGACCTTGTCGACGTTGCCGTGTTCGGAGAACAGCGTTCGCACGGAGTCTTCGGTGGCGGAGAAGGGGAGATTTCCAACGTAAAGTTTCGTCATGGATGAATTCCGATGAGCAGTGGACCGTCGGAAAATCCCGCCGGTCGGTTCGCGAATGCTTTGAGGTGGCAGACTCTGGCCAGATCGCGTCGGTCGACGCGGGTCCAGGGGCGGACAAGACGAAGGATCACAAGCCGGGAGTGAAAATACCGCAATTGCGCCGGTTGTACGGACCTAAATGGGCAAAGGCCGCCAAATCCCGGCGCCGAGGCCCCGGTTTACCAGGGTTTGCTCGGCGCCACGCCGTCCGACGGCCCGTTCAACGACGAGTGACCACGACCTCCAGATACGGCGCATCCACCACCATCGTGCTGTCGGTTGCGCGGTTGAATCGCGCCACGAGCTCTAACAGGTCCGAGCGCAGCGCTCGTTTGCGATCGGCGTCGAGAACCGTGAAAGCCCTCTGCACCGGAAGATAGGTTGCGCGCAGCTTGTCGACCCAGTCCATGGGCGTACGGCTGCGCAGCGTGACGTGCTTGCGCGTGGTCCAGATGGAACCGTAAGCCCCAAACAGTTCTTCGAGGCGCGGTGTGGTTCCCCACAGGAACGGCGATGCCCCCGGGGACGTTTGCGGCGTGTGCCTGGCGATGGTCGCGAACAGCCGGCCGACGAATCCGTCGGGGGTCCAGTTGGCAAGACCCACGCGGCGGCCGCGCCGCACCACGCGGATCATTTCCGAGGCTGCTCGCTCCTGGTCCACGGCAAACATGGCGCCGAACGCCGAGACGACCGCGTCGAAACTCTGGTCCCCGAATGGCAGCGTTTCGATCTCACCGTCGATGAATCGGACGCCAAGTGCCTCGGCTTCGACGCGCGGACCGGACCTCGGCGTCAGGTCCGAGGCGCATACCGCCGCGGTCACCACGCACCAGCGGCGGGCGGCGGCGAGCGATGCGTGAAAACTGCCGGCGGCGACGTCGAGCACGCGCTCGTCCTGGCACAATTTCACGGTTTCACAGAGCTCCTCGCTGACGATCTGCAGCACATTGCCGACGGCGGCATAATCGCCGCTCGCCCAGGCCGACTGCTGGCGGGCCTGAATGGCCCGGTGATCGATTCGTGGGGCGTTTCGCGACAGAACAGCGTTCATGAACATCCTTTTCCTTTCAATTTTCGAGGCCAACGTTATGGCTTGCGCGTGGTAGCAAGCGTGGGAATGCGCGTGGAATCGCTGGCTTTCAGACTGCTGGGGCCTCTGCAGCTGTCGCGCGGCGGCGAAGTTTTGCGGTTGCCGTCGTCGCGCAAGGTGCGGGCGCTGCTCGGCTACCTGGTGCTTGCGAGCCGGCCCGTGACCCGTTCGCAGGTGTGCGAACTCCTGTGGGACGTGCCTAACGACCCGCGCGGCGAACTGCGCTGGTGCCTGTCCAAGATTCGCGGGCTGGTCGACGAGAAGGGGCGCAAACGCGTCATCACCGACGGCGCCACGATCCGCATCGACCTCGCGGATTGCCTGGTCGACACGCTCGAGGTCACGCGCGCTCCCGAACACGGCATAAAGAAGTTAGGCGTCGAGCAGCAGAAGGAGCTGGCCGCGCAGTTCGGTGGCGAGCTCCTCGAAGGGCTCGAGATCGCGCGCAGCCCGATGTTCGATGCCTGGATCATCGCCGAACGCCGCCGCTTCCGCGGCATTCAGACCGTGTTGCTGGAAAACCTCTCGCGTTCGCTGCCGGATGCCGCCGCGGCCCCTTATATAGATGAGTGGCTGGCGCTTTCTCCGTTCGACCGCAGCGCGCACGAACTGCTGCTCGCGGCACTCGCGCGGCAGGGCCGCATCGCCGAAGGCGAAGCGCACCTCACAACAGCCTGCAAGTTGTTCGAAGCCGATGGGCTCGACAGCACGCCGTTGCGCATCCTCTGGCGCGGCGCGCGCGACCGGGGCACCACGCCCGCCGCGACCGGTGTCGTGGAAGTCGTCCAGGCCAACTTCACCGAAATCCGCAGGTTCGCCACCGACGTGCCGGCGTCGGCACGCCGCGCGTCCATCGCGGTGATGCCGTTCGTCGATCGCTCCTCCGACGTCGACACGCGCGGCGGCGCGGGCGACGCCCTCGCCTACGACGTGATCACGCGACTCGCCAAGCTGCGCAGCATGTTCGTCATCGCCCAGGGCACCACGTTTGCGTTGCGCGATCGCGCCGTCGGCCCCGACGAAGCCGGGCGCATACTCAATGTCGACTACGTGGTCAGCGGCTCGGTACGGCGCCACGGCAAGAAGCTCACGGTGACCACCGATCTCATCGAGACGCGCACCGCGCGCATCGTCTGGGCCGAGGTCTTCACCGAGAAGACAGAAGACGCTCTCGATGTGCTCGACGAAATCGGCAATCGCATCGTCGCCTCGATCGCCCACGAAATCGAGATGGTCGAGCGCAACCGTGCCATCCTCAAGCCACCGAACTCCCTCGATGCGTGGGAAGCGCATCACCGCGGCTTGTGGCACATGTACCGTTTCAACAAAACGGACAATGAACGCGCGCGCCAGTTCTTCTCGCTGGCCGTCGAGCTCGATCCCACTTTCGCCCGCGCCTACGCCGGTCTCTCGTTTGCGCATTTCCAGAACGCATTTCTCGGCTGGAAAAAAGCCGCGCCCGAAATCGACCGCGCTTTCGACGCGGCCGGCAAGAGCCTCATGGTCGACGATCGCGATCCGGCGGCGCACTGGGCCATGGGACGCGCGCTGTGGCTGCGCGGCAGCCAGGACCAGTCCATCGTCGAACTCGAACGTGCCATCGACCTGAGCCCTAACTACGCGACCGCCCACTACACGCTCGCCTTCGTGCACTCGCAAGCCGGCGATCCGAGCGCGGCGATTTCCTTCTCGGATCACTCGCGTCATCTCTCGCCCTTCGATCCGCTGCTGTTCGCCATGCTGGCCGCGCGCTCCATCGGCCTCACGCGCCTCGGGCAATACGAAGAAGCCGCGGACTGGGCCGTCAAGGCGGCTGCGCGACCCAACGCCCACCAGCACATCATGGCCATCACCGCGATCACGCTCGGTCTCGCCGGCCGCGCCGAGGAAGCCAACACCTACAAGGCCAGGATCCACGAGCGCGTGCCCAACTACGCCATGGCGGACTTTCTGGCCGCCTTCCGCTGTTCGCCCGAGGTCGCGGCCTTGTTCACGCAGGGAGCGAAACGCATTGGTATCAAGTAGGGAACTCGTACTGTTCGCGCTCGCGGCGCTCGTCATGGTGCTGACGCCGGGTCCCAACATGATTTACCTCGTGTCCCGGTCGCTGTGCCAGGGCCGCAAGGCCGGCGTCACCTCACTGCTCGGAGTCGCCGCCGGTTTCCTCGTGCACATGTTCGCCGCCGCCGTGGGACTCACCGCTGTTTTCATGGCGATTCCGCTGGCGTACGAACTGCTGAAAATCCTGGGTGCCGCATACCTGTTGTGGCTCGCGTGGCAGGCAGTCAGGCCGGGCGCCCGGACGTCACCGTTCGAGCCGCGCGCGCTGACTGCGGATTCCCCGCTGCGGCTATTCGCCATGGGCTTCCTGACCAACGCGCTCAATCCAAAGATCGCCGTGTTCTATTTGTCAGTATTCCCCCAGTTCGTCAGCCCCGAAAACGGGTCGGTGTTCGGGCAAAGCCTGCAACTGGGACTGGTCCAGATCGCGGTCAGCTTCAGCGTGAATCTGGTGCTGATTCTCAGCGCAGCCCGGCTGGCGGCCTGGTTCGCGATAAATCCGCTTTGGCTCGCCGTTCAGCGGTGGATCATGGGGTTCGTGTTGGCCGGCCTCGCCGTGCGGCTGGCGCTGGATCCTCGCCGTAGCTGATGTTCGCAATTGACCCGTCCTGGCGGCTGTGATTTATTGAGCGCGCAAGGGGGCATCCATGAAAACAATCCAGATTCTCGTCGCCGTCACGTTGTTAGGCGCGGCTTCAGTCGCCAGCGCGCAGATCAACATGCCGAATCCGGGTGCGCCCGGCGGTTCTTATGACACGGCCATCCGCATCGTGGTCACCAATGACTTCATGGTCGAGCGCTATATCTCGCGCTGGCTGCGCACGCACTACCCGGGATGGAATTCCGAGCCACACGAGCTGCAGGAAATCGGCAACGAAAAGTACGCCATCGTCTACATCACCGCCGCGAACAACCCCGGGCGTCGCGTGTACTTCCGAGTGTTGGGCTCGCAGCGTGAAGGCAACGACGACGGCGGCGCCTCCTTCCCCTAGCAGGGTTGACGCACTGCGATCCCGGCCGATGAGCCACTCAGATTACGTCGGTGCAATCTGATAGAAGGGCCGCGCGCGGCAGTCCATACTCTCGCCGCCCGATCCTCATCCAAGTTCGAGGAAGCCAGCATGTCCACTGAAAATCCGTACGCGCAATACCACGTGGTGAAGAAGGGTGACACGCTCTCGAAGATCGCCGAGGAGTACTACGGCGACAAGATGCTCTATCCGAAGATTTTTGAAGCGAACCAGGATGTTCTGCAGGACCCTAACAAGATAAAACCCGGCCAAAAGCTGCGGATTCCCTGACCAACAAGTATTCGAGGAGACCCCGATGCGTATTGCGAAGATGTTCGTGGCGTTCGCCGCCACCACCCTGATGCTGACCGGATGCGCCAACCAGAAGGAACCTGCCGAGAAGGCGGTGGCCCAGGTCGAATCCTCGTTGGCTGAATTCCGCGCGGATGCCGAGAAATACGCGGCGGAAGAGCTCAAGGGCGTCGACAGTTCGGTCACCAAGCTCAAGAACAACCTGGCGAGCAAGGATTACAGCGCCGTGGTCATCGGCGCTCCCGCGGTCGCTTCCGCGGTGAACTCGCTCAAGGCGACCGTGGCGACCAAGAAATCGGAGATGGAAGCCACCCTCGCGGCAGCGCAGGCGGAGTGGACCGACGTCAGCGCCAAGTTGCCGCAGATGGTCGAAGCCATTCAGAGCCGCGTCGACATTCTCTCGAAGTCGAAAAAGCTGCCTAAGGATCTCGACAAAACCTCGTTCGACACGGTGAAGGCCGACTTCGAAACCCTGAAAACCGACTGGGCCGCAGCCAGTTCTGATTTCGCATCCGGCGCGGCCGCCGAGGCGGTTCGCAAGGCGCGTGCGGTGAAGGCCAAGGGCGAAGAAATCCTCACCAAGCTGGGAATGCCGACCAACGGTTGATCAATAGAGCCACACCGCCCCGGCGTTAGGCGCGCCCGACCCTTGCTGGTCGCCGCCGACGCCGGTGGCGTTGCTGGTTTCAATCGGGCTACCTACCACCAGTGCCTTGCGGTTTTCTGCTCGTAAGAGCTACCGCTGCCTCAGCTGCTGATGTCGATGCGCCCGACGATCACGCGATTGACGCGGGCGGGCACCGAAAACTCGAGCGGCAGAAAATAGTCCGTCCATTCGCGTGGCACGAGGTAGAACACCCGCAGGCCCGGTTTCTGGAAGTAGCTCACCTTCCAGGTGTTCAACATGGCTTCCGCTTCATCGGCAAACAGGCCCTGCTTGAGCAGTTCCTTTTTCAACGACGCTCGGAATTGTGCCGCCTCGTGATAGTCGCCCGGCGAAAAGCGCTTGAGTCGAGCAAGCTCCTTGCCTGCGGCTTCCTTGTGCAGCGTCACCGCCCCGTGTTCGCGAAAGGCGATCGATCCATCAACGCGCACGTCGGCAAACCAGACATTCGGCAGGGTCACCGCGGGCGCGTCGAGCCAGACAAGATTGGCCGGCGCGCGCAACGTCAGCTGGCTACGGGTGACCGTGGTCTGCAGCAGCGCATCGAGGTGCGCAACCCCGCGATAGAAAATGTATTGCTCGCCCTCACCCGCCGCGGCGTTGAACACACTGACCGAGTTCACTTCGCGCGGCGCGAGCCACAACGGATTATTGGTGAGCGGCGCGATCACCGTGTCGTGCAGCCGCAGGCCTTTCCACTGCAAGGTGCCGACGACATGATTGTCGAGCACCGCACCGTCCCATCTACTGGGGATGACGCCGGCCTGCGCCTTTTCCTGCAAGCGCTCCAGGTCGACGGCAATCGAGGCCTCCGCATCCGGGTAGTATTCGTTGAGCACGCCGCCGCGAAAACGAACCGTCACGTCGAAGGGTGCATCGAGAGTCTTGCCCGGCGGCGGATGGAAGTAGATCACCGGGGTTTCCAGCCGCATGGTCACGTCGGGACGCCCCGGAATCCTGGGCCGCTTGCCGAGAATGAGCTTGGGATCATCGCGAGTCGCCTCGGGCTCGAATCGATGCACGAATTCCGGCAGGACTTCGGATTCATCGATGCGATTCAGCCCGGCCGCCGGAGTGCCGGCGGGTTCGTGGATGCTGGTAATGGTGCCCCACTCGTGAATGACGAGATCGGCCGCCGATGCGGTACCGACCACGACCAGCAATCCGACGACCAGCAGGATTGGCTTACGCATGGCAGTACTGACCATCACCGCTGAACTTTGGTTCACCGCCCACCTGTACCTCAGGTGGCCCGGGCCGGTCCCGCTACCATGCGCTTGCGGACCAGCGCCTGCCGGGCCTCCCACTCCTTCTCCGGCTCCATCTTCACGATGAACTCGGACTGGCCGCCTGAGTGCATTGCAACCGGAACACCGTCGCGATAAAGCACACGGTTGTTAGTGAGTGCCGGCACGCGGGCGCCGGGCGTGACGATGCCGGTGAGATTCAGCGGGTCGGCGGCGCTCAGCGAGACCAGGTCGCCGCTGGCTTCCTGACGGCGAATCGCCCGCATCGACGATACCGCGTCGGGCAGCGCGTATTGCTCGCCGCTCATGCCCGCGACAAAACGCCCGCCGCGGATCTTTCCCTGTGCCTCGAGCCTGCGGAACACGCGCAGCAGCGCATGCCAGGGTGGCAGCCAATCGGCTTCGCGTTCCAGCACTTTGCGAAACACGACTCCGTACCGGCGCAGCAGGATTTCCGCCACCTGCTCCAGGGCCTCGGCGTCGTTCTTCGCCGCGCCCTTGCGAATCAGGCTCCAGCGGCCGGCATCTTCCAACCCGAACAGCGCCACGCGCCGACGGCGCGCCACCAGTTGACGCCGCTTGTCGCTGGGAATGAGCAGCGCGCGCAGCCCCGAGTAGCTGTCGGCGTTCACGAGCCCGGCCGACACCAGCTCGCCGAGCGCGGTTTCGGCCTGCGATCGCAGTAGATTGGTGCCGCCGACCAGGTCGTCGAAGAACGAAGCGCCGTGCGTATTGAAGTAGTCGAACAAGGCGCGGGCGCCGTGGCTCAGCTGCATTTCTTCATGCGGCGCCGCCGCCAGTGAATGCCACAGCGACCAGTTCTTGCGCGTCACCAGCGCAATGGGTGTGGTGCGCACCGGCGCGGCTCCGGCGCTCTTCGCCGGCGTGAGCCGTGCCCACAGCGCGCGCCCGGCGAGACACAGGCTGTCGAGCCAGTGCGGGTCGTATTCGTTGAGGCGCGCAGCCAGCACGTCGCTTTCCCAGGCCGCGGCTGCGATCTCGTAGCCCTCGAGTTGTGAGATGACTGCCGCGAGACTCTCGACGCCTTCGGGTTTGGGCTGACGGGTGACGCCCTGCCAATCGAGCAGGAAGCGCATGAAATCCGCGCCCGACACCGGTTCGATTTCGGCGCGCAGCGTCTTGATGGTGTAGCGATGGATGCGCGCCAGCAGGCGGCGTTCGCACCACTCGAGCGTGCTGTCGCCGAGTTGCACGGCCTCGGGGGCGCTCGCCTCTTCGGTGAAACGCCCGCGCATGACGAAGCCCTCGCTTTCGAGCTCGACCAATGCCACGGCGATGCAGGATGCCTCGACGTTCAGGGATTCGACCAGGTCACGCGCGGTGACCGGGCCCAGTCCCTGCAAGCGGCCGCGAACGAGCTCCGTGACGGCGGCTTCACGCGTCCAGCTGCGCGCCGCGAGGATCTCGGCCGGCGCGGCGATCGCCGGCTCCAGGCGGCCCTGCGGGTAGATAGCGTGGATCATGGGAAGGCATTCCGCGCATACCCAGTAGGTGTCCGTACCGTCGACCAGGCGCGCAGCGCGGCGCGCGAGCCCGAGCTGCTCCAGGTGCGCATTCCAGCGCGCGCTGGTGCCTTCCTGCTCGGTGATCAGGCCCAGGGAATTCAGCGCATCGTGCAGTTCGTCGGGATTTGAAACGTCAGGCCACGCTTCTTCGCGCACCTGCGAGATGGCGACCGGATCGAGCTTGCCCATGTCGGCCGCGGTTTCCGGATCGAGCCAGCGGCGCTGGGAAACCGCGTTGGTGCGGCGTTCTTCGAGCGGCGCATCGTCGAGGAACGCATAGGGCCGGGCACCGAGGATTTCCGCGGCCAGCGGCGAAGGCGTCGGCAGATCCCGGGCGACCACCTTGATGCGCCCTTCTTCCAGGCCGCGCAGCATCGCTTTCAGGCCATCGATGTCCATGGCCTCGTGCAGGCAATCGGTGAGCGTCTGCTTGACGAGCGGGTGGTCGGGGATCTCGCGCGGACCGCTGAGATTTTCCGCGCAGGCGATCTGATCGGGAAAAACCACGGCGATCAGGTCTTCCGCGGCCATGCGCTGGATCTGCGGCGGCGTGCGTTTGCCGCCGGAACTGCGGCGAATCGCCAGCGAAATGCTGGCATTCCAGCGCCAGCGCGCGGTGAACATGGGTGAGTCCAGCATGGCCTGGATCAGCGTGTCTTCGACGGTCTTGCTGTTGAGGAATTTGCTGACGCTCGCGAGCTCGAAGCTATGAGTTTCGCCGAGCGACAGCACGATGGCGTCTTCGGTGGCCGCGGCCTGCAGCTCGAAGTTGAAGGTGCGGCAAAATTTCTTGCGCAGCGACAGCCCGAACGCGCGGTTGATGCGCGCGCCGAACGGCGCGTGGATGATGAGCTGCTGGCCGCCGGACTCGTCGAAGAACCGCTCGAACACCAGCGTGTCGAGAGTCGGTAGTTTGCCGAGCACGG
>JBDTSV010000151.1:0-3896 GCA_039930985.1 Pseudomonadota bacterium
ATGATGTGGTTTTCCTTGATGAGCACCATGTCGTGCAGCCCCATGCGGTGGTTCTGCGCGCCGCCGCAACGTGCGGCATATTTTTGCGCGAGGCGCAGGCCCGGCAGGGTCTTGCGCGTATCGAGTATGCGGCACCCGGTGCCGGCGATTGCCTGCACATAGCGGCTCGCGGCCGTGGCGGTGCCAGACAACGTTTGCAGGAAGTTCAGCGCTGTACGTTCGCCGGTGAGAATGGGACGCGCCGGGCCGAGGAGCCTCAGGACCGGCATGTCGGCCTCGAGGCGTTCGCCATCGCGGACCACCCATTCGAGGCGGATGGCCGGATCGAGTTGTTTGAAGGTGGCCTCGACCCAATCGGTGCCGCAGAGGATCGCAGGTTCGCGCGCGACGATTTGCGCGCGAACCTGCTGCGAGGCGGGTACCAGTGCGGCGGTGACGTCGCCCGCACCCAAGTCTTCAGCCAGCGCGTCAGCGACCTGCCGCGCGATCAAATTGCTGTCGACCCGTTCTTTCAAACGTGGGCGTCAGATTGGCAGGCCGTGACCGGACGCGATCATGCACAACAGCATCGGGAACGAGAGGATGAAATTCACGCGCGAAGCGTACAGCGCGACTTTGCGCGCCTTGGCTTTTTCCTCATCGGTGGCGGGTTTCAGGCCGAGAATTTTTTTCTGGTTCGGCCAGATGACGCCCCAGACGTTGAGAAACATGATGGTGCCGAGCCAGGTGCCGATGCCGATGACCAGCATCTGGTAGTCGATTTGCGGCAACGTGAGACCGAGCGTGAAAGCCTGGACGAAGCCGTTTGGCCGCAAGTCGGACAGCAGCCAGGCGCCGATCAGCCAGGTCGCGAGCGCCGACCAACGGAACCAGAACAACGCGCGCGGTGCGACGTACTTCGTGATGCCGGCGCCCCCGGGGCCACCTTTGTCGGCGGCCGCATCGGCCATCGCCGGGACCTGGACGGCGTTGAAGTAATACAGAATGCCGATCCAGAAGATGCCGGAACCGATGTGCAGCCAGCGGCCGAACGACTTCACATTGAGCGCGTAACCCGCGTCCGGTTCGGCAAACTGCGCATGCAGCAGCCCCGCGAGTATCAGGGCCAGCACGATGCCGGTGATGAGCGCGTAGCGATGATTCGTGAATATTTTCATTGTCTTAATCTCCCCGGTGAGCGGTTTGAAGAATAGGGGACGAGCCCCCATAATTCAACGCGCTCCGCGTGGGCCTCCGTCATGATTGAACGCCCGCCATCACCCTGCATCAAAGTCTGTGTACTGGTCGAAGGCAGCCGGTGCGCAGGATGTTTGCGTACTGTGGACGAAATAGCGGCTTGGCCGGCAATGAGCGCGGAAGCGCAATGGGCGCTCCTCGGGACGCTCGAGCAAAGGAGAAAGATCGTGGCAGAAGACGTAGTCAGTCGAATCAAGACCCATATCGGCACCGGTCCAGCGGTCCTGTTCATGAAGGGCACGCCGGATTTTCCGCAGTGTGGTTTTTCGGCGCAGGTGGTTGCGGCTCTGCGTGCCTCCGCGGCCGGTTTCCATGCCGTGAACATCTTCGAAGACCCCGAGCTGCGCGACGCGCTCAAGCAGTTTTCGAACTGGCCCACCTATCCACAGCTCTACGTGAATGGCGAACTCGTGGGCGGGTGCGACATCGTGCTCGACCTGCATCGCAGCGGCGAGCTCAAGAAGATGCTGACCGCGGCTGGCGCGACGGCGTAATGGGGTAATGGGGACACTCCCCGTTTCCTAGCAAAAAGGGCCGCACCTCGACCGACGGCCATCCCTTTTTGCCGCTCGTCGCGGCCTTGTCGATCGCCTACTCCGGCACCTGCGGCATGTCCCCAGCCGGTGCCGCACCCCACAGCGCCTGCGCGCGTACGTCGGCCTTGCGCCACGTGCCGTCGAGCGCGTTGCAGACTTCGCAGAAAACCTCGGCGGTGCGTTCGGCGTCGTACCTGGCCGAATGCGCCGCGCTGGAATCCCACTGCAGACCGCAGACCTGCGCGGCCTTGGCGAGCACGGTCTGTCCGAATGCTGCTCCGGCGAGTGTCGCCGTGTCGAAGCACGAGAACGGGTGGAAAGGATTGCGCTTGATCTCGGCGCGCGCCACCGCGGCGTTGAGAAATCCGAGGTCGAAGGCGGCGTTGTGGCCCACCAGCACGGCGCGGCGGCAGTCCTGCGTTTTCATCGCCGTGCGCACTTCCGTGAAGATGCGACCGAGCGCGTCCTTTTCCGGTATCGCCGGCCGCAGCGGATGAAACGGATCGATACCGTTCACCGCGAGTGACGCCGCTTCGAGGTTCGACCCTTCAAAAGGGCGCACATGGTACGAGTGCGATGGGCCGCGGCGCAGACGTCCGTCGGGACCGAATTCGACCATGACGGCCGCGATCTCGAGCAACGCGTCGGTGGCGCAATTGAATCCGCCGGTTTCGACATCGATGACCACCGGCAGGAACTGCCGGAAGCGCCGGCTCATGAGCGGCGGGCCGGTGAAACTGGCGCCGTCAGCGGGTGGGGCCAATTCATCCATCAGACCACCAGCTGCCAGTTTACCGGCTCGTTGGCGCGCATCGGCACCAGCCTGCCGTCCTTGTCCGACGGGCCGAGAGGGTAGTTAGCCGGCGGAAGCCAGGTGCGCTTCGCGAGCCGGATGCGCCCGGTATTGCGCGGCAAGCGGTAGAAATCCGCGCCGAAATCGGCGGCGAAGCCTTCGAGCTTGTCGAGCTTGCCCACCGACTCGAAGGCCTCGGCGTACAGCTCTATGCCCGCATGTGCCGAGAACATGCCGGCGCAGCCGCAGGAGTTCTCCTTGGTGTGCTGCGCATGCGGCGCACTGTCGGTGCCGAGGAAAAAACGCGGATTGCCGCTGGTGGCGGCCGCCAGCAACGCGGCGCGATCCGGCTCGGTCTTGAGGATGGGCAGACAGTAGTAATGCGGTCGTATGCCACCTTCGAAGATGGCATTGCGATTGTGCAGCAGGTGCTGGGGAGTGATCGTGGCGGCGACGCCGTCACGCGCGTTCCTGACGAACTCCGCCGCGCGCGCCGTGGTGATGTGTTCGAACACCACGCGCAGCTGCGGAAAACGCGCCAGTGTCGGCGCCAGCACCTCGTCGATGAACCGGGTTTCACGATCAAACACATCAACATGGCGCGCGGTGACTTCACCGTGCACCAAAAGAGGCATGCCCGCGTCGCTCATGCGCGCCAGCACTTCGTCGATCCGGCGGATATCGGTGACGCCGGAGTCGGAATTCGTGGTGGCGCCGGCCGGATACAGCTTGCATGCCTTTATCGATTGAGCCTGCAGCGCCTGGTCGATCTCGGCCGGGTCGGTTCGATCGGTGAGATACAGCGTCATCAACGGCTCGAAATCCGCGCCCGCCGGCAACGCGGCGAGGATTCGTTGACGATATTCGGCGGCGGCCGCAACGGTGGTTATCGGCGGCTTGAGATTCGGCATCACGATGGCGCGCGCGAATCGCGCCGCGGTGAACGGCAGCACGGCCGCCAGGGCTGCGCCATCACGCAGGTGCAGGTGCCAGTCGTCGGGGCGGCGGATTTCGATTTCCACTAGTAAAGGGGCACGCAAAACGCGCCGTAACCTGCTGTGCGGATTGAGGTTTGCTTGACCGGGAGGCGCTGAGAAACGATCATATCGCGCCTTGTTTTCCCCTGTTCCTCACCTCATTTTCAACGCGGCGGATGCTAACACAGCACGCGCCGCTTTCTTTGCTTGCCGCCCGCCCGGCGATGGATGTGTATGACGGAAATCATGAAGCTCGAAGATCTCGATCCGACCGAGACACGCGAGTGGATCGAATCGATTGACTCGGTGCTCAAGACGCAGGGCGCGGAACGCGCGCACTACCTGCTCGAGCAG
>JBDTSV010000152.1:0-73924 GCA_039930985.1 Pseudomonadota bacterium
TCATCAAGTCGCTCGAAGAGGGCGTCAAGCGCCTGCAGGGCGGCGCGCTCGACAAGGCGCCGGCCGGCGATCGGGTCAAGGCGTTCCGCGGCCGTGGCAATCGCAAATACATCAGCGCGCTGCAGATGAAGGGCAAGCGCATCCTCGTGTTGCTGGACACCTCCGCCAGCATGATGGACGAGGACATCGCCAAGGTGATCCGCATGCGCAACGAGCCGGAGCCGTTGCGGCGTGCGGCGCAGAAGTGGCGGCGTGCGCTCGACATCGTCGAGTGGATCACCGCGCAGTTGCCCGACAACAGCCAGTTCCAGGTCATCGGCTTCAACACCAAGGCGAAAGTCGTTCAGGCGAGCACTGCGGGCCAGTGGCTGAACGCCAATGATCCGCGCGTCATCAATGGCGTGCTCGGCGCGGCGCGCGCCATCACACCCGGCGACGGCACGAGTCTCGTGAATGCCTTCATCGCCGTGCGCTCACTGAATCCGGAGCCGGACCAGATCATCCTGATCACCGACGGCCTGCCCACGCAGGGTTCGGTGGCGCCAGCGCGCAAATTCATCGGCGGGCGCGATCGTGAAAAGCTGTTCGACGACGCGATGAAGATCATGGATCGCAAGCTGCCCATCGACATCGTGTTGCTGCCCATGAAAGGCGACCCGCTGGCGGGTTACGCATTCTGGAAACTGGCGCGTCGCTCCAACGGCTCGTACGTCATCCCCTCGCGCGACTGGCCATAAGGAGTAACGAATGGCCATTGGTAAACGCCGCGAGTTCGAAGTCTTCACGCTGTCGTTCCTCGACTGCATCTGCTGCGGCTTTGGCGCCATCATCCTGCTGCTGGTGCTCACCGACATTGGCCAGCCCATCGTCATCGAGCGCAGCGAAAAGGATCTCAAAGGCCAGATCCTCGACCTGCAACGGCAGCTGTTCGACCTGCGCGGGGAAACGGACGTGCTCAATCGCGAGCTCGAGGGCCGCACCAAGGTGCTCACCATCGAGCAGCAAAAAGCTGCTGCGCTCGCCGGCGATCTCACGAAGATCCGCGGTGAGTTCCACGCCAGCAAAGGCGAAGCGTCGGTCACCAACATCGTCGAGACCGAGCTCGTGGCCGCGCACCAGACGCTGACCGCTGAAATGGCGCGGCTGCTCAAGAACGCACCGCGCCGCGATCCGAACAATCTATCGGTCGGCGGCATTCCGGTCGACAGCGAATACATCATCTTCTGCATCGACACGTCGGGCAGCATGCAGAGCGACAACTGGGAAAACGCCCAGAACGTCATGAAAGAGATTCTCGACATCTACCCCAAGGTCAAGGGAATCCAGGTCCTCGACGATGAGGGCAAGCCGATGTTCGCGAGCACCAAGGGCCAGTGGCTCAATGACTCGCCGGCGCAGCGGACCAAAATTCTCACGACCATGGTCAACTGGAAGCCCTACAGCAATTCGAGCCCGGTCGAAGGCATCGGTGCCGCGGTGCAGGGCTGGTGGGCCGCCGACAAGAAGATCAGTGTCTATGTGATTGGCGACGACTTCACCGGCAGCTCGGTCGAGGCGGCGCTGGCGGCGGTGCGTAAATACAATCCGGTCGACCGCCAGGGGCGCCACAAAATTCGCATTCATGCCATCGGCATGCCGGCGGGCGCGGGGTCGCCGGGGCTCATCAACCAGCGCTTTTCTGTTTTAATGCGTGCCATGTGCGACGAGAACGAAGGCACGTTTGTCGGTCTCACGATTGGCGGGCAAAAGTCCCCGATCACAATCGATGGTGTGGACGTTCCAATTGGGGGATAAATCCTTGGCCTGGTCCCGCGTTTCGCAACTCTGCATTCCATTCTCGGCGGTCACGCTGTTGATGGGTGGTTGCTCGGCGGTGGCCGTGCGTCCCGAAGGTGACTTGCCCAAAGCCCTCATCGTGCCGACACCGGCCAAGGTCGCCGTGGTGATCACCACCGAGGCCGCCAACTACGTGCACAAGGAATCGCGCGCCAGCGTCAACTACGAAGCGCAACTCGGCCCCTCGCACCGGCACATCGTCCAGGAAATCTTCAAGGCGGAATTCACTGACGCGAAGATGTTCGATACCGTCGATGCCGCGCGGCTCGAGCCCGGCATCATGGCCATCTTCGAACCGCGCATCGAGCAATTCTCGTTTGCCAACTCGAAGGAGACTGGCGGTGTCTATACCGCGGTCACCATCCGCTACCAGATTTTCATCTACGCGCCGAATGGCGAGCTCGTGGATACGCTCACGCTCACCGGGTATGGCAGTGGTCCGGCGCCAAAGATCGGCAATGGCGAAGAGGAACTCGGAATTGCCGCGTTCGCGGCCATGCGCGATGCGGCGGCGAAGTTCCTCACGCAGTTTTCCACGCTGGATGTAGCGAAGCCGCTGCTGGCTTCCCAACCGCTGGTGCCGAAGTCGAAGCCAATACCAGGTTCGCCGGAAGCGGAAGCCGTGGCGGCGGAGATGTCGATCGAAGCGGTGCCGATCAATGACACGCCGGTGGTGGTGTCGAACGCGCCGGAGGCGACTCCTCCGACTACTCCTTCTTCTCCGGAGGCTTCTCCTCCGGTTGTTTCTCCTCCGGCTTCTTCTCCCCCGCCTTCCCGGATGACGTCCCGCTATCAGGCGGGATCACTTTAATCATCACCCGCTCGAGGAAGACGACGTTGTCGGTGGGAACCGCGGCGCCGTTCTCGATACGCGGCGCGAAGCGCGAGCGCTTCATCGACACCATGGAATTCTTGACGATGGCTTCGGGCACATCGGTGGTGGGCGAAGTGACGTCGTCGATGCGTCCGTCTCGATCCACCTTGAAATGAAGCTCCACGGTCCTGATCACGGCTTCGGCCGGGTCGAGCTGCGAGCGATCCACCGAGCTGATTGACGGCCGGTAGGCAAGCACGCGCGGCTGCTCGATCGATTTGGTGTTGGCGACGCTTGCCAATGCTTTCCAGGCATCGGCGTACGTGTCGTAGGCGCGACGCAGAGAATTGGAGACGAGGTACCAGTCGCCGAGATCCGTGAGCACGTCGCCACGCATCTGTTCATTGGTCGGCTGGTTGGCGTCGATGATGGCGAGCGCGGATGTCAGTGAGCTCTCGCCGCGCCGTTGCTGCGTGCCATCGACGAACACCGGCGCGCCGTTGCCGCCGTTGTTGAAGCTGGAGCCGGTATCGGCGCCTTCGGCGCCGTAGAAGGTTTCGAGCCGGAACGAGCGCGCGATGCCGCGCAGCGGCCCGACGCGCCTCAGGTCGTTTTCGGTGGCGCTCCTCCCGAGAATGGCGAGGGCCTTCTCATAGATGTTCCGCTCGCTGGTATAGCGCCGCGAGCCTTCATACCAGCGCGCAAGCTTGTCGAGCCGGTCGAGCAGCTTGATCGAGGTGCGGCCATACGCGGCTTCCTCGACGCGCATGGCGTAGAGGCTTTCCTTCTCCGCTTCGACGTACCGGCCGCTGGCTTCGTACGCGTCGATGAGCGCGTCGATGAACTCCACCTGGTTGATGTTGAACAGCCCATCGGTGTTGCGCGACAGGTCGGCCGCGCGTTTCAGCGCCACGACCGCCGACTCCGGATCGTTGGCGCCCATGAAGCTGACGCCGAGGCCGTGCAGCGGTCGGATCTGTTGCTTGTCGGCGAGCGTCGATTTGGCGGCGAGGATGCGCAGGGATCGCTGGTAGTTCTCGATGGCCGCGGCGTAGTGGCCCTGCTTGTAATGGACCGTGGCGAGATTGGTCAGCGGGTTGGTCAGTGGCAGTTCTTCCGCGCCGTATTGCTCTTCGGTGAGCGCCACCAGGTGCTCGGCCAGCGGCTGTGCCTCGGCGTATTTCTTTGCGTCGTACTGCGCGCGGAATTCCTTGTACACCGCAATGCGGTCGGCATCGGAGACGGCAAGTGCCGCCATCGGCAGGAGCAGGGCACAGGAGACGTAGGTGGACTTGAGCCACCCGAAATTATTGCGTGCAGCCATGACCGGCGACTCTACCGCTTTTCAGCGCTTTTCAAAGAGGTAATGCGATACCAGCCATTCGCGGCCGCCGTCATATCCCCACAACTCCGCGCAGGCCATGAAGAACACGCGCCAATACACCCACCAGCGCAAGGCCTGGGGGCCGCCGTAGGTGCTCGCCAGCAGCGGCATGAGATCGGCCCGATGACGGTCCATGTTCTGTAACCAGGCTTCGCTGGTCAGGGAATAGTGCCAGCCAGGCACCTGCCAGTGGTCCAGGATCCGCACGTCGCGCTGGAAGTACAGCAGCAGGTCGTCGCTCGGCATGATGCCGCCGGTGAAGAAGAAGCGCGCCATCCAGTCGCTCTCGTCACGCACCTCGAACGGGTAGGCGTATTTCGAGTGCGTGAATATGTGTACGAACAGTGTGGCTTTCGGTGCCATCCACGACGCGACCCGCGCCAGCAGCGTCTCGTAGTTGCGCATGTGTTCGAACATCTCCACCGACACGACGCGGTCGAAGACCGTGCCCGGCGGGAACGCGAGCGCGTTCACGTCGCAGGTGATGACCTCGAGATTGCGCAAGCCGCGCCGGCGTGCCTGCGCGTCGATGTGCAGTTTCTGCGTGCGAGAGTTCGACACCGCGGTGATGCTGGCCCGCGGGTAGTTAGCGGCCATCCACAGGCTCAAGGATCCCCAGCCGCAGCCGAGCTCGAGGATGCGTTCGCCATCGGCGAGGCGCGCCCGCTGGCAGGTGAGCGCCAGCATGCGTGCCTCGGCCGCGTCGAGATTTTCGGCGGGAGCGGTGCGGGGGTGCGGGTAGTAGCCGCACGAGTACTTCAGGTGTTTGCCGAGCACGCGCGTGTAGAAGTCGGTGGGGACTTCGTAGTGCTGCTCGTTGGCGGCCGCGGTTTCGATGGCTACCGGGCTCACGGTGAGTTTGCGGATGAACGCCAGCAGCCGCTGCTGCTGACGCTCGGGATCGCGCTGGTCCTCTTCGCGCAACCGGCCGACAAGCAGGGCGCGGATACGCCGGCGAATCAGGAAGTCGGGCACGAGGTCGCGCTCGAGCAGGGTCATGGCAAGCGAAGTCATCGGGATTCCAGAGGTTTGGCGGTCAGGTGGCGCAGCACGGGTTCGAGGACGCGGAACATGGCGAAAGCCAGCAACGGCGCCAAGACGATCCAGCCGAGCGTGGCGTGCATGATGGCGGCGGCGAGAATTTGCACGGCGTTGATGGCGCCATGCGAGAGCAGCGCCAGACCCGTTTCCAGCGTGAGCGGAAAACGCGGCGCGTTCGTCAGCAACTCACCGAAACGCAGCAGCGGGATGATCAGCAGCAGCTGCAGCGGCATAAGTAGATAGTTGACCAGCTGGATCGCCGGCATGTTGAGCTTGAGGAAGATTGCCACCGCCGCACACAACGCCGTCGACAGGCCGAGCACTGGTATCAGGCCGATCGCCGACCCGAGGCTCAGGCAGAGCGCCAGCTCCCGGGGCGTCACGCCCTGCCGGAGAAGGGCGAGCAGCGGAGTGACGAGGCGGCGTTGCAGGAAATCGTGCATTTGCGTGTCAGGCGTTGCGCGCCGAGAGCAGGTTGCTCATGAGATCCGTGCTCTCGAGCCGCGCCAGCTGGCGCAACACATAGGCCGACATCGCGATATTGCCGAGAAGCATGATCGCGAGAAACCAGAGCAGGCGCGGTAGCGCGCGTGTCTCCTTCCACAGCACCCACATGTAGAAGGTGATGAAACCGAAGTAGGCATCGATGAGGGTTGCGATGGTCCAGAGATTGTCGGGCCTGGTGGTGAGTCCACCCCACTGCCAGACCGGCTGCTGCGTGCTCACCCACAGGTTGTACGCGGTAAGGGACACCAGGATGAAGGCAAACAAAGTCTGGAGGGCGCGTTTGTGCATCGCGGAAGGTGATACGAAGGGGTGCAAGGGTTGGATGCAGGCGTCGGGCGGGACGAGCGTACTCCGATCCCGTACAGCCTTCTTCCTACAGAAGTGAGCCACGGATTTGAGATGATCGTCCGCAAACAGGAGCCGTGAATGCCCAGGCAGATTGGTTATATCGTCGGAAGCCTTCGGAAGGAATCTCACAATCGCAAACTCGCAGGCGCGCTCATCAAACTCGCGCCGCCGGACTTCAATTTCAAGGAGCTGAAAATCGGCGACCTGCCGCTCTACGACCAGGATGACGATAAGGCGCAGGCACCCGAGGTGCAAAGGCTCAAGAGCGAGCTGCGCGCCGTCGACGCCGTGATGTTCGTGACGGCGGAATACAACCGCTCGATTCCTGGTGTGCTCAAGAACGCGATCGATCATGCATCGCGGCCATATGGCCAGAACGCATGGGCGGGCAAGCCGGCTGGACTCATCGGCGCTTCGATTGGCGCCATCGGCACTGCGGTCGCGCAGTCGCATATGCGCGCCGTGCTGGGCTATCTCGACATGCCGACGCTGGCCCAGCCCGAAGCCTACATTCACGTCAAGGACGGTTTCTTCGACGAGGCGGGCAACGTGGCCAATCCCGAAACCCGGAAATTCCTGCATGCCTGGATGGACAAGTACGTCGCCTGGGTGAAGAAACTCACCGTCTGACGTCATATCTGGTGCTTTTGCGCAGATATATAAGTATCGGCGCTGCCGGCCTTCGTGGCAGAACGCCGCGATGGCCACATCCAAGACCGTCGATCAGGTTCTCGCGGAACTGTGCAATTCCAAAGCGATGCGGTTGCGGCGCCCGCCGCGCATTCCGGAAGCCGCGCCGCTGATCGCGCGGCTGCTCGCGCACTGCAAGACGCTTGGCGTTGAGGAGCGCACCAGCGGCGTCGCCTTCCGCCTGCAGGGCGCCACCGAAACCTCCGCCTCCTTCGCCATAACCTGCGTGCTGCATCTTCCCGCCAGCGCGCGCGGGCTAACTACCGCCGAGCAGGCGGTGGCCGAGCAACTGTGCGAGGGCCGCACGCTGGCGCAGATTGCGCATCTGCGTGGAGTCTCGGCCAACACGGTGAAGTCGCAGGTGCGGCAGATCTTTCGCAAGCTCAATGTGTATTCACGCGTGGCACTGGTGCGCCGGCTCTGTCCGTGATGCGCGCACCCCGGCTGACCAGCGCCGCACCACGGCGCCGGCCAGCATTGCCACCAACTACGGCAAGACTCGGAAGAAGACGTCCACCATGAGCGCGCGGCCGGGCTTCGCGCGTTGCAAGGCCCAGGCCCAGTAGGGAATGACATTGCCCGCGGAGTCCACGTGCTTGCGGATTTTCGGAATGGTCTCGAGCGCCGTGAGGCCGAGACCCTTGAGCGAGCGCATCTCGTCATAGGTGGAAACGCCGTCGGCATTCGCATCGATCCAGATGCGCAACTGCGGCCAGACCGCGTCGGCTTCGGTGATGAGCCCGTCGTCGTTGCCGCCGAGCTGGCGTGAGTCGTACTGCGCCAGGCCGACAAAACCATTCGGTGCGTTGCGCCCCTCGAGCAACAGCGGTGTGCCGACGCCGAACAGCTCTGCGCCGTTGTCGATGAGGCCGTTGCCGCTACGATCGAGCGAGAGGAAACCTTCATCGCCTCCGCGGCGCACCCATTGCACGTGATCGGGCACACCGTCGGCATTCACGTCGAAATAGACGCCCGTGCCTGCCTCACCCAGATTGATGCCGTTGTTGCCGAGGTCGATGACGATGGGACTGCAGGAGCTCCAGCTCCAGGCAGTACCGGATTGCAGCGCCACGGTGAGCAGCCCCGCGGCGAAGAGTCGTTTGAGATTTTTCATGGCTACCGTCCTTGGTATTGATGAAAGGGAATGAAAGAGGCGCTGTCAGGGAGTGCAGCCCCCGCCGCCGGCGGGCGTGTTCGAGCGAATCATCGTGAAATCGACAGTACCGCCCACGCGCCCGGTGCCATCGCCGATCGGGTAGCTGATGCCGCCAGCGCCGATGGAAAAGCCGCCCTCGGTGGCTGATGCCGTCCAGCGGTAGTTGCAGGCGAGTTCCATCCCTGGCCCAACCTGGTTCCAGCCACTCATGTTGGCGAGCGCCGGTTGCTGGGCGGGAATCGTCACAACCAGTGAATTGCCACCGAAACCATAAGTACTGAGGAATCGCTCGCCAGTGACCGGCAGCGTCGATGGATGCGCGCATTGAGCGGTGAACGCGCCGCCGGCCATGAGCGTGGAAAAATTCGTCGAAGCCATGACGGTGTGCCCCAGATAGAAAGCGGAGCCGGTGCCGTATTGTTCGATCGTGCTCGGGTAGACACTCAGATGTACGGCGGACGCGAGCGGCGATCCGATGACGGTCGCGGCAAAAGCGAACAGGGCTGCGCCCTTTCGGAATGTGGAAGAAACTTTCATGGCGTGACTCCTCTTGCTTCGGCGGTGACACGATCCTCGTAGTCGGGAAGTCTCATTTGGGTGAGCACACCACCAATTCCGGCAACCGTGTCGCTCGGTGCCCAGACACTGAAACCGGGCATCTCGTCGAAATACGAATGCAGCACCCGGATCCGCTGCGCATCGAGGACCTGCAGCAGGCTTTCCGCCCATTCGCGCCGCGCGAGTGCCTCGGCCTTTGCGCGCTGGTAAATGAAGGAATAGACGAGATCATTACGGACCGGGAGTTTCAACTTGTCGTATTTCTTGACCAGTCTGCTGAAACCGATGGCAATCGGAAGAGTCTTCGCTGCCGCCGCCGTCCTCAAATCGTGCGTCGAGAGGTAGTTCCTAATGGCGGCAATATCGCTATCGCGAAAACCGCGATTGATGAGCTGCGGACCGGCGAGGTCGTAGTTCATTGCGGGCATCATCGCCATGAGCCTGTCGGTAAATGAATCCCACTGGGGAAAGGCTTTCAGGTCGATCTCGATGGCACCGTCTTCGCGCTTGACGAGACCAATGGCCGACAAGTCTTCCATCGGCAGGTGGTCATCCAGCGCGCGCTGCAACTGCCACGCGATTTCAAAATGTTCGAGAAAGAGCGCTTTGTTGGTAACCATCTCGACGGGCGACGCCTTTGATAAACGCGCGAACGTGGTCGAGTAACTCTCCGCGCTTTTCTTCAGTGCCGGGCCGACCTTCAAGGCCGGCGCCTTGACGTTCAGGTCGAAATCCACCGCGTGCGCCACGCCGGCCAGACCCGCGAGCAGCGCCACGAGCGCCACCGTGGATGCGCGCCACGGGCGGCCGTGCCGGCGACGTTGGTTGCTAGGAAAATGCATTGGTTCGCTCCTTGTTCAATGGTTGTGAGGGGGAGTCCGTTCCCCGTCGACGAAGCATATTCCCCATTGTTTCTGCCGCATCACCCGAACGGGTGACCAGAGGCCATTAACGCCGCGAATGCCCAGCTTCGTTTCCGTGATGCACAATGCACGGGTGCTATTGGTCCTCGACCTCATCGGCGTATTCGTATTCGCGCTCGCCGGCGCAACGGCCGCGGTGCGCCAGCGCCTCGATCTCTTTGGCGTGCTGGTGCTGTCGTTCGCGACCGCTAGTGCTGGCGGCATCCTGCGTGACCTGCTGATTGGCGCGGTGCCGCCGGCGGCGTTCAAAGACTGGCGCTATCTCGCGGCGGCCACGCTCGCGGGCCTCATCACCTTCATCTGGCATCCGCTCATCGAACGCATGCGCAATCCGGTACGGGTGTTCGACGCGATGGGCCTGGCCTTGTTCGCCGTCGCCGGCACGCAGAAGGCACTGGCATACCATCTCCACCCGGTGATGGCGGCGCTGCTCGGCATGCTCACCGGAATTGGCGGTGGCGTCATGCGCGACCTGCTTCTGTCGCGCGTTCCGGTGGTGTTCCAGTCCGACATCTACGCGCTGGCGGCTCTCGGCGGCGCCGCGGTCGTGGTGTTCGGCGACTGGCAGCAGTGGCCGCCCATGGTGGCCGCAGTCGGCGGGGCCATGCTTTGCCTTTTGCTCAGAATTCTTGCCATGTGGTTCAACTGGCATTTGCCGAGCGCGCGCAACCACGGCAGTCCTCACAAGCATTGACGGAAAAATTCTTGTTAAGCTGCGACGCGTGAGCACAACACCAAAAATCGCATTGATCGCCGGCGCCACGGGTCTGGTCGGCGGCTTTCTCCTCAAGACATTGCTCGAGGCGCCCGACTATTCACGCGTGTACGCGCTCACGCGTCGTCCGCTCGGCAAAGAACATCCAAAGCTCGCCAATCGGGTGGTGGTTTTCGAGCGTATGACCGAGCAGCTCAAGGGCCTCGTCGCGCAGGATGCGTACTGCTGCATCGGCACCACGATTGCGGAGGCGGGCTCGCAGGAGGCGTTCCGTGAAGCGGACGTGGACGCCGTGCTGCTGTTCGCGCGCGCCGCGCGTGCCGCGCAGGCATCGCGCTTCGTGGTCATCTCGTCGGTGGGGGCGAACTCCGGTTCGACGAAATTCTACCTGCGGACCAAGGGCGAGATGGAAGAGGCCGTGTCCGACCTGGGGTTCGCCTCGGTCGACATCCTGCAGCCCAGCCTCTTGTTAGGGCCACGCAAGGCCCTGCGTCCGCTCGAGATCACCGGGCGAATCTTCGCGCCGCTCATCAATCCACTGCTCACCGGTTCGCGCGAAGCCTATCGGGCCATCCCGGCGGAGATCGTCGGCAAGGCAATGCTGGGCGCTTCGCGCCGCGGCGCGCGTGGCATATACCGCTACACCTACTCGGCGATCCGGCAGCTTTCCGAGCTGCGTTCGGCCCAGGCCCTCGCGCCCCAAACTCCCAAAAAGAACCCCGGCTTGAGATAGGGCAGCGGCAATCGTGACGCGGCACGCATTTGCGCCAAGCCACATTCCGTAAAGTCCCAGCGACATAAGGGAAGACCGGACAGCGTTGCCGGGACGCAACGTACGCCACGGGAAAAGATGAGCCGCAACCAGTACAACTCGGTCTTGCGCAGCGGGCTGACGCGCCGGCTGTGGCTGGTTATCGCCGTCGCGATGTTGATTCCCGTCGGGCTTGCGCTGTTCTCGCGCTGGTTCGATGCCGAGGAACGGCGCGAAAATCTTCAGAACCAGGAGCTGAACACGCTCTCACGCGAGAAGGCGTCGACCCTGTTGTTCAATGCACGCCACTATCCAGGCGATTTCGCGCACGGGCTCGACGGTCGCTATCTCGTGGTGCTCGATGGCGCCGGCACCGCGCTGTTCAGCAGCAGCCCGGTTCCGCAGGAACTGGTGCAGTTGTTCGAGCGACGCGCACCGCATGCCGTGGACGCACTCAGTGGCACGACCATCCTCGCGTGGTACGCGTCGGGCCGGGAATGGCGCGGCGCCATGACCTATCTTCCGCCCAGCACAGCGGGCGATTCGATGTCGGCCAACACCGTCGTGGTGTTCGCGCCCGAAGCCACCTTCGGCTCGACGGCGTCGGAGCTGATACCTACTGCGTTGGGATTGCTGGCCCTCACCGTACTGGTGGCGTTCGCGGTAGCCGCCATCGTGAGCGAACGCTACCTGCCGCCGCTGCGCGGCCTGCAGCGCGGGCTTGCGCGCTTGCGCGAGCGGCGTTTCGAGACGCTGCCGCGCAGCGCCGTCGATGAATTCATGCCACTCGAACGCGAGTTCAACACCACGGCCATGTCGCTGCAGAGGGACTGGCGCGCGTTCGAAGTGCTCGGCGAAGTCGACCGTGCATTGCTCGCCGCCAGCGAGATCGATCGTGCTCTCGATGTGGTGTTGCCGAAATTCCGCGAGCTCACGCGCAGTCAGTGCGTGGGCGTGATCCTGCTCGACCCGACCGCACAAGCCCACGGGCGTCTCTTCATGGCGGCACTCGGCGCCGAAGCATTGCCGGTGCAGCGCGTGACCTTCGATTCCGAGATGCTCGCCACGGTGCGCGAGACGCCCGAAGGAATGACGGTGGCGCGAATAGAAGAGTCCCGTCACGAATTCCTCGCGTGCATGCGCGATGTAGGCGCCGAATTTTTCTGGATCTGGCCGGTGGTGGACGAGGAGCGCCTGTCCGCCATGTTGATTGTCGGATATCACGGCGAGCCCTCGCGAGATCCGGCGGTGGCCGAATATGGTGCGGCATTTGCCGAGCGCCTGCGCGCGGCGCTGTCCAATTCCGCGCGTGACGAGCGCCTGTACCGGCAAGCACATTACGACCCGCTGACGCAGCTGCCGAATCGCGCGCTGTTTCGCGACCGCCTGGCGCAGGAGCTGGCGGCCGCGGCCACCGGTCTCACGCGCGGTGCGCTCATGTACGTGGATCTCGATCACTTCAAGCGCGTCAACGACACCCTCGGTCACAGCGCGGGCGATCAACTGCTGTCGATCGTCGCGCACCGGCTCAAGGCCTGCACCAAAGAGGGCGACACGGTTGCCCGCCTCGGTGGCGACGAATTCACGGTGCTGCTGAGAAACGTCGGCGATGCCGAGACAGTGCGGCAGATCGCCGACCGCGTGATCCGCTCGCTGGCGCTGCCCGCCAGCCTCGGCGGGCGCGACTACCAGATGCGCGCCAGCGTGGGCGTTACGATGTTCCCCGACGACGGCACGGACCTCGAAGACGTTATCCGCCAGGCCGATCTGGCGATGTACCGCGCCAAGGCGCAGGGCCGCGGCCGCGCCATCTTCTTCGAGCGCGAGATGTCACAGAAGCGCGCCACCTTCACCGACAGCGGCCTGCATCGCGCGCTGCGCCGACGCGAGTTTTCGCTGTTCTACCAGCCGCAGTTTTCGCTGGCCGACGGCCGCCTGTGCGGCGCCGAGGCGTTGCTGCGCTGGCAGACGCGATATGACGGCATCAAATTACCGGGCGAATTCATTCCCGCCGCCGAACACTCCGGCCTCATCACCGACATTGGCGGGTTCGTGCTGGATTCGGCCTGCGGGCAATACGCCGAGTGGGCGCGCGCCGGCATCGCGCCGCGCATGTTCTCGGTGAACGTGTCGGTGCAGCAGCTCAAGGACAATAATTTCGTGCGCATGGTACAGAGCGCGCTCCACCAGCACGGAATCACGCCCGCGAGCCTCGAACTTGAGCTGGTGGAATCGGCCCTGGCCGATGCCGAGGTCGAAGAGCCGCTGCGCGCCATCGCCGCGCTCGGCGTGAAGCTCGCGCTCGACGATTTCGGCACGGGATACTCGTCTCTCAATTACCTGCGGCGTTATCCGGTGAATACCATCAAACTGGACCGCAGCTTCCTGGATGAAGTCCCACAGAACGAATCGGCTGGTGCACTGGTCGAATCGGTAATCGCCATGGCACATACGCTTGGAAAACGGGTGACGGCAGAGGGCGTGGAAACGAGAGGCCAGCTCGAATTCCTGCGCTCGCGTGGCTGCGAGACCGCGCAGGGCTACTACCTCGCGCGCCCCATGTCGGCTGCTGCCTTTACCGAAATTCTGGAGTCGCGCCGGCCGGGCTCCGAGATCGGCGATGAGCGGGCCGCGGGCTAGCCGACTCCGGCTCCATTTCCGTCCGCGGAAATGGTGCCTGACCCCATTCCTTCTGATCTTCATCGGCTGTGCGTCGGCCCCCGAGCCGTCTGCGCCGCCGCCTGAACCCTCGCGCGATTGGGACGGAGAGGGCGGCGCGTCCAGCATGCGCAGTCGCGGCGAAGCGCTCGCGGATTTCGCGCTGCGGCTGCGCGGTTCGCCCTATCGATACGGTGGCGCAACGCTCGATGGATTCGATTGCAGCGGCCTCGTGTTCTACGCGCACAGGCAGCTCGGGCTTACGGTGCCACGCACTTCAGCCGGCCAGGCCGACGAGGCGGACAGCATCAAGCCGCGCAAGCTCAGACGCGGCGACCTGGTGTTCTTCAAGATCGGCAGCCGCAAGGTCAATCACGTCGGCATCTACATCGGCGAGCATCGTTTCGTGCACGCGCCGGGCGCCGGAAAACCCGTGACTATCAATTCCCTCGACGACGAGTTCTACGCTTCGCGCTTCACCTCGGCGGGGCGCTTCTGGGATCGCCTGCCGCGATAGCGCTGCGCGGCATAGTTGCTATACCGTTATGTCGTATTTCTCGTAGGGGAATGAATAATTCGGTCTGTGAAGTGCGACAGCGTGCTCAGTTCGCCCGTTGACCGTATATGCGATGGTTCGCACACTCCCAAGCGAGTGAAAAAGGATCGTGGTCCGGGAAGGGATCCGATTCGGTAACGATCTTTCGGGGAAACGGTTAAACAATGAGTGCCAAGCCAGACTACGTCGTCAGCAAGCTGACGCGGCCCACGGGCGGAGCCGCCACGGGCGGTTTTGTCATTAATCTGACCTCTTCGACGACGCCGATGGCGCTGTCGCAGCCGAAAGATCCGACGCTCGCTCAATACTCTTTCTTCGTCAGCCGTCGTCGTGAAGACGGCCGTGAACGTTTCCGTCTGCACATGGGCTACTTCGAGACCATGCAGTCGGCGGAAGAAATGCTGGCCGTCGTCCGCGATGTATATCCCGGCGCCTGGGCCAGCGAAGCGCCCGGCAAGAAGCTGCGGCCTAACAACCCGGTCGCCGCTCCAGTCGCGGCCGCTGCTCCTGTTGCGCGGACAGTCGCCGCTGCTCCGCCGCCGGCCCCGATTGCTCCGCCAGTGCGGGCGGCCGCGCCAGCTCCGGCGACACCAGCCGCGGCGGTTCCCGAACCCCATCCGTTTGCCGCCACGCCGCCGCCGCCGGTTCTCAAGTACGAGTTCGAAGAACCGTTCGTGCTGGCCGACGATCCGCCGGAATTCACTCCGATCAACGTTCCGGTCGTGCATCCGCCCGCGGCCCCGGTAGTTAGTGCGCCGGTCCGGCCGGTGGCTGCGAAGCCCGCCGCGCCGAAACCCGTCGCCGCAAAGCCCGCACCCGCAAAAGCCGCCGCCAAGCCCGTTGCGAAACCGGCGCCGGTGGCCGCCAAGCCTGCTGCGCCGAAGCCGGCTGCCATGAAACCTGCGGTCGCAAAGCCGGTGGCCCCGAAGCCTGCTGCCGCCAAGCCGACGCCGGCCACGCCGCCGGTGGTCGCACCCAAGATCGCTGCGAAAGTTTCCGCCCCCGCATTGCAAGCCTCCGCGCCCGTGGCGCAGAAGCCCGCGCCCAAGGCTGCGGCAAGCGCGCCCGAACCCACCGTGCAGATGCCGGCTCTCGCCGCCCAGAAAGCGGTTCCGCATCATCCGGCGCAAACAATTTCCGCCACGCCCTCGCTCACCAGCGTCCGACAGGTCATCGAAGAGCTCGACGATCTGTCCGACACGCAGACCATTCGCCTGCTCGAACGTCATACGCCATTCCGCGAAGGTTCATCCGAGGCGAACGTCGACGAAGCCATCCGCGTCATCAAGCCCGAAGATGCGCAGTCGATGCAGGCCATCAAGAGCGAAGTAAAGCGCAACGCGCCGGTGTTGTTCGCCGTGCAGCTCGACTGGTCGGTCACGCCGTTCGACATGGCCAAGGTCGCGCCGCTCGCCATCTTCAATGCGTACACGCTCTACACCACCGAAGCCAACCGCGAGGGGCGTACCTGGTACGGCTTGCGCCTTGGGTTTTTCAGTGACGCCGTGTCTGCGAAGCAGGTGGCTTACTACGTTCGTTCCGATTTCAAGACCGTGTCGGTCGTGCCGGTGACGACGATCGAGAAAGAACGCGCCAACGACCTGAACGCCGCCCGCAGCGGCATTCATCGCGCGCCCAACGTCAAGGAAGGTCCGGCGCCGACGCCGCTGTCCATGACTTCTTCGAATGCGAGCGGCGTCTTCAAGCTGCTCGAAGACGATCTGCCGGCCATGATCGAGCAGGACGTCGACGGCGAGACCTCGCCGCGTTTCGGCAAACAGAACTCCGCTCCGGCGCCCGCGCAGCCCGCCAGGGCCGCAGCTGCCACCGTCGCCGTGCCGCCGCCGCCGGCCAAGGCCAGTAAGGTCCGCAAGCCTGGTGCCCGCGGAGTACGCCGCGATGCGCATGCCCAGGTGGACGAGGAGACGCTCGATCAGACGTTGGAGATTCTCGGCGCGAACACGCTGGAAATCACCAACGACAGTTCGAGCGACACCGGGGTGCGCCATCTGCGCTTCAAGGTGGACAAAAAGGGCTCGAAGTTCGCCTCGCTCATCGATCGCCTGTCGGGCAAGAAGTAGCGGGCTCGCCGGATCGCGGCCCTTCGCGGTCAGCGCGCCGGGATGAGCGCGCGAAGTATCGGCTCGTTCCATCGATCTTTGTCGATGTCGTACACGATGAAGTCCCCGTCGAACTGCCAGTAGGCCCAGGCCCAGCCGCGTTTCTCGGCGGCGCGGGCCACGGCCGAGGTATAGGCGACGCGCGAGTCGATCGGTCCCTTGTCGTAGGCGCCGAACTCGCCTAACAAGATTGGCCGTCGGTTCTTCTTCGACCAGGCCTGCACCGCATCGAAATCTTTTTCTAGCGCGGCATGCTCCTGCGGCGTGCCCCAGGTCACGCCCGAAGTGTTCACGTATTCGGGCGCCCAGCGGGCGCCCTGGTGCGTGAAGCTCATGGGCAGGTAGTAGTGCACCGTCACGATGATGTGCTGGTCCTTTTTCGGGAGCTCGAGCTTGTCCAGCCACCCGACGTTGTTCCAGAAGGCCGGACCGATGATGACGTTGCGTGTGGGATTGGTCTTGCGGATGACGGCCAGCGCTTCGGCGTGCAGGCCGTTCCAGATCGGATCGGCCGCCTGGTTCGGTTCGTTGAGGATTTCGAAAACGACCTTGTTCGACGCGTTCTTGTAGTGCTCGGCCACCTGCGCCCAGAAAGCCAGCAGGCGCGGCCGGCAGCCCTCGGCATCGCGGCCGCAGAAGCCGAAATCATGCTCGTCGAGAATCACGGTGAGCTTCTGGGCCAGCGCGCCGTCCACCAATCCATCGAGCGTGGCGAACCAGCTCGCCGGCAACTGGTACTGGTCATCCATGCGCGCGAACGTCTGCAGCACGATGCGCACCGAGTCGAAGCCGCCTTCCTTGATGAGCGCGAGATGTCGGGGTTTGAAGCGCGCCTTGGCGGGGTCGTTCCACAACGGGTCGTAGCCGACGATGTTCACGCCACGCTGCATTTGTTTGACCTGCGCCGCCGGCGACTGCGGTTCGGCGAGGGCGGCGTTGGCTAGAAAACCCAGCGCAACGAGCAGCGCAATCCGCGGTGTTCTCGTCATTCCGATCCCCTTCGTTGTGCGGAACTGGCCGCGCTCGAGCATGAGCGTCGCCTGACTACTTCTTGCCGAACAAGGCGTCGAGCGCGGCTTTCGATGCGTCCACTTCGGCGGTGTTGGGTGCGACGTATGCGCCAACCTTCGGTTTGAAGTGATCGCAGAAATTGGCGGCGGTCTTGTCGCGCTGCTCTTCGGCGGTGGGTTCACGGCAATGCTTGGCGACTCGCGTGTCGTACTCCACGCACATGCGGCAGGCATGCAGCTCGGAGTGGCACGCCTTGCATTCGTCGAGCCGGCGCAGGGGCATCGACAGCGCTTCGAGCGACGCGCCGCATTTCCAGCAGGTGAGGCCGTGTGCCATTGGGGTCAGCATAAAAGGGGACAGATCTATTTTTCGATTATTTTTCGATTTTTCGGCACGGGCAGGCAGTGTGCCAACAGCAGTGCGGGAAAAATAGATCTGTCCCCTTTTATGCACGCCGCTCGCGCAGAAACGCCTTTAGCACCGTTCCGGTGTGCGAGCCGGTGGCTTTCGCGATGGTGGCGGGTGGGCCCTCGGCAACCACTTTGCCGCCGTTCTTCCCAGCCTCCGGCCCCATGTCGATGATCCAGTCGGCCTCGGCCATCACGTCGAGGTTGTGCTCGACCACCACCACCGAATTCCCGGCGTCCACCAGGCGATGCAGCACGTGGATGAGTTTCTCCACGTCGGCCATGTGCAGGCCCACCGTGGGTTCGTCGAGCACATACAGCGTGTGTTGCAGACGCTGCCGTGGCGGGCGCCGTTCCTCGCCGCGCACTTTGGCGAGCTCGGTCACGAGCTTGATACGTTGCGCCTCGCCACCCGACAACGTCGGGCTCGGCTGGCCGAGCGTGAGATAGCCCAGGCCCACGTCCTGCAGCAGCCGCAGTGCGTGGTGGATGGAGGAGTGCGCGGCGAAGAACTCCACCGCGTCGTCGATGTTCATGGCTAACAAATCGCCGACCGATTTGCCGCGCCACTGGATCGAGAGCGTCTCGGTGTTGAAGCGCCGGCCCCGGCAGGAATCGCACAGCACCTTCACGTCGGGCAGGAAATTCATCTCGATGGTCTGCATGCCCTGGCCCTCGCAGGCCGGACACCGGCCCTCGCCGGTGTTGAACGAGAAGCGGCTGGTGGAGTAGCCGGCGATCTTTGCCTCCGTTGTGTTGGCGAAGATCCGGCGGATGTCATCCCAGAAGCCGATGTAAGTGGCCGGGCAGGATCGCGGCGTCTTGCCAATGGGCGTCTGGTCCACCTCGAGCACGCGGCTGATGTGCTCGACACCGTGCAAGGCTTCGACGCCGGTCAGCTCGGGGGCTTTCGCGCCCCGCACGGGCTTGGCGAGCAGGCGCTTGAGGTTGGCGTACAGCACATCGCGGGCGACAGTGGATTTTCCGGAGCCCGACACACCGGTGACGACCACCAGTCGGCCCACCGGCACGCCGATGTCTTCCTTGCGCACGTTGTGCAGCTGGATGCTCTCGAGCTTGAGTCTGGGCGCGCGCGGCCCGGTGGCGCGACGCGGCTCCGCCGCGTGCCGCAGTGGGTTCTTGAGAAAGCGTCCGGTGATCGACGCCGGATTGTTCATGAGCTGATCGACCGTGCCGGCGGCCACGACTTCACCGCCGCGCACGCCGGCGCCGGGCCCGAGATCGATGACGTGATCGGCGCGGCGGATCGTGTCCTCGTCGTGCTCCACCACCAGCAGCGTATTGCGATGTTTGGCGAGCTCCGAGAGCGCGTCGAGCAGGATCTTGTTGTCGCGCGGATGCAGGCCGATGGTCGGTTCGTCGAGCACGTAGCACACGCCCTGCAGGTTCGAGCCGAGTTGCGCGGCCAGGCGGATGCGCTGCGCTTCGCCGCCGGAGAGCGTGGGCGCGGAGCGGTCGAGCGGTAGATAGCCAAGGCCGACCCGCTGCAGGAACGCCATGCGTGACTTGATCTCGGCCATGAGATCGCGGGCGATCTCGGTCTCGCGCTTGTTCAGGCGCAGTCTGGTCACGAACGCCACGGTTTCGTCGATGGCCTGGTGCGCGAGATCGGCGATGTTGAGATCGCGGAAGCGCACGTGCAACGCGATGGGATTCAGGCGTTGCCCGTGACAGGTTTCGCAGGTGTGCACGTCGCCGTCGGCCGAGTCGTTCCAGGCGCGTTCTTCGCCGCTCTGTTCCTCGTCGAATCCTTCGAGTTCGAGACCGGTGCCGTAGCAACCTTCGCACCAGCCGTGCTTTGAATTGAACGAGAACAACCGCGGATCGAGCTCGGAGAAGCTGGTGCCGCAGGACGGGCAGGCGCGCTTGATGCTGAACACCTGCACCTTGGGCTTCTTCGCGCTCGAATCCAGATCGAGCACGTGGACCAGCCCCTTGCCGAGCTCGAGCGCGCGGATCACGTGACGTTCGAGTGCGTCGGCGCTGTCTTTCTGCACGGTGAGCTGCATCACCGGCAGCTCGATGGTGTGTTCCTTGAAGCGGTTGAGCCGCGGCCACTGCACGGTCGAGAGCATTTCGCCGTCGACGCGCAGCTGTTTGTAACCGCGCGCGTTCGCCCACTTGGCGAGCTCGGTGTAGTAGCCCTTGCGCGCCACCACCAGCGGGGCCAACAACACCACGCGCGACGCGTGGTGCTGCTTGAGCACGCGCTCGGCGATGCTGGCCGGCGTCTGCGGCTCGATGGCGACATCACAGGTGGGGCAGAACTGCGTCCCCAGCTTCACATACAGCAGGCGCAGGAAGTGATAGATCTCGGTGAGCGTCGCCACCGTGCTCTTGCGGCCGCCGCGGCTGGTGCGCTGCTCGATGGCGACCGTGGGCGGGATGCCATAGATCGCGTCCACGTCGGGGCGCGCCGCGGGCTGCACGAACTGGCGCGCGTAGGCGTTCAACGATTCGAGATAGCGACGCTGCCCCTCGTTGAAGATGATGTCGAACGCGAGCGTGGACTTGCCGGAGCCCGACACGCCGGTGACCACCGTGAACGCCTCGCGCGGAATCTCCACATCGATGCTGCGCAGGTTATGTTCGCGCGCGTTGTGCACGACGATGGACTTGCGCGCGGCGGAAAAGGGGACAGATCTATTTTCCGCGTTTGGCGGTGGGGGTTCGGCGACGTGACGCGCGGAAAATAGATCTGTCCCCTTTTCCACCGGTTCGATAATCGGCGCGGTTCCAATCGCCGCTTCATATTCGCGCAGCGCACGGCCGGTATGCGACTGCGGATTGGCCTCGATCTGCGCCGGCGTACCGGCCGCGACCAGCGCGCCGCCCGCATCGCCACCTTCGGGCCCGAGGTCGATCAGCCAGTCGGCCGAACGCATCACGTCGAGGTTGTGCTCGATCACCAGCAGCGAATGCCCGATCTTCAGCAGCTTGCGGAACGCACGCAGTAGTTTGGCCACGTCGTCGAAGTGCAGGCCCGTGGTCGGCTCGTCGAACAGGAACAGCTTGCCGCGGATCGACGGCGTGTCGTCCGCCGCCGCTTCGGCGAGTTCACCGGCCAGTTTCAGGCGCTGCGCCTCGCCCCCGGACAGTGTTGGCACCGGCTGGCCGAGCTTCACGTATTCCAGGCCGACATCGACCAGCGGCTGCAGCCGCACGGCCACCTGCGAATTGCCGCGGAAAAACGCCAGCGCCTCGGTGACCGTCATGTTGAGCACGTCGGCAATGCTCTTGCGCGAGCCATCCGCGCCTTCACGCTTGATCTCGAGCGTCTCGGCGCGGTACCGCTTGCCATCGCAGTCCGGGCAGCGAAGGTACACGTCCGAGAGGAATTGCATCTCCACGTGCTCGAAGCCGTTGCCGCTGCAGGTGGGGCAGCGGCCGGTGCCTGAATTGAAGCTGAAGGTTCCCGGCGTGTACTTGCGCGCGCGCGCCACCGGATCGCTGGCGAACAACTCGCGCACCACGTCGAACGCGCCGACATAGCTCGCGGGGTTCGAGCGGGTAGTTCGACCGATCGAGCTCTGGTCGATCATGACCACGTCATCGACCAGCTCCGCGCCCTCGAGGCGATCGAAGGTGCCCGGCGGTTCGCTGGGCTGGCCCTTCGCCTTGCGCAGTGCCTTGTACAACACGTCTTCGATGAGCGTGGACTTGCCCGAACCGGACACGCCGGTGATGCATACCAGGCGGCGCAGCGGGAACTCCACGTCGATGTTCTTGAGGTTGTGCTGCGTGACGCCGCGCAACTTGATGGCGCGCTGCGCCGGCACCATGCGCGCCCGGGGCTCATTGCTCTCAGGCTTCGGTGCGGGGGCGCGCGGCGCGACGATCCTGGCGCCGGAAAGATATTGCCCGGTCAGCGATTTCGGATTGGCGCGCACGGCCTCGGGCGTGTCGAACGCCACGATTTCGCCGCCGCGTTCACCGGCGCCCGGCCCCAGGTCGAGCAGCCGGTCCGCGGCCAGCATGATCTGCGGATCGTGTTCCACGACCACGAGCGAGTTTCCCGCATCCCGCAGGCGATGCATGACCTGCACCACGCGCTGCATGTCGCGCGGATGCAGTCCAATCGATGGTTCGTCGAGCACGAACAGCGTGTTGACCAGCGAGGTGCCGAGCGCCGTGGTGAGATTGATGCGCTGGACCTCACCGCCCGACAGCGTGCGCGACTGCCGGTCGAGCGTGAGGTACCCCAGACCCACTTCGCATAGATAGGCGAACCGCGCGCGCACCTCGGCCAGCAGCAGGTCCGCGGCCTGATCGAGTGGCGCCGGCAGCTTCAGCGCCTCGAAGAACTGGCGGGACTTGTCGAGCGACATCAGCACGAGGTCGTGCACGTTGCGGCCGTCGACGCGCCACAGCAGCGCGTCGGGCTTCAGGCGTGAGCCATTGCAGGTGGTGCAGGGCGTGTAGGCGCGATAGCGCGACAGCAACACGCGCACGTGCATCTTGTACGACTTGGTTTCCAGCCATTCGAAGAAGCGCTTGGCGCCGTACCAGACCTTCTTTTCCCACTTGCCTTCACCGTCGAGCACCCACTGGCGCTGCGCGTCGGTGAGCGCGTACCAGGGCGTGTCCATCGGGATGTCGCGCTTCTTCGCGAACTTCGCCAGGTCGTCCTGGCATTCCTTGTATGACTTGGTCTGCCACGGTTTGACCGCGCCGCCGGCCAGCGTCTTGGTTTCGTCGGGCACCACCAGGCCGTAGTCGATGCCGATGATGCGACCGAAGCCGCGACAGGTCCCGCAGGCGCCCACGGGCGAGTTGAACGAGAACAGCGAGGGCACCGGATCGCGATAGGAGATATCGCAGTCGGCGCAATGCAGCTCCGTGGAATATTTCCATCTATCTATTGATTCCGGCGGGTCGCTTTCGTCGACCACGTGCAGGTTGACGCGGCCACGCCCCACGCGCAGCGCCGTCTCGAGAGACTCCATGAGGCGCGCCCGCTCGGCGTTGCCGAGGCGCAGCCGGTCCTGCACCACTTCGAGCGTGTCGTCGTGCCGTTCGTGGATGCGCGAATACCCCTGCTGCTCCAGCAACGCTCGAACTTCGGCTTCCTTGAAGTTCTTGGGTACGGTGACCGGGAAGCACACGTACACGCGCGGATCGCCGGCCGCGGCGGCGCGCTGTTTCGCATCGGCGTAGATGCTCTCGGCGCAGTCCCTGCGCACGGGCTTGCCGCAGTTCCGGCAATGCAGCGTGGCGGCGCGCGCGAACAGCAGCTTCAGGTGATCGTTGAGCTCGGTCATCGTGCCGACCGTGGAGCGCGAGGTGCGTACCGGGTTGGTCTGGTCGATGGCGATGGCCGGCGGAATGCCATCGACGCGATCGACCGCCGGCTTGTCCATGCGGTCGAGGAACTGGCGCGCGTAGGGTGAGAAGGTTTCGACGTAACGCCGCTGGCCTTCCGCGTACAGCGTGTCGAACACCAGCGAGGACTTGCCCGAGCCCGAGACGCCCGTCACCACCACCAGTTCCTGCAGCGGGATCTCAAGGCTCAGATTCTTCAGATTGTTCTGACGCGCGCCGTGGACCGCAATGCACGCGCGCGGCTGCGCCTTCGCCGTGAGCTTGGCGACAGCGGTGCGGGTCTTGCGGGAAGTGGCGGGCTTATCCATGTAAGAGCTGCGGGAATTCCAATGCGCGGATCGGTTATTGTACCGGCCGTGTCAAGGGCAGGGCGGGCCGACTTGGGGCCGCCCCGGAAAAAACAAAGTAAGAAAAGAGGTTTCGGGTGGGTACAGGGGACCAGTCGATCGACTCCGCGCATCGGCGCGTCATTTTTGCTTCGTCACTCGGCACCGTGTTCGAGTGGTACGACTTCTACCTCTACGGCTCGTTGGTCACCATCATCACCAAGAAGTTCTTCTCGGGGATGAATGACACCACGGCGTTCCTGTTCGCGCTGCTGGCTTTTGCGGCTGGTTTCTTTGTGCGGCCCTTCGGTGCGCTGGTGTTCGGCCGGCTCGGGGACCTCGTCGGCCGCAAGCACACGTTCCTCATCACCATCGTCATCATGGGCGCCTCGACTGCGCTAGTTGGCTGTCTGCCGACGTACGAGACGATTGGCGTCGCCGCGCCGATCATCTTCATCGCGCTCCGGTTGCTGCAGGGCCTCGCGCTCGGCGGTCAGTACGGTGGTGCTGCGACGTACATCGCCGAGCACGCGCCACCCGGCAAGCGAGGCTTTTATACCAGCTGGATCCAGACCACGGCGACGCTGGGCTTTTTCCTCTCGCTGATCGTCATTCTCGCGTGCCGCTCGTTCATGCCCGCCGGCTACTTCGAGGACCAGGGCTGGCGTGTGCCGTTCCTGCTGTCGATCGTGCTCCTGCTGATCTCCACGTACATCCGTTTGCAATTGCAGGAATCGCCGGTATTCCAGGAGATGAAGGCGGCCGGCACATTGTCCAAGGCGCCGCTGACCGAGTCGTTCGCGCGATGGCCGAATCTCAAGATCGTGCTGCTGGCCTTGTTCGGCGCCACCGCGGGCCAGGCCGTCGTCTGGTACGGCGGCCAGTTCTACGCGTTGCTGTTTCTCGAGAAGACGCTGCAGGTCGAGTCGACGAGCGCGCAGCTCGTGATGGCCGCGGCGTTACTCATCGCCACGCCGTTCTTCGTCGTGTTCGGCTCGTTGTCCGACCGGATCGGCCGCAAGAAGATCGTCCTCACGGGTTGTCTGCTGGCGGCTCTGACGTATTTCCCGATCTTCCAGGGCATCGCACACTTCGCCAACCCGGCGCTGGACGCGGCGGTGAAGTCCTCGCCGGTAAGGGTTGCGGCGAATCTCGCGCAATGCAGTTTTCAGTTCGATCCGATCGGCAAGAAGCAATACAAGACCGGCTGCGATCTCGCGAAAGGCGCGCTCGCGCGCATGGGCGTGTCGTACACGATGGGGGATGAATCACTGAGTCGTGACGTCGATGCCACGGTGTTGATCGGTGAGGACTCCATCGAGGTGAAGGATCTCAACGGCATGTTGACCGCCGCCGAGTACAAGAAAGAACAGGACGCGGTCACCGCGCGCCTCAAAGAGGCGCTCGGGAAAGCCGGCTATCCGCCGAAGGCCGACATGCAGGCATTCAACTACCCCATGGTGATCCTGCTGTGCACGATCCTCGTGCTGTACGTGACGATGGTGTACGGCCCGATCGCTGCGTGGCTGGTCGAGCTCTTCCCCGTGCAAATCCGCTACACGTCGATGTCGCTGCCGTATCACATCGGTAACGGGTGGTTCGGTGGGTTCCTGCCGGTGACCTCGTTCGCCATCGTCGCGGCCACCGGAAATATCTACAACGGGTTGTGGTACCCGGTCGTGGTCGCGTCGATCACGCTGGTCGTCGGTGCTCTGTTTCTAAGGGAAACCAAGGACTCTCCGGCGTAAGGGGACATTCCTCGTTTCCTAGCAAACGGGGACGCGGCTCTTCTCGGTAGTGCTTTCCTACACGCGCGCTGGCATCGGCTGCGCTCAAAAGTTGACGATGCTGGCGCGCGACGCAACGAGCTCCTACCCATTTGCTAGGAAACGAGGAATGTCCCCATACTTCGCGCCACAAGCGCGCGCTTGCGGATGGTCGCTCACCTCTGCGCTGCCGCACCAAAACGACAGAAGGAGTGGTCGCATGAAAGCCTCGATCTCGCGCGGCGCCGCCGCGTTGCTCATCGCTACGCCGTTCGCCGTTTCGGCGCAAAACGCTCCGGCGACTACGCCGCCGACCGACGACGAAATCAGCCAGGAAATCATCGTCACCGCACAGAAGCGCGCGACGACGCTGCAGGAGGTTCCGTTCTCGGTCGCTGCGGTCACCTCCGAAGACATCAAGGAATCCGGCGCCACCAACATCGTGGAGATCGCGCGCAACGTTCCCGGACTCTACATCGCCGATCTGGGACCGGGTCAGAGCCAGGTCGCCATCCGTGGCATCAGCGCCGGCCAGGTCATCCGCGACCAGCCTGGCGTGAAGGAATCGGTCGGCATCTATCTCGATGAGTCGCCGATCTCGGTGGCGCTGTTCACCCCCGATCTCGATCTGTACGACCTCGATCGCATCGAAGTCCTTCGCGGGCCGCAAGGCACATTGTTCGGCGCGGGCTCGAGCTCGGGTACGGTGCGTTACATTACCGCGCAACCGAACATCGGCGAGTTTGGCGGTTCCGTGGATCTCACATTCAACGACGTGACCGACGGCGAGACCGGTGGCTCGCTGCGCGGCGCACTCAACGTGCCGATCGGCGAGACGGCCGCGATGCGTGCCGTCGGTTATCGCCAGGAGCTGGCGGGATTCATCGATTCGCTCTATCCCGGCCGCGACGCGCGCAAAGACGTGAACGGCGGTTCGCGCACCGGTGGGCGGCTCGCATTCCGCTTCGAACCCAACGAAAACTTCACCATCACGCCGCGCATCGTTTACCAGAAGCTCGAGACCGACGGCTTTCCGCGCATCGACGCCTACAACATTCTCGGCAATACGCTTACCACTACCCAGGCGCAGCTTGATCCGGGCGAACGTGGTCAGATCACGCAACTCGACGAGGGGCTGACCGACGAATTCACGATGGGCGACCTCAAGCTCGAATTCGGATTCGGCGATCTCGGGCTCACGAGCGTCACCACTTACATCGACCGCCAAGTCGAAGTGGATCGCGACGCCAGCCAGCTCACGGGCAGCGTCACGTTCGACGTCCAGGGCGCCGCGGGCAATCCCGCCAACGTGCGTCTCAATTCACCACTCATCGATCAGACCGATCTGCAGGTGTTCAGCCAGGAGGTTCGGCTGGCCTCGACGGGTGAAGGGCCATTCCAGTGGCTGGTGGGTGCGTTCTACCAGAGCGCCGATCGCGACTACGCGCAGACGTTGCCGACGCCGGGGTACGACGCGATCCTGCCGCGCCCGGTCGGTTTCACCATCGTGGACACGCCTTACTACTCGCGCCTGACATACAACTTCTCGCAGTTCGCGGCATTCGGTGAGGCGACGTATCGATTCAGCCCGGAGTGGGCGCTCACGGGCGGTCTGCGCTACTACAACTTCGACGAGGACCGCGTCATCACCATCGGCGGGGCGTTCGCGGACTTGGCGCACACCAACGAGCTCGGCACGACCAGCTCCGACGGCGTCTCTCCACGCGTGATCCTCTCGTTCAGCCCTGACAAGAATCTGCTGTTCACGGCGCAGGTGGCGCGCGGCTTCCGGTTGGGCGGCATCAATGACCCGCTCAACGTCACTTTATGTTCGGCGGACGATCTCATCACCTATGGCGGCCATCCGACCTGGGACGACGAGAAGGTGACCAACTTCGAAGTCGGCGCGAAGACGCGCTTCGCGGAAGGCCGCGTGACGCTCAACGCGGCGATATTCATGAGCAAGATCGACGGCCTGCAGGTGGTTGCCGATGCGGGGACCTGTTCCTCGCGCATCATCCTGAATGCCGACGCCGAATCGAAGGGTGCGGAGGTCGAGCTGTTCGTTCGTCCCGACGAGCATTGGGATTTTGGTTTGTCCGCGACCTACGCGGATGCCGAGATCACCGAGTCGCAGATCGATCCGAACTCCGGTCTGCCCATCGGTGGCATTCGGGACGGAAACCGCCTGCCCACCTCACCGCAGTTGCAGGCGGTTGCAACAGCGGCATACACCTGGAGCCTGTCGTCATCGCTTGAAAGTTACCTGCGGCTGACGGCTCAGCATGTGGGATCGTCGTTCACGCAGCTCGCCGACCAGGAGCCGAATTTCGGCATCATCAAGAATCATCCGACCGGCTTCCTCAACGATGGCTCCGCGCGCCTGATTCCGTTTGGCGGGGTCCCGTTGAGCACCGTCATCGATTTTGATCCGGAGCTGCCTTCGTACGACATCGCAAACCTGCGCTGGGGCGTGCGCACGGACCGCTGGGAAGCGGGCGTGTTCGTCAACAACCTGTTCGACGAGCGCTCGTTCCTGTCGTTGGACCGGGAGCGTGGCCGCAGCGCGCGCGTCGGCTATCTCACCAACACGCCGCGCACCGTCGGCGTGAATTTCCGCATGAACTTCTAGTCACGCGGGGCGCGGCGGAATGTTCGGATTGAGGTGAAACAGGTTGGTCGGGTCGTACTGCGTCTTGAGATCGACCAGCCGTTTCGTGTTAGGCCCGTAAGCCGCGAGCAGCCGCGGGTCCGCATCGGCCAGGTTGAGGTTGGCGTAGATGCCACGTGAGAAGGGCTCGAAGCCTTTCCACGTGTTCTTCTGCCACGCCGTTTTCCGCGCGGCATCTTCGGGTCTGGTCCACGCGGCGCGCAAGACGACATTGAACGGTGCGGCGCGGTTCGCGAACGCGGTAGCGTCGGCGGGCACGCGCGATATCGCGCCGCCGACCTGCGTGAGACTGATCTTGCCGAGCTCGGCGCCCGGCTCCTGGATGCTGCGGAGCGCATGATCGAGCAAAGCCGGTTCGAGCCCCGACACACCCGCGCCATTCATGTAGTAGCCGCGGCCGCGCGGTGAATCATCGTCATGGTCCGATTGAAGGTCGACGAACGGGTACGCACTGACGCTGTCGAACATGGTCTTGCCCGCCTTGCGCAGCGCCCGGACGTCCCGGCGCGCGGCCTTCGAAGTTCCGCAGTGGCAGATGTTCAGCATCAGCTGGCGAATGCCTTGCGCGTCGCACTCGAGCACCGGGTCCATCCACAGCTCATCCGGCGCGTTCGGCGCGAAGTCCGCGAGGAAGTCGAGCACGCCGCGCGCCTGCGACATGGGATAGACCAGATCGCCGCCGACCACTTTCGACCGCAGCTCATTCAGCCGGAACTCGAATGAAGTCACCACGCCGAAGTTTCCGCCGCCGCCGCGGAGGGCCCAGAACAAGTCGGGATTTTCCTGCGCGTTTACCTTGCGCAGCTTTCCGTCCGGCGTGACGAGATTGGCGCCGAGCAGATTGTCGATCGACAGGCCGAACTTGCGCGCAAGCCGGCCGATGCCGCCTCCCAGCGACAGTCCGGCGACGCCCGTGTGCGAGACCGTGCCGGCGGGCACGATGAATCCGGCCTTTTGTACCGCTCTATCCAGGGTTCCTAACCACACGCCTGGATCCACGCGCACGGTGCGCGCGATCTTGTCGATCAGCACGCCCTGCATGGGCGCGAGATCGATCATGAGACCCCCCTCGCACACCGAGTGGCCCGGCAGGCTGTGTCCGCCGCCGCGGACGGCGACTAATAAGTCGTGGTTGGCGGCGAACTGCACTGACTTGATGACATCCGCTGCGTCGGCGCAGCGCAGGATCACCGCCGGATGCCGGTCGAAGGCGCCATTCCAGATGTGGCGCGCCTGTTCGTAACCCGCATCGCCGTTCAGCAGCAGCGCACCATGCAAGCCGCCGCGGAGTTCCTGGACTTCAGCGCGCGTCAGCAGCAGCTGTTTGCCGGTGCGGGACAGGATCGGAAGATCGTCGGCGGCCGCGGATCGGGCCCGCAAGGAGAAACCGGCCGCAGCCAGTGCCAGCGACGAGACGACAAAGTCTCTTCTTTTCATGTGGACCGCTCCGACAACCTAGCCCAGGATTAGAGTTATAAGATGACCATGAAATCCCGTAATCGCAAGCTGTCACCCACCAAGGTCCAGATCGAAGCGCTGTTCACGGCGGCGGACTATCTCGAAGAATCCGGCGCGCTGCGCGCGGCGTTCCAGTGCCTGCTCGCCGCCGCGGAAGCGGGTGACGAGGGCAGCCAGCTCAACCTCGGCAACTATTTTTCGGACGGCACCGGGGTGCGCAAGGACTTCAAGAAGGCGGCCTTTTGGTATCGCAAGGCCTATAACAACCAGAGCCGTGGCATTCGCTGTTCGTCGGCGGCGGTGAATCTGGGCATCAACTTTCGCAATAGCGGTAACCTGAAAGCGGCCGTCGGCTGGTTCGAGCGCGCGAGGAAATTGCAGGACGGATCAGCGTGCCTGGAGCTGGCGCGAATACACTCGGAGCGCAAGGGCGGGCGGCGAAAGGCGGTGACCTTGTTGCAGGAAGTGATCGAGCTCGACAGCAACTATTCCACCGAGGCCGACAAGGAAGCCGCCGAGGCGATGTTGAAGGTCCTGTTGCTTCACTGAAATGGGGACACTCCCCATTTCCTAGCAAAAGGGGCCGCACCTCAAAGAGGTACATCCCCATTTTTCAGTGCACCGCGCGATTCTGCTGCTCGGCCTTCGATTCCAGACTGAAACGCGGCTCAACGTTCTTGAGCCTTGCCGTCAGCAGTTCGCTTGCGTAACGCCCGACCTCGGGCCCGTGCTTGAAGCCGTGCCCCGACCCCGCCCCGATCAACAACACGTTCGGTGCCGTCGGGTGGCGGTCGATCAGCAGATCCCCATTCGAACTGTTTTCGTACTGGCAGACGCGCTCTTCGTTGAGTGGCGCGCCGGCGAGCGCCGGGAAGCGCTTTGCCAGGTACGCGCGCGCATCCGCGAGCGCCCCCGGCGACGCCACGCGGTCACCACGATCGGGATCGATGGGCAGCCCGTGCTTGTCGTTCGCGATCTTGAATCCGCGTCCCTCGAGATCGGGCATGCCGTAGAAGATGTCGCCGTTGTTGAAGTCGGCCCAGCCGGGCAGGGCGGCGGAACCGAAACGCGCATCGCCGGCTGGCGGCGCGAAGAAGAAGACTTCCTGGCGCGTGGGGAAGATGCGCGGGCCGAGCAGGCGCGGGAACATCTTCGGCAGCCAGGGTCCGCAGGCAAATATGTAGTTAGCCGCGGACACGGTGGACCCGTCGCCGAGCTCGATCTGGCTGAGCTGCCGGGAGGCATCCGGCGGCTTGACCGCCGCGACCCGATATTCACCGCCAGCCTTCACGAACTGCTTCACCAGCATCTGCACCGCGCGGCGCGCCATGAGCACGCCGAACTCAGGCTCCAGTAACCCGACCTCGATGTCTTTCCAGAACACTTGCGGGTACTTCTGCTCGAGCGCGGCGCGATCGAGCTCGACGGTCGGCAGCTTCAGGTGGCGATGTACTTCGAGCGACTGATCGACGTACGGTTCGCGCTTCTGAAAAAAGAACAGCACACCGATCTGATGCAGGATCGGCAGTCCCGAAAGGTCCGAGAGCCACTTCCACTGTGGCAGGGAGTCGAACGCAAAGCGGGTGTAGATCTCGTCGCTGCCATAGCTGCCACGGGTGAGCCGCGATTCACCGCCCGAGGACGCGCGCGCATTCGCGGCGCCAAACGCGTCCAGCAACAACACGCGCTGTCCGGCCTTGCGCAGGTACCACGCGGTCCACGCGCCAAACACGCCGGAACCGATGACGACGGAATCCCAGGCCGTTTTGTTCACCTTCTTTTCCTCGCCGCGCGCGCCGCCGGCCACGCCTGCGGCCAGCGCAGTTGCGATGACGCCGCGGCGGGTCAGTTTACGGGTGCCCACCCGGCGCCGACTCCTTGCTCACCGAACTCATCGCCCGATTGCTCTCGCCCATCGGCGCGTCGCCATCGGGTCCGTTCGGCCGGGTGAGAACGTTGAGGAACGCGATGAGGTCGCGAAGCTGTTCGCGAGGAAGCGTCTGGCCATAGATCTCGGGCATGGACGACGGCGCGGTCACGCGCTGCTTCACCTGCTTCGGATCGATGTTCACGGTGGTGTTGTCGGCGTGCCTGAGCACGATCTGAGTCGCCGATTCGCTGGCAAGCGAGCCGGTCTCCACCTCGCCGTTCTTCAGCGTGAAGGTGACCACGTCGAAGCCCTGGGCGATGTGCGCGCTCGGCTTGACCACCGACTCGAGCAGGTAGTCCCGGCCCTTCCTGCCGATGAGCGAGAGGTCGGGTCCCGCCTCACCGCCGTCGCCATTCACCTTGTGGCAACGCGCGCAGGGCAACACTTCGTTCTCGGCGAACACGCGCCCGCCGCGATAAACATTGCCGCCGGCGAGTGCGAACGAGTAGGGCGCGAGCGCATTGCCGCCCGCGGCCCACGCCGCCTGCTGCTTTTGCCAGCGCGCTTTCACGGCGGGCGAGGTGCTCTTCTCGACTGTGTTGATCAGCTCGAGCTGCGCGCCGGGCTGCACCTTCCCTGCGGCCAACTGATCGAGCGCCGCGACGAGCATCTTCGGTGTGTCGGGCAGCTGCAGTTGGCCCATCGCGCGGAACGCGGCCTGTTGCTCGGCCTCCGATCCGTCGGTTGCGAGGCGGCGAACGATCGGCAAGGCGCGATCGGGCGCGCGGTGTGCAACCAGCTGCAATGCCGCGAGACGCAGCGCGGCCACGTCGGATTTCTCCGCCGCATCGACGCCCTTCATGATTTCTTCACCGCCGAAAGTGTCGAGCGCTTTGAGCGCGCCCACGCGCACCGACTCAGGCGCATGTTCATTGGTGACAGCCGCGAGCAGCGACGGGGCGGCTGCGCGCAACTGCAGATTGCCGACGGCTTCGAGCGCGGCGCTCTGCACGACTTCAGGGGCCTTGCCCAGGACCGTGGGGAGAACGGCCGCCAACGCATCCGCAGCCACCTTGCCGTCGCGCTTGGCGAGCGGCCGATAGATGCCGACGATGCGGTCACGCTGCGGCGTTTTCGCCCACAGGCCGAGCTGCAGCAGTGCTTCGGCGCGCATGGCGGCGCTGGCGGCATTGCGTGTTGCGTATTGCGCCAGCGCTTTCGCGTCGCCCGGTGTGCCGAGGCGGTAGTGCGCGTTGATGGCGCGTTCGACGTAAGGCTCATCGCTCACGGGAGCCGTATCGAGCTTGGCGGCGAGCGCGGAATACGCGGCCTCGACTGGCGCGTCGTTGATGGCGTGCGCCGCCTCGTCCACCACGTACGGATCCGAATCGTTCAGGAACCAGGCGATGTTTGCGTCGCGCATTTCTCGGTAGGCGAGCACCACGCCGAGGCGCACCGCGGCGGAGGTGTCCTGGACGCCGGCATCGAGCGCGGCGTTCTTGCCGATGCGCGCCAGCGCATGTGCGGCGGCGTGCCGCAGATAGGGGTCATGGTTGTCGTTGCGCTTGAGCAAGGCGAGCAGCGGTACGGTGGCCTTGCCGTCCTTGAACTTACCCAGGCTCTGCGCGGCGAAGAACTGCACGCGCGCCACAGGATCGCCGAGCTTCTTGAGCAACGCGTCGAACGTCTTCGAATAGCCAATGTCGCCCAGGCCTTTCGCGGCCTGCGCGCGCACTTCCGCGTCGCTGTCGTTGAGCAACTTCGCGAGCACCGGGCCCACCTTCGCGCCCTTGCGGCCGAGCTGTGTCAGGCCCCAGACGGCATGCAGGCGTCCGAGTGGAGTTGCCGACTTGCTGCTTGCGACCGACGTGAACACCTTGACGCTGGCCTCCCCGCGCGAAGCGAGCTCGAGCTGAGCCTCGAGGCGCGCGCGGCGGTCGGGATGCGACAGCAGCGCGGTCAGATTGGCGACGCTCGAGCCGCTGACGCCGGCGGCGAGTAGTTTGGCGAGGTCGGCGCTGATCTTCAGTTGCGCAGGATCCGGGTTCACCGGCGTGATGCCGTAGATGCGGCCCTTGTTCGATTTCGGCCAGCCATCGACCCAGTCGGACAGATAGAGCACGCCATCCGGGCCGAAGGTGACGTCCGTCGGCAGCACCCCACCCATGAACTGCTGGCTGCTGGTCGGCGCAAACGTGGCGCCGTTCTGCTTGAGCGTGTACGTCTGGATGCCGCTGCGCGCGATGCTGCCCTTGAAGTGCGTGATGAAAAAGTGGCCGGCGTAGCTCGGGTCGAGGCCGGTGCCGGGGTAGTACGTGAGACCGGACGGGCCGTCCTCGATGTTGCAGATGGGCGGCAGTAGATAGGCTGGGCGGCCGGGGAACGCCGGCTTCCACAGGCTCTCGCGCAGCCACGCCCCGCCTTTGCCGAGCGGCGCGTGCTGATAGCCGACGCGCCAGCCGCTGTCGCCGCCTTCGACCAGGTAGACCAGGCGTTCCATGTCGCCCTGGTCGCTGTCATTGTCGCCGGTGAACAGATTGCCGTGCTCGTCGAACACCAGCTCCTGCGGGTTGCGCAGGCCGTGCGCGACCATCTCGAACTCGGTGCCGTCGAGATTGGAACGGAACACCGCGCCTTCATCCGGATAGTCGACGAGCTGGCCTTCCTTGCCCGTCACGTGCGTGCCGCGGTCGCCGATGGAGTAATAAATCTTGCCGTCGTTGCCGAGCGCCAGGCCATGAAAGTCGTGGCCGGTGAAATTGAAGCGAACGCCGAAACCGCGCAGCAGCTCTTCCTTCTTCGCCTTGCCGTCGGCTCCTTCCGTCAACAGCCACAGACTCGGGATGTTGGTGAACCAGACCTTGCCGTGACGTGCCAACACGCCCGAGGCGATGCCGTCGAGCTCGCTGTTGAACCCATCGGCAAAAATGCTGCTCTTGTCGGCGACGCCGTCGTGATTGGTGTCTTCGATCAATCGCACGACCTCGCTTTCGATGGCGAAATCCTTGGCCTGCGCGCCAAAAACCTGGTGCTGCATGCGCGCCCGGTCTTCGATGGTGCGCGACGCCAGGTCGAGCTCGAGCATGCCCATGTAGTCGCGGATATCGAGCACGCTGGTGCGGTAGCGATAGGTCTCGGAGACGAACAGCCGGCCCTTCTCGTCGAAGTCGATGGCCACGGGATTCGCGAGCATGGGCTCGGCGGCCCACAGCTTGGCCTGCATGCCCTTGGGCAGCGAGAAGCGCTTGAGCGCGAGCGTCGCGTCGTCGGATGCCGGGTCGACCACCGGCGTGGGAACGCGCTCGGCGGGCTGCAACTCGAGAGTCTGCGACGAGACGACCGATGCGCCGGCAACGAAGAACAGCGCCAGTCGGCAGGCAATACGGGAAATATGAACGGAAGGTTTCATGGGTTCCTGCGGATTATGAATTGGCCAACGTTCGGAGGCAGCGAACTATATATGTCGGCGCATCTGCCTGCCTGCGGCCGAGCTTGTATTGCGCGGTAATAGGGTGAATTCTCGCGCCGGTGAAATCACCGGCAAGGGGCAAGAAATGGATCGCGCTGGCAGTCGCGCTCATTGGCGCGCTGGTTGCTTGGTTTTCGCAGCGCGATTCGCGGCAATCGCCGCCCATTCCGCATCAAGGGCGCGCACGCGACGAAAAGCCGGCACTGCCCGCCGCGAAATCGGCCTTCGACTTTTATCTAATGGCATTGACCGTACACGGCGCCTACTGCGCCGACGGTCACGATCGTCAGCGGGAGTGCCGCGCTGGCGTCCAGCGGCCGCTGGTGATCCACGGTCTCTGGCCGGAACGCGACGAGCCGCGAACTTATCCGCACGACTGCCCGGGGCCGCCGCTCGATCTCGATGCCGCGTTGTCGCTCGAACTCACCGATCTCATGCCCGGCGTCGCCGACGGACTTCACGAACACGAGTGGACCGAACACGGCCGCTGCAGCGGCCTCGATGACGACGAATATTTCAGCGAGGCACTGCGGCTGGCTCGCGGCGTGGACGCAGTGCTGTCCGCCAAGCTAACTACCCTGGCCGGCCGCGAAACCACGGTGGAAGAGCTGCGCGAAGTCGCCGATGTGTTTCATCCCGGCTTCGGAGCCTCACTCACCTTCCATTGCCGCACGCTGCGCGACGTGCCCGCCGCTCACAGCCGCGAGCCGTATCTCGTCGAGGTGCGCCAGTGCGTGGACAACGATGGTCCGCTGGGCGGACCCGGGACGCCGCTCAACTGCGGGGCGCTGAAGCGGCGCGACACCGGGTGCGGGAATTCATTCCGCATCGCCGAGGCTCGCTGATGAATTTTTCGCTGCAACTGCGCGAGCTCTTCATCGCCTACGGACTGAGTGCCGGCGGCATGCTGATCGGGCTGCTGGCCATGCGCGCGGACCACCGCGCGTATTTTCGCTGGCCTGTCTACTCGGTGATGGTCATGGCGCTCGGGGTCGTGCTGTGGAACCTGCTGCGCAAGCACGTGCTGCCCCTGGAGTGGGGCGCCATGTATTACAGTGCGCTGGCGTTATATTTTTTGCTCGGACTCGCTTTGGGACTCTTGCTTGGGCGCGTCGCCGGGCGTAAAACCCCGAAGCGCGATACACGAGGAACCAGCCATGGCCAAAGCGAAGAAAAAGAAGTCGAAGTCAAAGCCGATGCCCAGGAAGAAGGCGAAGCCTATGCCCAGGAAAAAGAAGGCAAAGGCCAAAGCAAAGACCCGTAGAAGCCTGCCGACCATGATGATGATGAGCGGGCCGGGCACCACGCCGCCGCCAAAAATCGACGACGAAGGCTGATTACTGCGGAATCTTGAGCGCCGCCATCGACGACTCGTGCCGCAGGCGCCACGTCGTGCGCCAGCCTTTTTTCCAGGCCGTGTCGATCGCGTCCTGCGCTTCGCGCGTTTTGCCGCGCAAGGCGAAGGATTCGGCACGCAGCACGTACAGGCCGTAGTGATCGCCGCCGTTCTTCTCGTATCGGTCGAGCATGCGGTCGAAATCGTCGAGCACCTTCATGGCCTTCGCCCGGTCGCCGCCGCCATTGATCTCGATGGCGGCGCGAATCAGCGCCGCTGAATACTCAAAGCGGATCTGGCTGCCATCGAACATGTCGGCGGTCGACAGTGGCAGGATGCGATCGGCGTGCGCCAGCGTGGCGCGCGCGGCCACCGCGTCGCCACCCATGAGCTGCAGGCGCGCGAGCTCGGCCAGTTCAGCGCCGGTACCGGCCTTGCTCAGTATTTCGTGATTGGCGAGCCAGGTCTTGATGGCGTCGCTGCCGCCCTCGACATAGATGATGGAGGATTCGCGCGCTACGGCGAAAAAACCGTGGTCTTCCGGCAGCTCGCGCAGCACCGCGCGCGCTTCGGCCGGCTTGCCCAGATTGAGCAGCAGATCGATCTTCTGCTCGGCGAGATACGTGTCCTGTGGCTGCAGCCTGCGGGCTTCGTCGAGCCAGCGTATGGCCTCCTCGGTCTTGCCCTGTGCGCGGGCGATCCAGCCGGTGGTCATCGGTGCCCACATGTTGGTGGAATCGAGCTCGCGCCCGCGCGCACAGGCGACGCTGGCTTCCTTGAACTCGCTCAGGTCCACCAGCTCCATGCAGCGGAACACGTGCGCGATGGAGTCCATCGGATCGAGCCGTGCCGACGCGGAATAGTGCTTCATTGCCTCGTCGGGCTGCGCACGGCGGTCATACAGGTTGCCGAGGAACCGGTGGCTGGCAGCGTCGTTGGGATTGAGCTTGGTCGCCCGCAGCAACAGCGGCAGCGCTTCGTCGAACCGGAACTCCTCGGTGCGCAGCCAGCCTTTCACCGCCAGGACCTCGGCCAGGTTTCCATTGAGCTGCATGGCGCGATCGATCAGCGGTTCCGCTGCCGCCTTCACGTCCTCGAGCGGCGTGTAATTGAGCGACAGCCCGTTGAGCAGCGATTCGGCGAGGCCGGTGAGCGCCGGGATGTATTGCGGATCGGCGTCCACGGCACGCCGGAAGTACTCGATCGACTTCACGTTGTCCTCGGCGGTGCGCCGGCTCTGCCGTGCGCGGCCTAACAAGTAGAGCTCGAGCGCCTCCATCTTTTCAGGTTCACGCTGCGCCCAGGCCTCGGCGGTGGTCGCCGACAGGCTGATGTGCATCGCCTCGGCGATCGAGCGCGACACCGTCTCTTCGATCTGAAAGATGTCGCCGATCACGAAGTCGTAGGGCTTCGACCAGATGTGCAGCCCGGTGTCCGCCGCGACGAGCTGCACCGTGATTCGCAGCTGATCGCCGGAACGCCGCAGGCTGCCCTCGAGCACGTGCGTGGCCCCGAGTTTCCTGGCGATGGTGCGAACATCCTGGGGCTGGTCCTTGAAGGCGAACGCCGAGGTTCGCGCCACCACGCGCAACGAGGGAATGTTGGCGAGCCAGTTCGACAGCTCTTCGGTGAGCCCATCGCATAGCGCCTGTTCGCTCTGCCCGACGCTCATGTCGACCAGCGGCAGCACCACGATGGTCGGCAGGTTCTCGGCCGGATCACCCACCTGGAACAGCTTGCCCGGCATCTTCCAGACGACCGCCGACAGGATCACCGCGGCCAGGATGCTGCCGAACCCGAGCGCCAGCCTTTTGGGGGGCGCGAGCCGGTCCGAGGCGCGACGGCCGATGACCGCGCCGGTTTCGAACGACGTCGGAATGTAATGAGTGGGCAGCGTCGGGACCCCTTGCAGCGGCGTGTGGTCTTCGATCCGGCCGACGAACCGGTATCCCTTGCGCGGCAGCGTCTCGATGTAGCGGGGGGTGTCGGCATCGTCGCCGAGCGCGATTCGCAGCTTGCGCATGGCGCTGTTGAGGCCGGTGTCGAACTCCACCACGCCGGTGGGCCACAACCGGGCAATGAGCTGCTCGCGCGAGACCACGTCGCCCGCATGCGAAACCAGCTCCTCGAGGATCTGCAGTGGCTGGTCCTGGAGGCGGTGGGTATTGCCGTCCCGAGTGATTTCCCCCGAATCGAAGTTCACGGACCAGCCATCGAAATGTATGACGCGCTTGTCCAATTCATCGTCCGGCAACCCTGGGAGGCGAATCATAGACAAGTCAGCGCCGAATCAGCGCCCGTCCATCGCCTCCGTGCGGCCGCAGGGCGAATCTCCGCCCTCAATTCGCACAAAAAAGACGCATGGAGGTAAAACGATGAATTTCACCGCGCATCGCAGCATTGGTCCCTCTGATTCCGACGCCGCCGTGCCCGGCAAGCCGGGCCCGAGACCGCCGCCGAAACACCTGTCCGCCCGTGCTTTGACGGCTTTAGTTAGCCAGTTGACGACGGGATACCCCAATCCCGACGACTCGGGGAATCCTCCGGGTCCGCTGGACCCCTACATCCGCAAGGCCCTGGAGCGTTCGGTCATTGGCGCCGGGACCGGCGGTTACCTCTGGCGTGTCATCGCGGAGAAACATCCTGATATCTGGGATGTCATCGGCGGTGACCCGCAATCGCAAGTGGCGCTGAATCCGCAGCCCCTGCCGCCGAAGTCGGCCTTTCTCGCCGCCGTCATCCTCGAGTTCACCGACCGCATGGCCATGGTCGCGGAGATCGCCGACCTCATTCCGCGTCCCGGTGGCGAGCGCGGAATCATCATCGTCGGCGGTCACGTGGCGAAATTCGTCGACGAGATCTGCGGCAATGGCATGCACATCCGCTGGCCGCTGCCCTGGCCGCCGCCGCCGTGGTTCTCGGATTCGCTGAGCGCCGCCGATCTCATCGTCATGGGGACACAGTTTCAACAGTCGTCCGTGATCGCGGTGGACCGCGATCTGGGCCGTACTTTCGCCGACGCGGCGCACGCGCTGCTCGAGGCGGGAGCCGCGAGACTCGTTTAGTGGAGAACGAGGGCAGGGATGCCCTCGGACTAAATACCACGGTGCCCTCCACCCCCAGGGCACCGTGGTCTCTCTGCTAGGCTTGCGAGCCGTTACGTGGGGAGCTGTTCATGACGATCGTTCGACTGGCGCTGGTCGCCATCGCCTCTTATGGAGTTGCCACGTCCGCGGCAGCCATGCAACTGGTGCCGAGCGCCGGCATCGCCAGCCCCGATGGACGCATCCTGGTCGAGGTCACGGTCAGCGACGGCCAGCCGAGCTACACCGTGAGCGTCGGCGGTAAACCGGTGCTGCAGAAGTCGCGGCTCGGCCTGGTGCGCGACGACGCCGACTTCACCATCGGCCTCACACCCACCTCTAACTACTCAAAACGAGTGTCGCGTCTCGAGAAGGTCGAGGACCACTACGAGCTGCAGACCGCCAAGCGCCGGCACAACGTCTATCGCGCCAATCGGCGCGTCATCGAGCTGCAAACCGCCGCCGGCGCGCGCATGGACATCGAAGTGCAGGTGTCGAATGACGGCTTCGCGTTCCGCTACGTATTTCCCGAGAATGACGCAGCAATACACAAAATCAGTCGTGAGACCTCCTCGTTCAACTTTCTGGCGGGCACGCACGGCTGGCTGCAGCCCATCGCGCCGGCGCGCTCGGGCTGGAACGAATCGAATCCTTCGTATGAGGAGTACTACGAGCGCGATATCCCGGTAGGCCAGCCCTCGCTCGAGGGCGGCGGCTGGGTTTTTCCGGCGCTGTTCCGTAGCGGCGACACGTGGTTGTTGGTGAGCGAAGCGGGTCTTCGCCGCAACTACTGCGGCGCGCGCCTGTTGGCGGCCCGGCGCAGCACCGAATACTTCATCGACTTTCCCGGGCCGCTCGAGACCAGCCACGGTGGGGCGGTGACGCCCGAGTCGACGCTGCCGTGGACGACGCCCTGGCGCTTCGCGGTCGTCGGCGACCTCAAGACGATCACCGAATCCACGCTCGGCACCGATCTCGCCGATCCACCGGCGAAGGGTTTCAAGACCACCGCTTCCGGGCCGGGCAAGGCATCGTGGAGCTGGCCGCTCATGGGCGACGACAACACGATCGTCAAAGTGCAGAAGAAGTTCATCGACTATGCCGCGGAGATGGGCTGGCAATACACGCTGGTCGATTCGGCCTGGGACCGGCAGATCGGCTATGACGGGCTCAAGGAGCTGATCGAGTACGGCCGCCCGAAGAACGTGAAAATACTCGTCTGGTACAACTCCGCCGGCGAGTGGAATACCACGCCGCTGACGCCGCGCGATCGCATGTTCGATCCGGCCACGCGACGCGCCGAGCTGCAGAGGATCAAGGATCTCGGCATTGCTGGTGTGAAGGTGGACTTCTTCGCGGGCGATGCGCAATCGACCATCGCCTACTACCACGACATCCTCGAAGACACGGCGCGCATCGGGCTCGCGACCAACTTCCACGGCGCGACGCTGCCGCGCGGCTGGCAGCGCACCTACCCGAATCTCATGACCATGGAAGCGGTGCGCGGCCTTGAATACAACACGTTCGAGCAGCGCAACGCCGAAGAATCTCCGACCCACGATGCGATGCTGCCGTTCGCGCGCAATGTATTCGACCCGATGGACTTCACGCCGGTGGTGCTCGATCGCCTCAACAATACGGTGGAGCGCCGCACGTCGGCGGCCTTCGAACTAGCTACTTCGGTATTGTTCACCTCGGGCATCCAGCACTTCGCCGAGATCCCCGCGGGCATGGCGAAAGCACCCGCGTATGTACGGGACTTCCTGAAGACAGTGCCCGTGGTCTGGGATGACGTGAAGTTCATCGACGGGTTTCCCGGCCAGTTCGCCGTGATTGCGCGCAGGGCCGGCTCGACCTGGTATGTGGCCGGCATCAATGCCGATCGCGCTCCGCGCAAGGTTAGGATCGATCTCAAGTCGTTGGGGGTGTCGAAACAGGGCGCGCTGATCACCGACGGCATCGACTTTCTCGGCTTCAAGAGCGAACCCTTTCCGCTCGAGAAGGGCGTTCTGGCCGATGAGATCACGATACGCCCGCGCGGCGGGTTCGTGCTGACGCTGCAATAAAACCCGGTAATTCGCGCTCGTCCTCGCTGGCTTTGACATGTGACCAAATGGTCACATATAGTCTGCGTCATGGTAAGCGACGATCTGGTGTTCAAGGCCCTGGCCGATTCCTCGCGCCGGTTCCTGCTCGACCTGCTGCACAAGCGCGACGGCCAGACGCTGGGCGAGCTCGAATGGGAGCTCGAGATGACCCGCTTTGGGGTCATGAAGCATTTGAAGGTGCTGGAAGAGGCCGGTCTCGTCATCACGCGGCGTGAAGGCCGCGAAAAATTACATTTTCTGAATGCGGTCCCGATCCGTCTTATTCACGACCGCTGGATCGACAAATACAAGGAGCGCGAACTGTCCGCGCTCGCTGAACTCAAAACCACCTTGGAGAAAGCCAAATGCCCCCCGTTGCGCAAGAGAGCCTGAGACCCCTGCCGGCCAATTCGACCACGCACATCCACGAGATCTACATCAAGGCTGCGCCTGGTGCGATCTGGGATCACATCACCAGTCCCGAATTCAACGGGAAGTATGGTTATCGCGGCGTCAGTCACTACGAGCTCAAGCCGGGCGGAAAATTCAAATGCATCGCCAATGCGCAGATGCAGTCCATGGGATTGCCCGAAGTGATTGTCGACGGCGAAGTCATCGAGGCGAAGCCGCCGTTCAAGCTCGTGCAGACCTATCGCTTTCTCTTCAACGACGCGCACAAGGCAGAAGGCTTCTCGCGAATCACGTTCGAGATCGAGCAGACGGCCGGCGGATTCTGCCGCCTCACCGTCACGCACGACACCACCGGCTTGCCGATGATGACCGGAGCCACGACCTCGCGCTTCGACACGAAGGGTGGCGGCGGATGGAACTGGATTCTCAGCGACCTCAAGTCGCTGCTCGAGACCGGCAAGACGATGTCGTGACTTGTCGGCGGGTTCGCTGCGGGAGGAGGAGTTGCCTCACTCCCGCGCGAACTCGTCGATTTCATCGAGCGTCGCTTGCGCTCCGGCGATGGTGTAACCCACGTACATGCTGTCCAGGGCGGCGCCGAGTCGCGGGCTGCGTCGTGCCCAGAAATCGAAGAGACAGGACAGAGCCACGCCGACCACTCCACCTATTGCAGTGTAGATGACGGCCTTGGGCGCGACGCTCCACAGGTTGACAGTGGTCGAGAGCTTCGCGCCAACCACCAGTAATGCCGGTGGGGCGAGCCAGACCGCGACCCAGGTCCATTTGAAGGAGCGGATTTCCCAGCGGCGTGCCAACGCGAGATAGCGCTGAATCGTAACCACCGGCGCGGCATAGTTGATCCGCGCGATGAGCAGCATTCGAACCGCGGCATCGATGATCAGGCCGATGCTCAGCGCGTGCAGAAACACGCCGCTGATCACGAGCGGCCACGAGCCGAGATTCGCGATCCAGAAGCGGGCGAAGAAGATCGTCAACGCGAGGCCGATCACGATCTGCACGGGCTGCAGCAACAGCATCGGAACCAGCCGCAGCTTGGCGCGGCGGGTGCGCTTTTCGGTGAGCAGACGCAGATTGAGCGCGATGCTGCGGTCGAGCTTGCGGTCGATCTGCTGCCACTGCTGCTTGAAGTCATCGAGTTCCATGGGTTTCTCCGCAGCGCCGCACGCGCTCCTTGAGCCGGTTGATCTTGGTGGTTACGTTGGTTTCGGTGATGCCGAGAATCTCGGCGATTTCCCGTGTGGAGTGTTCGTCCAGGTAGAGCAGAAGCAGTGCCCGGTTCAGCGCGTCGAGCTGTGCGATGAACTCGCCTAAAATGCGCGGAGCTTCGTCGGCGCCCGCTTCGGGCGCGAGTGGATCGGCCGCCTCGTGCATCTCGAGCTCGAGCGGCACCGTGCGGCGTTCACGCGCCGCGTTGCTGCGCAAATGGGAAATCCCCACGTTGAGCGCGATGCGATATAGCCAGGTGGAAAACGGTCGCGACGCGTCGTAGGCGGGAAAGGCGCGCCACAGCTGTGCCGCGATCTCCTGCGCCAGGTCCTCGCGGTCTGCGGCGCGCGCATACGTATTGGCAACCCTGAATACCATGCGTCGGTGTTGCTCGAGCAGCGCGGCGAACTGCTGCCGCGAGGCGTCGGATATGGCGGTCGTGGCATTCATGGCTGTCAACACTATGATTCGCCACAGGCTGCGATTTGTCACAGCCCGAGGCGTCTGTTACATGAGAATCCTGCGACTTAAAGTAAAGCCGGGCTCGCGCGTGGAAGAACTGGTGGAAATGCCGGACGGAAGCTGGCGGGCGAGCGTCAAGGCGCCGCCGGTGGATGGGAAGGCGAACGCGGCGGTCGTGGCGCTGGTGGCCAGACATTTCGGGTTGCGCAAAACCCAGGTGCGCATCAAGAGCGGCGCCTCGGGTCGCCAGAAGCTGGTGCAATTGGAGGACTAACAAGAATGATCACCCTGTACACATTCGGCCCGTTTTTCGGCACACCCGACGCGAGCCCCTTCGTGATGAAGGCGCAGATGCTGCTCAAGCTCGCGAAGCTCGAATACCAGGAAAGCAATCGAGGGTTTCTGCGCGCGCCCAAGGGCAAGCTGCCCTACATCGACGACAGTGGCACCATCGTCGCGGATTCCACGCTAATCCGCCTGTACCTCGAGCAGAAGTATTCCGTCGACTTCGACCGTGGACTATCTACACGGGATCGGGGTGTGGCCTGGGCCATGGACAAGATGCTCGAGGACCACCTGTACTGGGTGATGGTGTACTGGCGCTGGATGAACGATGCGAACTTCGAGAAAGGTCCGGCCAACTTCTTCAAACGGGCGCCGGCCATCATCCGGCCGCTGGTCAAGTGGAGAGTGCGCGCCAAGGTGCGTGGCTATCTGCATGGACATGGCATCGGCCGGCACAGCGAGGCCGAGATGACGCTCATGGCCGACCGCGCCTTCGAGGCGCTGTCGCGCGTTCTCGGCGATGGTCCCTATCTCATGGGCGGCGAGGCGTGCGGCGCCGATGCGACCGCGTTCGCGTTCATTGCCGGCGCGCTGTCGCCGGTGTTCGAATCGCCGGCGCACGCCAAGGCACGCAGTCTGCCGAACCTGATCGCGTACCGCGATCGCATGCTGGCGCAGTTCTATCCCGGTTTCGGAAAATAATGGGGACACTCCCCATTTCCTGGCAAATTGGGCCGCACCTCGACACAAGGACTGTTCATGAAGTTCGTTCGAAAATCTGCGACCTTCCTGCTGGCGTTCCAGCTTTCCACTGCGGCCTTCGCCGACGGCGTCGCGCCGGAGACGCGCGCAGCGTATCTGCGGGTCATCGACCGGCCAATCGTCGCGCTCAAGCCCGAGCTGGCGCCGATGCCTTCGGTCGAGGGCCTGAGGAAATATCACCTGTGGTTTTCGTCGGAAGCGACCGAGCGAGTTCCGGGCTATCTAGTGCTGCCGGACGCGGCGAAATTCAAGGCGCCGCGGCCCGTGGTCATCGCGCTGCATGGCACCGGCGGTAACAAGGATGGCGGGCAGATTGCCGCCATCGTGCTGAAGGCGGCGCAGGCTGGATTCATTGCAGTCGCGATCGATGGCCGGTATCACGGTGAGCGCACGAAGGCGCGCCCGGCCGGCGCCGTCGGTGAATACGACGAGGCAATGGCGCGGGCTTTCGAAAGCGGCAAGGAACATCCGTTCTACTACGACACCACCTGGGACGTGATGCGGCTGGTCGACTATCTCGGCACGCGCAAGGACGTCGACGCGGCGCGCATCGGCCTCACCGGAATCTCCAAGGGTGGAATCGAAACGTATCTCGCGAGCGCCGCCGATCCGCGCATTGCCGCCGCCGTGTCTTACATCGGCGTGCAGAGCTTCAAGTGGGAGCTCGACAATGGCCAGTGGCACGCGCGCATCCACACCATCCAGGATGGCTTTGAGTCGGCAGCCAAGGCTTCCGGCAAGTCGGTGGAGAGCGCGGAGTTCCTGCGCCAGTTCTATGCGCGCGTCGCGCCTGGCATCGACGGGCAGTTCGACGGTCCGGCCATGCTCATGGCCATCGCGCCGCGTCCCTTGTTAGTGGTGAACGGCGATTCGGACGCGAACACACCCATCGCCGGCGTCCGACTCGCAGTCGCAGCCGCCAGGCCGCTCTACGATGCAGTCAATGCGGCGGATCGCCTTGAGTTCGTGGTGCAGAAGGACACGCCGCATCGCGTGAATCCCGAGAGCATCGACGCCGGCATCGCCTGGTTCGTCCGGTGGCTCAAACCGTAATGGGGAGTGTCCCCATTTTCCCCTAACGCGCGAAGACCACCGCCATCGGCTTCACGATCACCAGGGGCGCGCCCTTCTCGGCGAGCTCGCCGGTCTTGGCATCCACGCTGAACACCGCGAGGCCACCGGCATCCTGGTTGCTGACGATCAGCCACTTGTTCGACGGGTCGAATGTGAAGTAGCGCGGCACCTTGCCGCCCGAGGGCACGCGCTGCCTGAACGCGAGCTCGCCGGTCTTCTGGTCGATGGCATACACCACGATGCTGTCCTCGCCGCGGTTCGATGCGTACAGGAATTTTCCATTCGCATGCACGGCGATCTCCGCCGCGGTGCTCGGGTTCGTGAAGCCTTCCGCCAGCGTCTTGACCGATTGGAACTGCGTGAGCACGCCGTGGGTCGAATCCCAATTGAACGCCATCACTTCGTTGGCGAGCTCGGCAATGCCATACACCCACTTGCCGCTCGGGTGGAACACGAGGTGCCGCGGGCCCATGCCGCCGGTTACCTTGACCGCCGGCGGATCGTTCGGCGAGAGCTTGCCGGTGCGCGCGTCGAATTTGTAGACCACCACCTGGTCCATGCCGAGGTCCGCCACCAGTCCAAACTTGTTAGTCGGGTCGGTCCGGAACCAGTGCGCGTACGGCTTGGTCTGGCGCAGCGGATGCACACTCGAGCCAGTGTGCTGCACGAACGCGGTCTGCTGATCGAGCGCGCCGTCCTTGGTGAGCGAGTAGATCTCGACGTAGCCGCCGCCGTAGTTGGCGTCGAGCACGTAGCGACCACTGCGATCGACGCTTACGTAGCTAGGGCCGCGGCCCTTCGATTCCTTGAAGTTGAGCAGGCGCAGCGCGCCGGTTTTCTTGTTCTCCACCGCGAATGCGCTGACGCCGCCGGGCGTGCCGCTGTTGCACATGTACAGGTGTCTGGCGTCGGCCGACATCGTGAAATGCGCTGGATCGCGCGTCTCGATGATCATCCTCGGCTCCGACAACGTGCCGGTCGCGGAGTCGAACTCCGCCGAGGTGATGCCCATCTGGTCGGGATTCTGGGTGGCGATGTAGAGCAGCGTGGTGTTAGCCATGGCGATGTTGCTCGCGCAGACGAGGGAGAGGGTCAGGAGCGGGATGGCGGCGAACCGCAGCAGCGCAGTTTTCATTTGCAAACTTCCTTGTGCGAGGGCAAGCATGCCACATAAGACGCGCCCCGCGGTCGCAAAAACCGATACCTGGAGTCCGGCGGCGCGAAGTCGCGGGAGGGTTGTGAGGCGCGGCTATACTGCGCCACGCATGCAGCCCAAGTTGAAACGCGGCGAGCTCGACGGACTGGCCGAATTCTATTCGCTGGATAGCCGCCGAACCGAGACCATGCTCGAGCTTGCCGAGGCCCGGCCTTCGCGTGCGGAAGCCATCCACTTCTTCGCCAACTGCCTGCGCATCGGCGGTGTGTTGTCGCTCGCTTCGGCGCTGGTGTTCTTCGTGGCCGCCAACTGGGGCCGGTTCGCAGTGGTTGGCCGCTTCGCGCTGGTGGAAATCGCGCTGGTCGGCTGCACGGCCGTCGCATTCGCCAGGCCGCCGCCGGAATTCATCGGCCGCGGCGCCAGCTTCCTCGCCTTCATCACCACCGGCGCGCTGCTTGCGCTCTTCGGCCAGACCTATCAAACCGGCGCGGATGTCTACGAGTTGTTCCTGATGTGGGCCTTGTTAGGTCTGCCGCTCGTGGTCGTCGCCCAGTGGAGCGTGGCGAGCGCGGCCTGGATCCTGGTGTTGAATACCGCGCTGGCCTTGTTCTGCGGCGCGCACCCCACGGGTGGATTGCTCTGGGCCGCCATCGAAAGCCGGCACTTGCGGCCGGCGCTGCTCATCATCTCCGCGGGAATGATCAATCTCGCGTTGTGGTTCGCGCTCGAGGTGCGGCCGATCGGCGCCGCGCCGGACTGGGTTCGACGGTTCATCCTCTCGTGCGCCTTCGGCTTCGGAACCTGGGGTGGAGTGCTGGCCGTGGCCGGTGGCAGCCCGGGATATGGCGAGTCCCAATTCGATGCGGCCTCGGTATTCCTCCTGGCGATCGCGATGGCCTGGGTGGGGTCGTACACAGTTCGCCGCCGCACCGACGTCTATCCACTCGCGGTGGTCATGGGCACTTTCATCATCGTCAGCCTCGTCTGGCTGGGCCGCGCGGTCGAGTTCCGCGACGAGGGCACGTTCCTGCTGCTGGCGCTGTGGCTCGTCGGCACTTCAACGGCCGCGGGTGCAATCCTGACTTCGCTCACGCGCCGCTGGCGCAAAGCGGCGGACCCGTGAGCTCCGCCACATTCTTCGAATTCATCGCGCAGCTGCGCGCCCGTGGTGTGATTCCCGACCAGGCTCCGCCTGCAGACGCCGTGGAGCGCCCGTGGTTCGTCGCGCTGCTGCAGGGCGCCGCCGGCTGGCTCGCGGGAATATTCGTGCTGGTATTCATCGGGCTCGCCTTTCGGGTCGAGTCCACCGGCGCCATCTTCACGCTCGGCAGCTTCTTGCTGGTGAGCGCATGGGCGATGTATCGCGCCGACAGCACGGCGGTGTTCCTCGATCAGCTTGCGCTCGCCATCTCGATCGCCGGGCAATTCGCGGTCGGCTGGGGGATCCTCAAGAACTACCAGTCGACCCTGCCCGCCGCCGCCACCATGCTCGCCCTGCAGGTGCTCGTGCTCATCGTCATGCCTAACAAGACCGCGCGCACACTGGCCGCGGTGTTCGCGACCGTCGCCTGGGTGTTCACGATCCGTCTCCTGCTGCAGCCCCTGTCCGGCGAGCAGTTTCTCTTCGGCGAAGGACATCAAGCGGCAGCGCCGCTGCTCGGTGCGTGGACGGTTCCGATCACCTGGCTGGTTACCTGGGTGCCGTTGCTGGCGTTCACCGCCTGGCTCATCCGCAACGAAACCTATTGGATGTCGAGCGGCCTGCGTGCCTACGCGCGTCCGCTTCTCATCGGACTGCTGCTGGGCCTGCAGTTGGGTAGCGCCGACGCCATGCCCATCGACATCTTTTCTCTGCGCCTCGAGCACGGCGGAATGCCGTTTTCGTGGTGGGCGCTGTTTCCATTGCTGTCCGTCGCGCTGGCCATGGCCTCGGCTTACGGCGCGTTCCTGGTCCGCAGCAACGCATTGTTAGGCTCGGCGGTGCTGGCCGCGTTGCTGCACATGGCGCGGTTCTACTATCTGTATGGCACCACGCTCATGTGGAAGTCGCTCATCATGGCGCTGGCCGGTGCGGCGTTGCTCCTGGCCGGAGTCACCTTGCGGAAGCGCGAACAATGAGCAGCTTGCTCGTGCGCAAACTGTTGATTGCCGTCGTCGTGCTGGTGCTCGGCGCGGTCAACTGGTCCATCTTCGCGAAGGAACGCATCAAGACCAACGGCGAGCGCATATTCCTCGCGCTCGCACCAATCGACCCGCGTTCGCTCATGCAGGGTGATTACATGGCGCTGCGCTTCGATCTCGCCAGCCACATCGCCGCCGGCGAGAGCGGTAGAGCGCCATTGCTGGTGGATTCACGCGGTATCGCGACATTCTCCTTTGACCCAAACGCAACCGGCCTGCGCATCCGCTATCGCGTACGCAATGGCCAGGTCTGGCTCGGCACCAACGCGTACTTTTTCGAAGAGGGCAGCGCCGAGCGCTATGCGGGCGCGCGCTATGGTGAGTTCCGCATCGATCGCGACAGCGGCGAGGCGGTATTGGTCGGCCTCGCCGACAAAGACCTCAGGAAAATGGGGGCTCCGCTCCCGAATTCTTCCGACTAGGATTTGCCGGAAAGGTCTACCCCCGGTCCATGGGTTTGGACCTGCACGTATTCGTGGCACTCTGGAAACGTCGCCGAGTCTTGCCGGCAAAGTGTACGAAGACCCTGAGCCTCACATGAACAAAAGCCCTATCGGTCTCGCCCTGTTGTTTCTTGCCGTGGCGATTCCGTCGCACGCGCAGAGTCCGGCATGGAGCGGCTCGGCGCGCTGCGATGTGACGATCACCGGCCCCGGCTACACGGATCGACAGACGCACGCCTGGCAAACCAGTGCAGGCGCGCCGACCGCGCGCGGTGCTTTCACGATTTACCCGGGCACGTGGGGCGTATCAGGCGGCGGTTCGTTGGAACGCACGACCGGCGATCAGACGCTTCGCGTGCAGTGGACGCGTAGCGTCGCGGGAATGAATGGCCCGATCTCGGTGGTGATGCGCGCCTCGGACGGCGTGGTGCTCATTCAGCCGGATCACGCCCAGCTTCGCGGCCGCGGTGCGGTCAGCGGCACGCAGGAAGTCCTGCGCGGCGGGCGAGTCATCTCGAGCAGCCCGATCGCCGCCGAGGCATTCGAATACACGTTCCCTTCGATCAAAGGGACTTCCGCGAGCACGCACCTGGCCGGGCAGACCTCGGACACGCCGAAGGGCAGCTTCGGATTCATGCAGCCGGGGGACTCGAGAGTGCAGGTCAACTGCGCCTGGGATTTCCGCCGTGCCGACTTCACCGGGGGCTCGCCGCCCAACCCGGCAACCTTGCCGACGTCACCGGTGGAAACTGGCAGCGCGACGCCACCGACAACACCAACGTCCCCGGTATCGACTGCTCCGGTGACACCGACAGGAAGCGGCAACGCTCCCGTGCAAATTCCATCGACGTTGCCGGCATCTTCGAATTGCGAGACGCAGCTTGCCGAATCACAGGCTGCTTACGATCTGCAGGAAGCCGCGAACGAGCGACAGTTCAACCAACTACTGGCGGCGAAGGCCACTGAGCGCGCGGCGCTGGTGGCCGAACGGGTCGAGCTTCGGACTACGTTGACGGCTGAAGGCAACTATCACCCCACGGGCAATCCGTTTGCCCAGATCGACGCGCAGATTGCGAAAGTTGACTCTGAGCGCGCTGCGCTGGAAAAACAGAAAATCCAGGCCATTGCTGCTGTCAGGCGCGGCGCAGCCCGTGCTGCCAGCGACATCCGGCTTGCATGTGCCGGCGGCGGCCCCAAATGATTTCAAGGTAGATAGCCGATCTCGCGTTGGTGACGCAGCGCCAGCACGCGCACTTCATCCTTCAGCAAGACAAATCGATACAGCGCGACATAGCCCGTGGCGCCGAACGAGATCACCAGCTCGCGCAGATCGCCTTCGACGCGCCGGCCAACGAGCGGATGGGCGGCGAGATTTTCGACCGCGGACCGAATGCCGGCGGCGTTGCCAGCGAGGTGCGCGCGCTCGACGTCATCGAGCGCGGACGCTGCGTAGACTATTTGCGCCACGGCTTCGGCCGTTGATCGCCGCTGCCTTTTGCGAGGCGCGCCATCCACGCATGGACATCTTCCGCGCGGTACACCTCGCCGAGGCGATCGACGTCCTGGTCAGCGGCGATCGCCTGTTTCACCAAAGCGCGGATCTGTTCTTCGTAGGTGGTATGTCTTTCGACCGCTTCGAGAATGATGCTGTGCACGGAACGATCAGTGTCTTTTGCAATCGAACTCAGGCGGGCGCGCAGTTTTGGCGGCAGACGAATCGTAGTGGTATCCGACATAGGGGCGGGAACCTAACATGGGTTTCGGCGTGCAACCACAACGCCCTGACGCGCGTCTACGTGGGGGAAGACCCGGATTTCCGCTCCTGTATGTAGAATGCCGGCCAGACCTCCCGGCTCTCACCGCCCGAGAAAAACCATGAAAACCGTCACCCTCAGCGCCCTCGCGGTCGCTCTGCTGCTTCCCGTCATTTGCGCCGCGCAGACGCCCACCGCCGCTGAAGCCATCGCCGGCACGCCGGTCATCCCGCGCAGCGCATTGTTCGGCAATCCCGAGAAGGCGCAGGCGCGCATATCGCCCGACGGCAAGTACATTTCGTTCATCGCGCCGAAGGACGGCGTGCTCAACGTCTGGGTGGGCCCGCGCGGCGATCCGTCCGCCGCGAAGCCGTTGACCAACGACACCAAGCGTGGCATCCGCCAGCACTTCTGGGCGTTCGACAACCGGCATGTGCTCTTCATCCAGGATGAAGGCGGCGACGAGAACTGGCATCTGTTCGCCGCCGACGTGGTGTCCGGCACCACCAGGGACCTCACTCCTTACAAGGGCATCGCGGCGCGCGTCGCCAGCCTGTCGTGGAAGAAGCCCGGCGTCGTGGCCGTGTCCATCAATGACCGCGCGCCGGAATGGCACGACCTGTGGGAAGTCAATCTAACTACAGCGAAGCGCGTGCTGATCGAACAGAACGTGCAGGAGTTCACCGCCTATGACCTGGACCTCGATCTCAAGCCGAAACTCGCGCTGAAGAGCGGCGTCGATGGCAGCGAAATTTTCCGCAAGTCCGGCGGAAAATGGGTAAGCCTGCTCAAGTACGGCCAGGAAGATTCCCTGACCACCGGCACCATCGGCATCGAAGGTTCTGGCGCCACCGCGCTCATGCACTCATCGGTCGGCCGTGACAAATCCGCGCTGGTTCGCGTGAATCTCGCCACCGGCAAGATCACGGTGTTGGGCGCCAGCGAACAAGCCGACATCGAAACCGTGTGGATCGACCCGCGCATGAAAACGCCGCAGGCATACACGGTGAACTATCTCAAGCCCGAGATCACCGTGCTGACGCCGTCCGTCCAGAAGGACATGGACCTGCTGTCGAAGGAGTTGGGCGACGGCTTTGCGATCACCAACCGTTCGCTCGATGACAACTACTGGACCGTGGCCGCGGACGATGCGCTGGCGCCAGCCACAAGCTACCTCTACGACCGCAAGGCAGGCTCGATCACCAAACTCTTCGATCAGCGCCCGGCGCTGACCAAGGCGCCGTTGGTGCCCCTGCAGTCGCTCGAGCTCAAGGCGCGCGACGGCCTGACGCTGGTCTCCTATCTATCGCTGCCGCCCGGTTCTGATACCAACGGCGACGGCATTCCGGAATCACCGGTGCCGCTGGTGCTCAACGTGCACGGCGGTCCCTGGTCACGTGACGACTACGGCTTCAACAGCGAGCACCAGTGGCTGGCGAACCGCGGCTACGCCGTGCTTTCGGTGAACTATCGCGGCTCCACCGGTTTCGGCAAGACATTCACCAACGCCGGCAACAAGGAGTGGGCGGGCAAGATGCACGACGACCTGCTCGACGCCGTCGCCTGGGCGGTCAAGCAGAAGATCACCATGGCCGACAAGGTGGCCATCTACGGCGGCTCGTATGGCGGCTACGCCACGCTGGTCGGCCTCACGTTCACGCCCGACACCTTTGCCTGCGGCGTCGACGTCGTCGGCCCGAGCAATATCCAGACGCTGATGGCCACCATCCCGCCGTACTGGAAATCCTTCTTCGAGGACTTCGCCACGCGAGTCGGCGATCCGCGCACCGAGGAGGGCAGAAAATTGTTAGCCGAGCGCTCGCCGCTCACGCGCGTCTCTGCCATCAAGAAGCCGCTGCTGATCGCGCAGGGTGCCAACGATTCGCGCGTCAAGCGGGCCGAGGCCGACCAGATCGTGAAGTCCATGAAGGACAAGAATTTGCCCGTGACCTACGTGTTGTATCCGGATGAAGGCCACGGCTTTGCGCGGCCCGCGAATCGCACGTCGTTCTATGCCATCGCGGAAAGTTTCCTGTCGCAGTGCCTCGGCGGCCGCTACGAGCCGGTGGGCAACGACTTCAAGGGCGCGAGCCTCCAGGTGCTCGAAGGCGCCGACTACGTCCCCGGCCTCGCCGACGCCCTGAAATAATGGGGACACTCCCCATTTCCTAGCAAAAGGGGCCGGACCTGATCAATCCGGCTCTTTTTATTTGAAGAGCCTGCTTTCGACTTCCTTGAGTCGATCGCAAGGATCGGCGCCGGTCGGTAGCCAGATGTCCGGGCCGGTAGTACTTTCACGTATAGAACAAGAAGAAGAACCTGGAGAGATCCCCATGGCTGCCGTAGTCCGCAATCGCTTCTATCCCACGATCGCAGTCGCGCTCGCGATGTTCACCGTCATCGGTTTCGCACGCACCTACTACCTGCGCTACTGGTTTGACGTGCCGCCCATCACGGTGCTGCTGCATGTGCACAGCATTGCGTTCACCGCCTGGCTCGTGTTGTTCGTGATCCAGACGCGCCTGATCGCCAAGGAGAACTACCGCACGCACATGCAGCTCGGCATCGCCGGCATCTTCATTGCCGCGCTCGTCGTGGTCTTTGGTTTCGCCACCGCCATCGTGTCAGCAGGTGCGCTGCGTCCGCGGCCCATGGGCATGAATTCCCAGCAGTTCGTGTTGATCCCACTGGTGGCCATCACCGGCTTCGCCATCCTGGTCAGCGCCGCGCTCATCCTGCGCAAGCGCGCCCAACTGCACAAACGGCTGATGACGCTCGCGACGATCTCTGTGCTCGGACCTCCCGCCGCGCGATTGGTCTTCGCGACGCACAGCGACAAATACTTCGGCCCGGTACTGTTTGGCGTAACCGCGGCCTTCCTCGCCTGGTGCCTGGTGAGCGACTGGCGGAAGTACCGCATCGTGCATCCTGTCTACTCGATTGGCGGCGCCATCCTGCTGATCAGCCTGCCGGTGCGATTCCTGATCGCGCAGACGCCGGCGTGGGAGAGCGTAGGCCAGTGGCTCGCCAACCTGTAATGGGGACACTCCCCATTTCCTAGCAAAAGGGGCCGGACCTCACCCGCGCTCCGGAACAAAATCACCAAATTACGAGAAGGCCACATCCGGGATATTGCGGTTGGCCATTCAGCCCGCGTATTTTTGCCGCCGGTCAAGGAGGAACCCGGAGGCTTCGTGAAGATCCTAACTAAACAGTTCGCGGCCATCATGCCGCTAGGCAAGCCGGAACTCTGGCTCCCGGCGCTCACCGCCGCCATGAAGCGCTTCGAGATTCGCACCCGCGCGCGCGCCGCCGCGTTCCTCGCGCAGATTGCGCACGAGTCCGGTCAGTGCCGCTTCATCGAGGAGCGCCTCAGCTACTCCGCTGGAGCGCTCATGCGCACCTGGCCCAAGCGCTTCCCCACGCTCGAAATTGCGCTGCAGTACGAACGCAATCCCGAGAAGCTGGCCAACTTCGTGTATGCCAATCGCATGGGCAACGGCACGCCGGAGTCCCGCGACGGATTCCGTTTCCGTGGCCGCGGCCTCATCCAGATGACCGGCCGCAGCAACTACACCGCGGTGAGCGACGCGCTGAAAGTCGACTTCGCCAGCACACCAGACCTCATGCTCGAGCCGCGGCACGCGTCCATGTCGGCCGCCTGGTTCTGGCGGACCCGCGGCCTCAACGAATTGGCCGACGACCGATCCGACGACGATGACAGCGAGGATTTTCGCCAGATCACGCGCGTCATCAATGGGGGTTTGAACGGCTTGGCCGAGCGCCTCGACTTCTGGGCGGCCGCGCGCAGGGCGTTCGGCATCAGTTAGGGCGCCGTCGCGCCGACGGCCAACGCTCCCTTCGCTGTTTTACAGCCTCGGAAGCCGTCTTTTTTGACTTCCACCGATTCCTCCCTAAACTCCCGCCCATCCAGCCTCTGGCAGTAGGCGACGTCTTATGACATCGCCCAACCTCGAGGTCCCCTGCTAGACCCAGGAAGTGGAGTTGGCCGGCGTAAGTTCCGGTGCGCAAGTCCCGCGGTGACACACTTATATATGTGTCGCCAGCTGCGGTGACGGCCGACTTCGCATTCCATCCGTGGAGTTCCGATGTCCGCCGTGCTTCCCAAAGAACTCAATACCTACCGCAAGCACTGGGCCGCCCGCTTTGGCACCGCGCCATTCCTGCCCATGTCACGCGCCGAGATGGACGAGCTCGGCTGGGATTCCTGCGACATCATCATCGTCACCGGCGATGCGTATGTGGATCATCCCAGTTTCGGCATGGCCATCATGGGGCGGTTGTTAGAGGCGCAGGGCTTTCGCGTCGGCATCATTGCGCAGCCGGACTGGCAAAGCGCCGAGCCCTTCAAGCAGTTAGGCAAGCCGAATCTCTTCTTCGGCATCACCGCCGGGAACATGGACTCGATGGTGAACCGCTACACCTCGGACAAGCGCATCCGTAGCGATGACGCCTACACGCCTGGCGGCATGGGTGGCAAGCGGCCGGACCGCAGCGTCGTCGTGTATGCGCAGCGCGCGCGCGAAGCGTTCAAGGATGTACCCATCGTCATCGGCGGCATCGAAGCCTCGCTGCGCCGCATCGCGCACTTCGACTACTGGAGCGAGAAAGTTCGCCGCAGCGTGTTGCTGGACGCCAAAGCCGACCTGCTCGTGTTCGGCAACGCCGAGCGGCAGATCTGCGAGATCGCGCACCGGCTCGCCGCGGGCGAGACCATCGCCGAGATCAACGACCTGCGCGGCACCGCGTTCGTGCGCAAGTCGCATGACTTCATCGAAATCGATTCCACTCATATAGATGCGCCGGGGCGGCTCAATCCGCCCATCGATCCGTATGCGATGGAGCCGGAGATCCGCAAGGCCAACGAAGAAGCCGCGGCCGTCGAGGCCGGCGAGGCGCCGCCGAAGGCGCCAGAGGTCGTCGTCAAGTTCGCGCGGCGCGTGAAGAGTGAAGACCGCGAGCGCAGCGTCATCCGCATGCCGTCGTTCGAAGCCGTGACCCAGGATCCGGTTCTGTACGCGCACGCCTCCCGCATCCTGCATCTCGAAGCCAACCCCGGCAACGCGCGCGCACTCGTGCAACGCCATGGCGATCTCGACGTGTGGTTGAACCCGCCGCCGGTGCCGCTAACTACCAAGGACATGGACTTCGTGTACGAGCTGCCGTACGCGCGCAAGCCGCATCCGAGCTACGGCAACGCCGAAATCCCGGCGTACAAGATGATCAAGTTCTCCATCGCCATCCAGCGCGGGTGTTTCGGCGGCTGCACGTTCTGCAGCATCACCGAGCACGAAGGGCGGATCATCCAGAATCGCAGCGAAGGTTCCGTGCTGCGCGAGATCGAAAAGATCCGCGACGAAGTCCCGGGCTTTACCGGAGTCATCAGCGATCTTGGCGGCCCCACCGCCAACATGTATCGCATCGCCTGCAAATCGAAAGAGATCGAGAGCGCCTGCCGCAAGCCAAGCTGCGTGTACCCCGGCATCTGCCCGAACCTCAACACCGACCATGGCGCGTTGATCAATCTGTATCGCAAGGCGCGCGCGCTGCCGGGCGTGAAGAAAATCCTGATCGCGAGCGGTGTGCGCTATGACCTCGCCATCGAGTCGCCGGCATACGTGAAGGAGTTGGCCCAGCATCACGTGGGCGGCTATCTCAAGATCGCACCCGAGGCCATAGGCGTTGGGCCGCTATCCAAGATGATGAAGCCCGGCGTCGGCAGCTACTACAAGTTCAAAGAGCTGTTCGACAAGTTCAGCAAGGAAGCCGGCAAGGAGCAGTACCTCATCCCGTATTTCATCGCCGCGCATCCGGGCACCACCGACAAGGACATGCTCGAGCTCGCGTTATGGCTCAAGGGAAACGGCCTCCGCGCCGACCAGGTGCAGGCGTTCCTGCCGGGCCCGATGGCAACCGCGACCGCGATGTACCACACGTTGAAGAATCCCCTGAAGCGCGTCACGCGCGACAGCGAAGAGGTGAGGGTTCCGAAGGGCATCAAAGTGCGCCGCCTGCACAAGGCGTTCTTGCGCTATCACGACCCGAACAATTGGCCGACCTTGCGCGAAGCGCTGCGACAGATGGGGCGGGCGGATCTGATCGGCAACGGCAAGCAGCAGTTAGTCCCGGGGTATCAGCCGGCGGGTACCGGCGATGCAGCGGAGGGGAAGAGGGGCGCTGGCGCCCACAGGCCGTTCAAGACTCAGCACACGGGGTTGCCGAGGGTCCCGGGCGTCCCGCGGAAGCGGCGTTGATCTGGCATGAAACCTGATACCCGGTAGCATCTCGCCCCTCATGCGTCTAACTATCCCGACCACCGTGGCGGTGGCCAGCTTGTTCGCGGGCCTCGCAGGCTGCTCTCGCGAGCCGCACGCCGCCGGCGAGTCCGTCCTCCTCAATGAGCGTCTCTCGCTCGTGCGCGGCGAATCGCTCGATACCGTCACCCGCGCCGTGATCGCACCCGCTGACGGCACCTGCGTCGCGATCGTCGAAGAGGACGACGGGGACGTGGTCCTCGAGTTGCAATCTGCCGCGGAGGGCGCCGCGCCGGCAAAGGTGGAAGTCGATTCGGGCTTCTACGGCGAGGGCGTTGAAGTCGCCGCCGTTCCCGTCGCCAAAGGGAACAAGCTCTCGCTCTATCTATCGATGCCGCCGGAAATGCCCGCGCCCGCGCAGGTGCGCACCCGCATCCAGTGCTACGCGCGCGATTCGACGACGCCGGAAACTCTGGCGCGAGTCGCGGCCTACCGGGCGTGGAGCGAAGCCACATTGCGCGGCTCATCGGTCTCCGAAGAGTCCTCGAAGCATCGCGTCAAACTCATGAAGGTCGCGATCGCGCAGCTCGAATCGCCCGGCGGTGATGCGCGCATGGCCGCCTGGGCGCACCACATCAATGGAGTTCTGACTGCCGGCCCGCTGGGCGAAGTGGGTGACGGGATCGCCGAGTTTCGGCGGAGCGCGGCGGCTTTCGCCGCATTGAAAAATCCGGAGCCGCGCAATGCCGCCCGGGCCCGATTCAACGTCGCGGGTGCTTTGATCGAAGTGGTGAACGACGCCACGTCGAAGAATCCAACGCCCGCGGAAGCCAAGATCGAGTCGGAAAAGACCTTCACTGAGTTGGCCGCCGCCTCGTCGCCCTTGAGCGCGGTGGAAAAGGCGCGTGCCGTCAAGTTCCTCGGTGTGCTTTGCTTCCAGCTCGCGGACTACGCTTGTGCAACTCGCTACTTCGAAGCGGCTGCGGACGCCTCTCACAAAGTCGGACACCGCTCCGATGAGCTGTCGACGCTGCACAACCTGGCCGTCACCGCAACCGATCTCGGCAACTACGCCACCGCGGCCCGCTACTTCGACCGTGTCCTTCCGCTCGTCAACAAGAAATACTCCCCGGAACGGTACCCCACCTACTATTTCAATGCCGGCATGGCGTATTCGTATTACGGCGACACGACCAAAGCCATCACCTGCCTGCTGATTGCACTGGAGGCGGCGCGTGAGCGCCAGTCGGCGCTGGACATGGGGCGCGTGATGTACGGGCTCGGCATGGTGTACTGGCGGCGCGGTGATCTGCAGCAGGCGGGAACCTTCTTCACCGAGAGCCTGCGACAGCGGCGCATCACCAGCGATACCACCGCCCTGATCCTGAGTCTGGCGATCGCGGGGCGCTATGCGCGCTACGAAGGTCGCGTGGATGAGGCCCTGGCGATGCATCGCGAAGCGCTGGAGCGCTCTGCCACGCCCGACAGGAAGCTGCTCTCGAAATATGAGGTGGCGCTCGACTACGCGGCCACGGAACACTTCGATCGCGCCATCGCGATCTCCCACGAGGCTCTGGCAGACGCGAAGGTCGCGCATCCGGTGCGGCGCGTACAGATGCAGCTGCTGCTCGCCGAGTACCTCATTTCGGCCAAGCCGAACGCGGCGTCGCTCGCCGAGGCCGATGAGCTCTCGGCCGGCGCGTTGAAGTTCGCGCTCGAGAAGTCGGACACGGTTCTCGAGGCGAGCGCACGTCACGTGCGGGCCAGGCTGCTCGCCGCGCGCGGAGACATTACGGCGGCGAGGCGCGAGTACGAGTCCGCGATCGCGGTCATCCTCGACTTTCGCGGCTCGACCGCCAGCCCTGAGCTGCAAGCGACCACGCTCGTATACGAGCAGGCGACGTTCCGCGAATACGTTGACCTGATGATGCGCGAGGCGGTAGCGCGCGCCGCGAATCGCTTCGCGCCGGCATCGCGTGCCGAGGAAGACGCATTGCGCGTTCTCGAGCTGGCGCGATCGAGCAGCGCGTCACCGGTGCGTGACGTGCTCCTGGATCCCGCGACGCAGACCCGCATCGATGCACTGCTGCAGCAGATGGCGGCGAAGCGCGTGCGCATCGCGGCTCTGAACGATCGCGCCACGCCGGGCGGCAAGACCACCGACCTGCTGCAGCTCGAAATGTCGCAGCTGCGTGCTGAGGTCGACAAGCTGCGCGGCGGCAGCGTCGCCGACACCCGGGCGACCAAACTACCTCAGAGCGTCAATCGTCCGTGGCCCGCCGTTGCGCCCGGCGTGACCCAGCTCTCCTACGCGTTGGGCAAGCGCAACGCCTATCTATGGGCGCGCGATGAGCATGGCTTGCGCGTGGCCGTCCTGGCGGCGACGCCCGCGCGCCTCGAGCAGTTGCTTGCGGCATTCGGCGCGGTCGACCAGGTTCATTCACCCGCCAGGCTCGAAGCCGCGCTCACCGAACTGTCGGCCAACCTGTTGCCGCCCGGAACCCTGGACAGCGCATCGAGCACCTTGGAGATCGTCGCCGAAGGCAGCCTGGGTACGCTGCCGTTCGCGGCGCTGCGCGAGCCCAGCAGCGGCAAGCGTGTCGTCGAGACTCACGCCGTGCGCATGGTGCCCTCGATGTTCGATGTGAGCGCGCCGGCCTCAACCAAGCGGCACGCGATGGCCTTCGTCGGTATCGCGGGCAACACCGGCGAACTGCGCTCCGCGGCGCAGGTGTTCCCCAGCCTGCCTGCCGCGCGGGTCGAGGCCCGCGCCATCGCCAGTCTGTTCGGCGCCGGCAACGATGCCGCCCACGTCAAACTACTCACCGCCACCGACGGTGACGCCGATACCATCAGGACACTCTGGGCCGGCGGCGCCGACGCCGTCCATTTTGCGACTCACGGATTGGCCAATCTGCGGTATCCGTCCGCCTCATTGCTGCTGCTGCCCAAGGGTGGCGGCGAGGAGGCCGCGTATCTCACGGCGGGGCAGGTGCAGGAATGGAACGGCGATGCCGACCTCGTGTTCCTGGCCGCGTGCGAGACCGCCGCGGGACCCGCGCGTTTCGCGGAGGGCATGTCCGGTCTGCCACGGTCGTTTCTCGGCGCTGGTGCGCGCGGCATCGTCGCGACGTTGTGGGCCGTCGAAGACGTTTACGAGAGCGAATTCTCCGTGGAGTTCTACCGACGATTCATCGCCAGTCGGGATGCGGAAGCGTCGTTGGTAGAGACACAGCGCGCGTGGTTGACGCCGCGGGCCGGCGAGAGGGCCAGCGATCATCAGCAGCGCCTGACGACTGCGTGGGCGCATGTGCTTTATGCGAGGCCGAGGGGAAGGTAGGGGCGGCGGCGGTGAACCTCGGGATTGCTCCGCAGTGCCGCGCCAAGTCTATCGGCTAACCCGCGGCGCGCAGCTTCCTCACCTCGGCTTCCAGCACAGCGATGCGCGCATCGCGCTCGGCAATCGCTGCCGACACATCCGCCGCGTCGAGCTTCAGCGGAATGTGCTGCGGGCAATTCACATCCCACGCCGCAATCTTGATTACCAGCACTCGCTCCACTCGTGCTTTGTAGCCTTCGGGCTTGAGACGCGCATTGAGTTCGGCGTCGCCTTCCACCGCGCTCAACTCACCCCAGATCTTGATTCGACGCCGGTGCGCATAGTCCATGAGGAACACATGCGTCTTGACGTTTTCCCGAACATTGCCGAGCGTGATGTATTGCTTGTTGCCGGCGAAGTCGGCGAATCCGAATCGTTGCTCATCGAGAACGCGCAGGAACCCGGCAGGGCCGCCGCGATGCTGGATGTACGGCTGGCCCGCGGCGTTGGCAGTAGCGAGGTACAAGCTGTTTCGCTGCGCCAGGAATTCTTCGAGATCGGGCGTGATGCGGGTCTGCCACCCGGCGCCTTCCTCCATGTGCGCGTAGGCGCGCCGCGAGCCCATGCGCGTTTGTTCGGCCTTCACGGAGGGAGTGAAGGCGATGTCACTCGGGTAAGAGGTATCCATGGTCCGAGGCTAGACGCTTTCGCGGGTCCGAGCCAAGCGGGACTTTGATTAGCCACTCGATGCGTCGCCCGCACGCCGATTCACGACGCTCTTGTTACTCACAGCTACGCATACGAGCACGCGCCTCGGCCGCAAGGAGGCGGAGTCGGCCCGGAAGAACTCCGAGGCCGACGCTCTCTACAAACTAGTCGATGCGGGCGTGCATCTGCCGCCGCCGCCGCCTAACATTCGCGATCAGCAGGCTCAAGCCCAGAGCAACCAACAACCACGCATCAATGGCGCCACCGCCACCACCGCCACCGCCACCGCCACCGCCACCAGGAGGTGGCGCGCTGTCGTCATTGGTGATTGTGCCCGAACCTGATGCCTTGGCAATCGTCGCGCCGCTCGCCGCACTCAAGTTCAGCGCGAAGGTTTCGTTCGGCTCCACCGCGGTGTCACCGTTCACGGTGATGGCCACCGTCTTGGTGGTTTGTCCCGCCGCGAAGGTGAGCGTGCCGCTGCCGGCAACGTAGTCAGAACCGGCGGTAGCCGTGCCATCCGCGCTCGCGTAGTTGATCGTCACCACACCCGCGGCGGCGGCGGACAGTGTCACAGTAAACGTCGAGGCAGTGGTTCCGGCATTTCCTTCGGTGACGCTGACGTCGTCGATGCTCAACGTCGGAAGTGGTGGCGGCGGCGGTGGCAGCGCCACATCATCGTTGACGATGGAACCCGTGCCCTGCGCTTTCGCCACCGTCGCGCCGACCACGGCGCTCAGGTTCACGACGAAGGTTTCGCCCGGCTCGACGGTCGTGTCGCCGTTGATCGAAACCGTCACGGTCTTCGTGATCTGCCCGGCAGCGAAGTTCAGGGCGCCGCTCGCGGCAACATAGTCGGTGCCGGCGGTCGCCGTTCCATCGGCGCTGGCGTAGTTCAGTGTCACGGCGGCGGGCGCGGCCGCGGAGAGGCTCACGGTGAAAGTTGCCGTGGTCGTACCCGCGTCGCCTTCGTTGAGGCTCACGTCATCGATGCTGACGGTCGGTAACGGCGCGCCGCCAGTCACCGGGAAGCAGGCGGAGAATTCGGACACTTCCAGGGGTGAACCCGGCGCCGCGTTTTCCGCGAAGCGGCGCGTCTGCGCCACGACAAACGGAAACGCGAATCTGTCGAGCGAGAATCCGACATCTTTGTCGAAGCTGACGTTACCGTCGGCTCCCGTGGTCAGCTGCACCACCGATCCCAGAAAACGCGTGGCCTCACCGAATCCCGACGCGTTGCAGGTCGCATTGAAGTACAGCCACACCTCGACCTGCGCATTGGGTTTCGTGTTCATTGTGCCCTGGATACGGGTCGACGGACTGGAGCCCGAGGCAACGGCGGAGGTGATGACGGGATAGTTCAAGCCTTCGTTGGGTCCGCCATCGGCATCTAACAAGTCGTTGGAGTTGGGGCCGGCGGGCGCGATGTCGATGCCAAGCCCGGTGTTGCCGAAGATGGGTCCGCCGATGTCGACGATGACAGTGTCCGCCAGCAGCACACCGGCGCCCGCATTGTTAGCCACGCGCGGTCCCGGGGCACCTTGCTGGCCGAAAGGAGCGCTCAGCGCACCGCTGCCCGCGCCATGGAAATAGGCGCCGTTACCCTGGTTGCCGAGCGCGCGCCCATCGACGCCTGCGCCGATGATGTTGTTGACCGCCTGAGTGCCGGGTCCCTGAGTGTCGATGCCGTCGCCGGCGTTGGCCGCGATCAGGTTGTCATAGATGTAGACGAACGTGCCGGCCCCCTGACTACCGAGCGCGGCCTCGGGTCCGATCAGCACGCCGTCGCCGCCGTTGCCGAGCGCCGCCAGTCCTTGCGCATCGCTGCCGATATACGCACCGCGCACCGTGCCGAACGTCGACCACAGCGGATCGGTCGAATCCATCTTGATTCCCGCGCCGACATTGCCGGAGATCAGGTTGCGATACCCGGGCCAGGGCGTGGTGTTGCCGCCGAAGACGGCAGTCGGTTCGCCGATCACGGCGCTGGAGTCGATGCCGAGTTCGATGCCGATACCGTTGCCACGCGGCTGCGTGCCGCTGGCGTCGGTGCCGATATAACAACCTTGAATGGACGCGAACCCCGGGAATCCGTCCCCGCCCAGGCCGGCGAAGTGGTGGCCTGGGCCTGTGATATGGATGCCACTGCCGCTGAAGCGGTTGATGACGAGCCCGCGAATCGCGACGTTCGGGATGCCGTCGCCGGGAGCCGTGCCGAGGTTCACGAGGCCGTCCGCGCCTGCGCCGGCGAGGCTGCCGTCAATTTCGATATTGAGCACCGCATCGCTGCCGGTAGTTAGCGTGTTGGCGCGCGCTCCCGGCTGGGTGTAGCCGTCGATCAGCAGATCCTTGATGGGGGGCAACGGTGAAGTGGGGCGGATGGTGTGCACGCCGGCACCGGCGATGTTGAAGGCAATCACCGTATCGTGAGCCCCTGAGCCGGGGGCGGCGCTCCCATCCGTGATCGCCTGGCGCAGCGAGCCTGCGCCGCTGTCGTTGGTGTTGGTCACCGTGAATGTGGCGGCTTGCGCCTGGGCCGCAAGCAAGATCAACATCAGCGCGAGGATTTTGGTCACGGAAACTCCCTGGACGCAGCCGACGTGGCTGCCATACCTGGGGATACGTGGAAATCACCCTGCCTTGGACATTCCAATGTCCAATCGGCATTACCCACCGCTGCCTGCCGATGGCGCTGTTGGCGCTGGGTTACGCGAGTTCCGCATTCGCCCTCCCCGGGGACTATGATCAGGCCATTCCCGCTCACCCAGACGGATCTGCATTTGGATCTCCAACGACTAGCCGATGAACAACTGACCGCGCTCGCGGCTCACCTGCATGCGCGCCGGGCAGCGATCCTGCAAAGCTGGCGGAATCTGGTCGATGCCGACGTCGAGCTGCACTCTGCCGCGGCACTGCCGCGCACGCAATTCAATGACCACATACCTGAACTGCTCGATGCCTATGAACGCGGGCTGCATCGCTGGCCGCGCGCCGAGAGCGCCGCATCCGGGGAGGACCGCAAGGAAGATTCGGCCAAGCATGGGCTGCTGCGCTGGCAGCAGGGCTATCTACTCCGCGAGGTCACGCTCGAATGGGGGCACCTGCAACTTTGCCTGGTGGCGGAGCTGGAGTCCTATTTCATCGCCAACCCGCATCTGGAACCGGTCGCGATGTTCACCGCCTGGCGGGCCCTGGCGCAACTGTGCAGCGAGGGCGTGAACGAAAGCGTGACCAAGTACTTTCAACTGCGGCAGGCTGAAGCAGTCGGGCATGTTCGCGATCTCGAGCACACGGTCAGGCAGGTCAGGGAATTGGAAGGAGCGCGCGCGGAGCTGTTGCGCCAGGCGACTCATGATTTGCGCGGTCACGTCGGCGTGGTTAGAAACGTCACGCACGGCCTGGCGAGCAATGCTGTCCCGGAGGCCCGTCGCGACGACTTCATCCGACTACTGCAGAAGAGTGTGTCGTCGCTCAGCTCCATGCTGGAAGACGTGATGAACCTGGCGCGCCTGCAGGCCGGGCAGGATGTACGTGAGACGCATCCGATGGACGCCGCGAAGATTCTCAAGGACTTGGCCGCCACCATGGAGCCGCTGGCGCAAGAGCGAGGCTTGTATCTCAGGCTGTCAGGTCCGCTGTCGCTGGAAGTCGATGGTGATGCCATCAAGCTGGCGCGCATTGCGCAGAATCTCTTGTTGAATGCGCTCAAATACACGCTAAATGGCGGCGTTACGTTGCGCTGGGGCGAGAGCCGCGACAACGACGGCAAGCGATGGATGCTCTGCGTGGAGGACACCGGCCCCGGGTTTCAGTCCGGGCCCGGGGCGCAGATCGTGGGTGCGCTGAAGGCGGCTACCCAGGAATCACACGATGTGGAGCACGTGTGGACTGCTCAACCCGCAACCTCGAGCCCGACAGCGCCGGGCGCGGGCCAGGAGCATGAGCCGATTCTTCAAGTGCGGGGTGAGGGAATCGGCCTATCTATCGTCAAGAGATTGTGTGATCTGCTGGACGGCAGCGTCGAGGTCGACTCGGTGCTGGGCGAGGGCACTATATTTCGCGTCGTTCTGCCACGCCACTACGAAGTCGCTCCGACCCAGCCATAGAAAAATTGTCCGACATTGAAGGGCATCGTCTTCTGCACGACTGCAACGGCATCAGCTATGCCTTGGGCGCCGACGGAACCCTGAAATGGACCCGGCACGCCAGCTCCTAACTTCTCCAAGTCTTTTCGCCAGATGAGCTGTCTTTCTTCTCTAAATCGCCCTTAGGGGTGAGAGAAAACTCACACTCGTGACATAGATGTACTACAGGCTGGACGAACACTAACAACTCAGGCGAACCCGCGGCCCATATCATCGTCGAACGCACGATTGGAGCTCTCTGATTACTCAATCCCGCGTCGAAGCTCCGCTTCCTCCGACCAGCAATCTATTGCTAGCCGCACTGCCGGATGCGGACTACCACCGGCTCGAACCGCACCTCGAATGGGTCGAGTTACCGCTCGGCAAGGTAATTGGCGAACTCAGCGAGCCGCTGACTCATGTGTACTTCCCGACGGAGGGCATCGTTTCCACGCTCGCCAGCGTCGCGGACGGGACGTTGGTGGAAATCGCCATCATCGGCAGCGAAGGCATAATCGGCACTTCGCTGTTGTTGGAGGGTCTGGGCGCGCCAGGCCCGCTGCGCCGTTCGGTGGTGGAGATCGCTGGTCACGCCTACCGGGTGCGCGCGGATATCCTGATGGCGGAATTCGAGCGCGGTGGCAAGGTGCGGCACTGGCTGCTGCGTTACACCCAGGCCTTGATAACGCAGATAGCTCAGATCGCCGTGTGCTCGCGGCACCACGACCTGCAGGCGCAGTTGTGTCGTTGGCTATTGCAGCGACTCGATCGGTTGGCGAGCAGTGAGCTCTATGTGACCCACAAACAGATAGCGAGCCTGCTCGGCGTGCGCCGCGAAAGTGTGACCGAGACGGCTAGCCAGCTCCAGGAGGCAGGGCTGATCCGCTATAGCCGAGGGCATGTTGTGGTGCTGGACAGGGTGGGAATCGAAGAGCGGGCATGTGAGTGTCTTGGGGTGATCCAAAAGGAATATGCTCGGCTCCTGGACGTGTGAGCGCCGGTCCACAACGACACAGGAGGATGCATGTCTGCCCAAAGTTCTGGACTTGCGAAGCACTCGAGGTTGCGAATCGACGCGGAGGCCCGGCTCAAGGAAGGCGTTGCTCCGCCGACCGCGGGGTGGTCGGTGGGCGTCAATGCGCTGAGCCTGCTCCACAAGCTGGCCAGCACGCCGGAGAGCGCGATTGACGCGCTCAAACTACTGCACGAGCTGCAGGTGCACCAGGTCGAGCTGGATCTGCAGCACGAGCAGATCGAAACGACTCAGCGAGAGCTGCTCGAAGACCTGGCCACCTTTCAGCGGCTGTATGAACACGCTCCGGTGGCCTATCTGAACCTGAGCCCCCAGCACGACATTCTCGAATGCAACCTCGCGGGAGCGCAGCTGTTCGAAGTCAGCCAGGACGAATTGCGTGGACGTGATATCGACAGTCTGCTGGCGCCCGCGAGCCGGCCTGTGCTCGTTCAATTGCTGAAACGGTTGCGCTCGGATGGTACGAGCGCAAGTTGTGAGGTGCAGATCAACATCAAGTATGGCTCCGCCAAATTTCAGCTATTGGCATGCGCCGCTTCCGGGGGTCGGTCGTTCCTGGTTGTCCTCGTCGATCTGCCGGCGCGCAGGTAGTTCGACCCGGCATAAATTCGCGTGGTTTCTTCTTCTCCTGCGCCGCTCGCCACTCGCGTGGTTGGCATTGGTGCTTCTGCCGGAGGGTTGGCAGCCCTCGAGGAGTTCCTGGGCAGTGTCACCCCGGGCAGCGGGTTGGCCTACATCGTCGTTCAGCATCTTGATCCCACACACCGGGCGCTTCTGGCGGAACTGCTGCAGCGAGTCACCGAGATGCCCGTGCGCGAGGCCTCGCGGAACCAGCGCGTGGAACCGAATTGCGTGTACGTGATTCCGCCGGACACCGAGATGAGCCTGGTCAACGGGGCGCTGAATCTGAAGCGGCCTTACGAGCCGCGCGGCATGCGCTTGCCGATCAACGTGCTGTTCTCGTCGCTGGCGAGCGACCTCGGCGAGCGTGCGATTGCCGTGGTCCTGTCCGGCATGGGCTCCGATGGCACGATGGGATTGCAAGCCGTCAAAGCGGCGGGCGGCCTGACAGCGGTGCAACAGCCTGAGACGGCGCAGTTCGACATGATGCCGAAAAGCGCGATTGCCGCCGGGTGCGGTGACATCATCGCGCCGCCCGCGCAGTTGCCGGTGCGCATTCTGGCGTACGTCGCCAAGGTGCCAGATTCCGGCGCGGCGTCAGAAGAGCAGGCGCAGCAGGCGATGGCCCCCAACCATCTGAACAACGTCTTCAGGTTGTTGCAGGCGCGGACCCGGCAGGACTTCTCTCTTTATAAACCCAGCACTCTGCATCGCCGCATCGAGCGGCGCATGGCGATCCACAGCCTCGCCACCCTGGCCCACTACACCGAGTTCCTGCGGCAAAACCCGCAGGAGATCGACTTGTTGTTCAAAGAGCTGCTGATCGGAGTGACCAGCTTCTTTCGCGATCCGGCGGTGTGGGAGCACCTGGCGGAAGTTGCGCTGCCGGAACTCCTGGCGCGTCGGACGGACAAGAAACTGCGCGCCTGGTCGATCGGCTGCTCGACTGGCGAGGAAGCCTATTCGCTGGCGATGGTCTTTACCGAAGTCGCGCAACGCATGGGGCAACCGGGCAACTTCAGTTTGCAGATCTTCGCGTCGGACTTGAGCCCCGACGCCATCGCCACCGCGCGCGGCGGCCGTTACCCCCTTTCCATCGCCTCCGACGTGTCCGCTGAACGGCTCGCGCGCTTCTTCACGCTTCACGAGAATCACTACCAGATCAAGCAGAACATCCGCGACATGGTGCTGTTTGCGCAGCACGATGTCGTGCTCGACCCGCCCTTCACCAAGCTCGATCTGATTTCCTGCCGCAATCTGTTGATCTATTTTGACGCCGTGCTACAGCGCAAGCTCCTGCCACTGTTTCGCTACAGCCTGCTACCTTCGGGCCTGCTGCTGCTCGGCACCTCGGAAACGGTGGGCAAGTTCAACGCGATGTTCACTTCGCTCGGCGATCGGAAGCTGCGCGTCTATCTACGATCCGACAGCGGCCCCACCGGCGCTCCAGACTTTCTGATGAAGACGCTGCCTCGACTGTACAAGACAACTCCGGAGTTTCAATTGCCATCTCCCGACACCGCAACCCCTTCGACCGACAATCTGCAGGCAGCCGCCGACCAGACGTTGCTGCAACTGTATGCGCCGGCTGCCGTCGTGCTCAACAGCGGCGGCGATATCGTCTATATCAGCGGACGTACCGGGAAATATCTGGAGCCGGCGGCTGGCAAAGCCAACTGGAACTTCCACGCCATGGTGCGCGAGGGTCTGCGTGCGCCGCTCGGTACTGCTCTCAAGAAAGCCGCCGCGCAGCGTGAGCCGCTGCTCCTGCACGGCCTGCAGGTACAAACACTGGGCGGTCCGCAGTTCGTCGATGTCCAGGTGCAGGCAATGCAAGAGCCGCAGGTGTTGCGCGGCATGACGATGATTGTCTTCCGTGACATCGCGCCGGCCCCGACCGGTCGCGGCGGGCGCAAAGCGCCCACCAGCGTGCAAGCCGCTCACACGCTCGAGCTCCAGAGACTGGGCGATGAGATTCAGACCCTGCGCGAGGACTCGCGCGCCTCCAAGGAGGAGCTGCAGTCGGCCAACGAGGAGCTGCAGTCGACCAATGAAGAGCTACAGTCGACCAATGAGGAATTGACGACTTCAAAGGAGGAAATGCAGTCGATGAACGAGGAGTTGCAGACCATCAATGCCGAACTGCAGGGCAAGCTGGATGACCTCGCGCTTGCCCAGAGCGACATGCAGAATCTGCTCAACAGCACGGAGATCGCCATCCTGTTCCTGGATCAGCATCTGAATGTGCGGCGCTATACCGAGCGGGCATCGAAGATCGTCAATGTTCGCGAGAGTGACGTCGGCCGGCCGTTGAGCGATCTCACTACCACCCTGCAGTACCCGGCGTTGCATCAGGATGCGCTCGAGACTCTGCGCACCATGGCCTTTTCCGAGAAACAGATACCCACCAACGACAATCGGTGGTTCTCGGTGCGCATCCTGCCTTATCGCCGGCTGGACAACGTGATCGATGGAGTGGTTATCACTTTTGTCGACATAACCGCCACGAAGCAGTTGGAGTCGGCGCTACGGAAGAATTCCTGATTTCGAAGCGCGGGGTGGCAAATTCCGCCGCGACATCCGGTTGTCGCGTACCATCCCGCCGCCCATGAAAACCCCTCCCGGCCTGCAGCCGCTCATCGACGACGGCGTCATCGACGAAGTCCTCCGCTCCCTCAAATCCGGCAAGGAAGCCACGGTTTACACGGTGCGCACCGGCACGCAGATTCGCTGCGCCAAGGTCTATCGCGACATGGGGCAGCGCAGCTTCCAGAAGCGCGCGCAGTACCAGGAAGGTCGCAAGGTGCGCGGCAGCCGGCAGGCGCGCGCGATGGCCAAGAGCACGCGCTTCGGCCGCAAGGAAGCGGAAGCGTCCTGGAAGAACACCGAGGTGGATGCGTTATATAAGCTTGTCGAAGCCGGAGTCCGCGTGCCGAAGCCCTTCGGCTATTTCAACGACACGCTGGTCATGGAGCTGGTGACCGATGCGGCCGGCGATCCGGCGCCGCGCTTGGGCGAAGTGGACCTCACTCCCGAAGTCGCGCGCGAATACCATACCTTCCTGATCCGCCAGGTGGTGCGCATGTTGAGCATCGGCCTGATCCACGGTGATCTGTCGGAGTTCAACGTGTTAGTCGACGCCAACGGCCCGGTGATCATCGACCTGCCGCAGGCGGTGAACGCGGCCGGCAACAACGCGGCCTTCGCAATGCTCGAACGCGACGTGAACAACTTGCGCGGCACACTGGGTCGGTTTGCACCGGAGCTGCTAACCACCGAATACGCGCGCGAGATCTGGTCGCTGTTCAGCGAGGGTCACCTGACGGCGGACAGCAAACTCACGGGTGTGTTCGCGCGCGAAGAAGGCGTCACGGATCCGACCAACGTGATGGAAGTGATCGAAGACGCGCGCGAGGAAAACATCCGGCGGGAGTTGGGGCGACTGGGTTGACCCGCGATCGCCTTACCTTATCGCCGGCAGGATCTGCTCTGCCAGAATGCTGAACGGCTGATTGCCAGCCGCGGTGTTGTAGTTAGAGCCCGTGAACACGACCACGAGCTTCTCGGCGGGAATGACAAAGACGAAATTGCCGCCGTTGCCGGAGGCGAAGAAGCTCTCCCGGGTAAAATCGCCGACGACAAAGCTGCGCTTCCACCAGAGGAACCCGTAGCTGTCGCGACCGATCGCGTCCACGCGCCGCCGAGAGGTTTCGACCCAACTCGCCGGTACGACGCGTGCTCCGCTCCAGACGCCATCATCGAGGAATAGCTGGCCGAACTTGGCGGCGTCGCGCGGTCGCAGGCGCAGGCCGCCACCGCCCGTCGCGCTGCCGTCAGCCATTCGCCGCCAACTCACGCTCTGGATGCCGAGCGGAGCAAATAGATAGGCGGCCGCGAACGCGTCGAGCCCCATCCCAGAGCGCGTGGCGATGATGCTGCCCAACACGACGGGGGAGCCGGTGCAGTAGCTGGCCAATTCTCCTGGCGCATGTGCCATGGGCAGGTCGAGGATGAACTTGACCCAGTCGTCGTAGCCGTACATGCGTTCTTCGTTGCCGGGCGAGGCAGGATCCGCGTCGTCGCAGCTCAAGCCGCTATTCATGTTGAGCAGATGGAACACGGTGATGGCGCGTTTTCGGTCATCCATGTGCTGGTAGCTGTCGAACCGAGGCAGATACTGCGAGATGCGCTGATCGACCGCGAAGTGTCCCTGATCGATGGCGATCCCCGCGAGCGCCGAGGTGATGCTCTTGGAAGCGGAGCGCAGGTCGTGCAGGGAATCGCGGCCGAAGCCGTTGAAGTAACCCTCGGCGATCAAGCGGCCGTTGCGCGCGACAACCACGGAATCCACGCCGGAATATTGCCCGTCGCGGATCGACTGCAGGGCCGCTGACACGCGCGCTGCGTCCATGCCTTCCGCGTCAGGCGTAGAAACCTGCCATCCGTCGCCGGTAGTTTCGGGAGCGACACTGGCCAAGGCAGGCAGGCCGGGATTCACGTCTTGCGGAGGCGGCCCCGCGCCGCCCTGGTTGCCGCCGCCGTCGGCCGAGCCGCAGCCTGCCAGGGACGCCAGGCATACGAGAAGTGACAGGTAACGCGGCAATTGAATGGGCAAGGCGGGAGCTCCTTCAGCGCAGGGTGGGCAGGATCGCGTTGCGAATCGTGGACATGGAAGGTCCATTCCGATCGTAGTTAGAGGCCGTGACCACGACCACGAGGTGCTGCCGAGGCAGCACCACGAACGTTTGTAGTTCGGACGCGAGCGCCGCACTGTTGAAGCCTTCGACCTCGGCGGTGGAAGTTTGCCAGCCGTCCGAAGTGTCCTCCGGTGTCACCGACACCAGCGGCGTGGCGCCAGGAACCGCGTCCTTCAGGCCGCGCCCGCCACCACCATCGCCACCGCAGGCACCCAAGGCAAAGCAGCCGGCCACGAGCAACCCGGGGAAACGAAGCGTTTTCATGACTCGTTAGTGCGGCGGGGCATGCGAAATCCTTCGCACCGCGGTCAACCCTATATATAAGAGTGGCTTAGGCCGAGAATCACCGTCGGCGGCCCGATCGCTTTGCGCACTAACCTTTTTCCCCCTTGCCCGTCTAAGTCTCGTGCTCACCCTTCTCAAATCCAGGGTTCTGCCGGACGCCTTTCACACTGTGCTCAACGAGCGCAGCGGGCGCTGGTACAACGCCTGCCTGCGCATCACGCGCGACGCCGATATGGCCGCGGACGCGGTGCAGGACGCGCTGCTCAAGGCCTGGCATCGCCGCGATGAATTCCGCGGCGAAGCCGCGCTCGATAGCTGGATCCATCGCATCGCGCTGAACTCGGCCATCGACCTCACTCGCCGGCGCAAGCGCCGCGCCGAAGGCGAGCTCGACGAAGACGCCTTCGAGGCGCCAGCCACCACCTCGCCGGACAGCGAGTATGTCCAGGAGACGCTCGAGCGCGACCTCGCGGTCGCGATGCAGCGCCTGTCGACGATGGAGCGGCAATCCTTCCTGCTCAAGCACATTGAAGGCTGGCGTCTCGATGAGATTGCCGAAAGTCTGCAAACCAACATCAACAACGTGAAGAGCGCGCTGTTTCGCGGCATCCGCAAGCTGCGCGTCGACCTGCACGTCTGGCGAGGCCAATCATGATCACCGACGACGACCTGCTGCTCTATTACTACCGCGACGGTCTCGATGCCGCCGATCGCGCGCGCATCGGCGCGGCGCTCACCGAACAGCCGGAGCTCGCGCAGCGATTGCACCGTCTCGTCAACCGGCTCGACGCGGCCGCGGCGATTCCCGAAGTTCCTGTGCCGGCGGAAACTCTCGAGCGGTGGCGGGCCGCACTGGATCAGGCTGCAACCTCCCAGGCTGCCCGCGTACCGAGGGAGATCCGCCGGCCTTTCACGAGCGCACGATGGCTCGCCGCGGCAGCGGTCGTGCTGGTTGCGATCGCCTCGATCGTGCAGATGAACCGGCAGCAGACCGCTCCGCAGATCGCCGAAGTGGCGCCGCCGAACGGGACGTCTGCTTACGAGCGCGGCCTCAAATCGCACCTCGCGAGTACAGAGCAGCAGCTCGCCTCGCTCGAGAGCGCGACTCCAGAGGAACGTGCGCATCTCATCGAGACGATTGTCGAACAGAACCGCCTCTATGCGCTGGCCGCCGAGCGCGCCGGTGAGCCGCAGCTCGCGCGCGTGCTGCGTGCGTTTTCGCCCGTGCTGGAGAGCCTGCAGAAAGAGGGCGGCGATGCATCGGCGAGTGTCGCGCAGCTCGGCTTCGAATTCCGTGTCATGCAGGGCCGGCTTGGCGCCGGCGCGGCATCGACCACCCAATCCACGACATTGTAGTTAGAGGAAACTCATGAAACTCATCCACACAACGCTGCTCGCGCTGCTGCTGGCAGGCGCCGCGGTCGCGCAGGCCAAAGAGGCCGTACGAGCCACCAGCGAGGACGAAGAGCTGTCGATTGCCGCGCTCGAAGGCCTGATGGCGCAACCGTCGGATCGCGCCCTGCCAATCCTCAAGAAAGTGCTGACCGGCTCGCAGTCGACGCTCGTCAAGCGTCGCGCCTTGTTCGTGCTCGCGCAAATCGGTAACCCGCAGGCGCGCGACATCCTCATGCAGTGGGCGCGATCGCCGAATGTCGAGATGCGCCGCGAAGCCATTCGCGGCATCGGCATCGATGGCGATCCGAAGTCTCTCGATGCTCTGCAGGAGATCTACAAGGCCGGCGACGCCGACGTGAAGAAGGAAATCCTGAAGGCGTGGATGATCGCGGGGCGCAAGGAGGCGGTGTACCAGGCGGCGCTGAACGCGAAGTCAGAAGACGAGGCTTCCGAAGCGATGCGCATGCTGGGTGTGATGGGCGCGCGCGAGGAGCTGCGCAAACTCGGCGAGCGCCCCGGACCGCCGCGTGGATTGCTAGAAGCATTTGCACTCAGCGGCGATATCACCAGCCTGCGCAAGATCGCCGACGGCAATGGAGAGCACTCAGTGCGCGTCGAAGCGGTGCGCAAGCTCGGGATCATCCAGGACGATGCGGCGCGTACCGCGTTGCACGAGATCTATACGCGCAGTACGGACGCGGAGATCAAGGCCGCCGCGCTTCAGGGCATGATGATCGCGCAGGACGAGCAGGGCGTTCTCATGTTTTACCGCGCGGCCAAGACCACCGAGGAGAAGCGGGCGCTGCTACGGACCCTCTCGATGATGGG
>JBDTSV010000153.1:0-14397 GCA_039930985.1 Pseudomonadota bacterium
CTCTGGATGGTGAACGGCGCCTGGCTGGTCTGGTCGCCGGTGCCGGCGAGGCCGACGACGATGCCGTAACCCACCAGCTGGTTGGTGCGCACGCCCTGCACCGAGGCGAGATCCTTGACGCGCTCGGCCTGCGCCGAGGCGGCGACGACCAGGAATAGCGCCGCGGCGATGGCGGCGACCAGGTTGAGCTTTTCGAAAGCGATGTTCTTGAAGACGCCCATGTAGTTAGTCCTGTTCAGAATGGCGTCTTCGGAGAGTTGAAGAAGCGGTACAGCCAGCCGGGCTTGGCGGCGTTCGCCACCGTTCCCTGACCGCCGTAGGAGATGTAGGCATCGGCCACGCGCCACGACAACACGGTGTTGTCGGGCGAAATGTCGCTCGGCCGCACGATGCCCTGGAGGCGCACGAATTCACGCCCGTTGTTGATGGCCACCCACTTCTGCCCACGGACCAGCAGGTTGCCATTGGAGAAGCGCTTGGCCACCGTGACGGTGATGTAACCGTCGAGTTTGTTGCTCTGGGTCGCCGCGCCATTGCCGGCGAACTGCGAAGAATTCTCCAGGCCGCCCTGAAGGATCGGCGTGCCATTCATGGTGATCGGGCGACCGGCGATGGTGGGACTCGCGAGCTCAGCCTTCGATGACTTGGTCGCGGTGGTCGTCGAGGTCTTTTCGGCATCGGTGCTTTCCGCGAGCCGGATGGTGAGCGTGTCACCGACGTTGCGGGCGGTGACGTTGTTCCATAGCGTGACGTCGGTTCCCTGCGCGTAGATGGCGCCGGGCTGTGGCTTCGGGCCGTCCGGGACATCCGGCCAGCTCGGGTCGAATTCGCGGCCACCGTCTTCCTGCAGCGAGGCGCAGCCGCAGAGCAGCAGGCCCAGAGCCACGGTGAGGGCCAGCACGGTTTCGCGGAGTAGTGAGTCCTTCATGACTAGAGGTTGTTATTGACGTATTCGAGCATCTGGTCGGCGGTCGAGATGGCCTTCGAATTCATCTCGTAGGCTCGCTGGGTCTCGATCATGTTGACCAGCTCTTCGACCACGTTGACGTTCGAAGTCTCGAAGAATCCCTGCAGCACGGTGCCGAGACCGTTCTGGCCAGCGGTGCCGGTCTGTGCCGGGCCGCTCGCGGCGGTCTCGACCACCAGGTTTTCACCGAGCGCCTCGAGACCAGAGGGATTGATGAAGTCCGTGAGCTGCAACTGGCCGACCTGCACCGGTGTGCCCTGCCCGGCGATGCGCGCGCTGACGACGCCGTCGCGTGAAATGGTCACCGACTGCGCGCCGTCGGGAATGCTGATGCCCGGCTGCAGTATGTAGCCGCTCGAGGTCACCATCTGACCTTGCGCATTCAACTGGAAGTTGCCGTCGCGCGTGTAGGCGGTAGTGCCGTCGGGAAGCTGGATCTGGAAGAAGCCTCGGCCCTCGATGGCCACGTCGAATGCATTGTCGGTCTGCGTGAAACCGCCCTGCGTGTAGATCTTTTCGGTGGCCACGACGCGCACGCCGGTTCCGAGGCTCACCCCGGTCGGTGCCTGCGTGTCCTGCGAGGTGGAGCCGCCGACCTGGCGCAGGTTCTGGTACAGCAGGTCCTCGAACACGGCGCGGCCTTTCTTGAAGCCGGCGGTGCTGACGTTGGCCAGATTGTTAGAGGTGACGGCGAGCTTGGTCTGCTGCGCGTCGAGTCCGGTCTTGGCGGCCCATAGTGCTGGATTCATCGTGTATCTCCTTTAACCGAGGCGCATCAGCTGGGCCGCGGCCTGGCCGTTCTCTTCCGCGTTGCGGATGGCCTTGACTTGCATTTCGAAATGCCGCGCGAGCTCGATCATGTTGACCATGGCTTCGGCGGTGTTGACGTTGCTGGTCTCGAGCACTCCCGAGGCCACCTGCACGGTCGCGTCCGCCGGTGCATCGCTGCCGTCTTTCATGCGGAACAGGCCATCGTCGCCGCGTGCGATCTGGTCCGGCGTCGGATTGACCAGCTTGAGGCGGCCGATGGTCGACGTCGTGTCGGGCGTCTGACCCTGCGCCACGATGGAAATCGATCCGTCGCGCGCAAAGAAAATGGATGAATACGGCGGAACCACCACGGGGCCGCCATCGCCGAGCACCGGACGCCCCGTGGCGGTGGTCAGCTGGCCGGTGGCATCAAGCTGCAGGTCGCCGGCGCGGGTATACGCTTCCTTGCCGTCGGCTCCCTGCACCGCGATCCAACCCGGCCCTTTCACCGCGACATCGAGGTCGCGGCCCGTGGTCTGCAACGCGCCGCTGGTTTCATCAAAACCGTTGGTGGTGTTCTGCGCGTAAACGCGCGAGGCGAAGCCCGAGCCATCGACCGCGCGACTCTGGAACGCCGCCAGATCGGCTTTGAAGCCGGTCGTGCTGGCATTGGCGAGATTGTGGTTGTTGACGGTCTGCGCGCGAAGGGTTTCCTTCGCGCCGGCCATCGCCACGTAGAGCATGCGGTCCATGATGGTTTCCTAACTATTAGACCGTGCTGGCCTAACGAATGTTGATGATGGTCTGGGTTACCGCGTCGGCCGTGCTGATCATCTGCGCGTTCGCCTGGAAGTTGCGCTGCGCGGTGATCATCTTCACGAGCTCTTCGGTGATGTCGACGTTGGAAGCTTCGAGCGCGCCCGACTGCACCAGGCCGAAGCCGGAGTTGCCGGCCTGGCCGCGCAGCGCCTGGCCGGACGCAAAGGTTTCAGCCCACTGCGTGTTGCCGAGCTGCTGCAGACCCTGCACGTTGGAGAAGTTGGCAATGGCGATCTGGCCGAGCGGCTGCGAACGGCCATTGGTGAAACGCGCCTGCACGATGCCGGTCTCGTTGATGTCGATGCCGATGAGGCGGCCGGTGGTGAAGCCGTCCTGCGTTACCGAGTTGACCGCAAAGTTCGCGCCGAACTGGGTCGAGCGCGACAGATCCATGGTGATGGTCATGTTGGCCGCGCCGGTGGTCGGCGTGTACGCCGGAAACGCCGCGAGGCCGCCGGCCGGTGCCGTGAGGGCGCCGACGTTGGAGTACTGCAGAAGGACAGACGCGCCCGGCACGCCGCCATCGACCGCGGTGCCGTCGATGTACAAGCGCGTGTTCCACTCGTTCGGGTTCGCGGTCTTGGTGAAGTATTGCGTGCCGGTGTGCGCGGCGCCGAGCGAATCGAACAGCGTCAACGAGGTCGCCTGGTTGAAAGTGTTGGGATCGTTGGGATCGAATGGCGTCACGGCCGGAGGCACTGCGTTTGCCGGCAGGTTCAGAACGTACTCCACCTGGCTCGTGGCCTGCGGAGCAGCGTCGGTAGTTTGCAGGCGCAGATCCGCGAGACCGCCGGTGTTGAAGCCGCCCGAACCCAGCGACGGATACACCTGCAGGCGCTGCTGCGCGGAGTTGACCACGAAGCCGTCGCGGTCCACCTGAAACGCACCGGCGCGTGTATACGCCAGCGCGCCCGCGTCCGAGAGTACGAACAGGCCTTGGCCGGAGATGGCGAGGTCGAGGTTCGAGTCGGTGAATTCGATGTTGCCCTGGGCAAACTGCTGCGCCACGTTCGAGACACGCACGCCGTTGCCACTCGAATTCGAGGAAACGCCCTGCAGAGACACGGCGAACAGGTCGGCGAATTCGGTACGCGAGCCCTTGAAGCCGTTGGTGGCGGTGTTGGCCACGTTGTTAGCGGTGACATCGAGGTCGGACTGGGCGGCGTTCAGCCCCGAGAGGGCTATGCGGAATGTCATGTGTCTATCTCCTTAGGGAACTGGGTTCAGAGGACGCGTTCAACGTCGCTCATGGAAATTTCTCCGAGCGTGTCGGTATCGAGCAGCAGCGCGCCGGTGGTGGGATCGAGCGCCACGCTCGACACGCTGGCGGCGATGCTGGTCTGCAGGGATTCGGTTTTGCCCGCCACGCTGGCGAGCAGTTCGACCTTGTAAGTGCCGGCGGCGACGGCCGTGCCGGCGTCATTGGTGCCGTCCCACTGGAAGCCGTGCATGCCGGAGGTGGAACTGAGCGCCTCGGTCTTGATGGTCGCGCCGCTCGCGTCCTTGACCACGAGCTGCAGCGAGGTCGTACCCTTGGGCACAGTGACCGCGCCCGCGATGCCAACGCGGTCTTCGCCCGGCGTGCCCAGGTAGACCTGACTACCTTCGGCCACCACGGTGCGGCCGATCATGGCGGCGCCATCGAGCACGCGGTTGCCGCGCAGGGACTCCGTCAACCCCGCAATCGCGGTGTTGATTTCCTTGAGTCCTGCGACCGAGCTGAACTGCGCAAGCTGGCCGACGTACTGCGACGGATCGAGCGGCTTGAACGGATCCTGGTTCTTGAGCTGCGTCATCATGAGCTGCAGGAAGTCGTCCTGCCCGAGCTCGGTTTTCTTGGTCTCGTTGGCGGCGCGCACGTTGGCGGCCTCTTCCGGGGTCCGCTGCCGCACCATGGCGGCATTGACGATGTCCATGTCGATAGGCATTGACTGACTCCTTAACCTTGGCCGAGCCGCAACGTCGCGAGCAGCAGGTCTTTCGAGGTGTTCATCACTTCGACGTTGTTCTGGTACGAGCGCGAGGCAGAGATCATGTTGACCATCTCTTCGACCACGTTGACCGCGGGCGCGTACACGTAGCCCTTGGCATCGGCGAGCGGATTGCCGGGTTCGTAGCGCGCACTGGCCGGCGCGGTGGATTCGTAGATGCCGGTGACCTTCACCGCCGGTCCGCCCTGCTCACCGGTGCCCTGCGAGGCGAGCATCGCCTTGACCGCCTGGAAGATCGGGTACCGCGCCTTGTACACGGTGGCGGGATCGCCGCTGACGCTGTCGGCGTTGGCGAGGTTGCTGGCGGTGGTGTTCAACCGCACGGACTGCGCGGCCATGCCGGATCCGGCGATATCGAATGCCTTGAAAGATGACATGGGTATTCCTAGCTACCGAGGATTGCCGTCAGCAATCCGCGGAATTTGGAGTTGAGGAAGGTGAGCGTCGCCTGGTAGCGCACGGCGTTCTCGGCGAAAGCGGCCTGCTCGATCTGTGCATCAACGGTGTTGCCGTCGAGCGCGGGCGCGAGCGGCGTGCGGAACTTGAGATCGGGGTTGGTGCTGGCGTCGGCCGAATTGGCGGCGCCGATATGGCCGGGCTGCGTGGTCGAGAGTGAAACACTCGAAGCCGGGTCGCCCGATGCGCGCGCCATGGCCTGGCGAAAATCGATGTCGCGCGCCCGGTACCCCGGCGTATCGGCATTCGCGAGATTGTTGGCGATCAGCTCGCCGCGGCGCGCGCGCACTTCGAGTGCGGTCGCGTGCACGCTTACATACTGGTCCAGGTTGATGGGCACGGGTCCTCTCCTCGCGTCGGCAATCCGACGGACGTACGGGGACCAAAGCAAGTGACGTGCCACGGGGCCTCTCAGGCGTCCCGGGGGTGGCTGCAGCGAATCGGTGGTTTGAAGTTGTGACGCGGCGCGCGTGAGGACGGCGACGCATTGCCGCCTGACGGCGAGCAACTGCAGGCGAAATGGCCGCGTTCGTCGTATGGCTGTAGCGGCCACGCGTTTCTTTTCTTGAATGGCGTCGATCGTGGCACGTCGATTGCTAACTACAGAGCATGCCAGTCAATTCGTTGACCCTTTTGTTGAGTGCGCTGCTGACCGGCCTCGTCGTGCAAGCTGGCGCGCAGACCCCGGCGGCCGATGCTTCGAATCAGTCGTTGGCCGCCGTGCGCCTTGCTGCCGAAGCCGCCTTGCGTCGCGAGCTCGATCCGAATCTCACCGGTGTGCATCTTGCCGCCGCCGACCTCGATCCACGACTTCGGCTGCCGGCTTGCGGCGCCCCGCTCGTATCGAGTGCCACGCTGCCGCGCGGCGCGCAATCACGGGTGCTGGTGCGCGTCGCCTGCAAGACTCAGGCGAACTGGAATCTCAATGTGCCGGTGGAAATATCACGCACGACCGACGTGCTGGTCATGCGACGCGCGGTGGGTCGCGGTGAAAGCATCGGCGCCGCCGATGTCGTCGTGCAGTCGCGAGTGCTGCCTGGGCTCGCCTCCCCTTATGTCGCACGAATTGCCGATCTGAGCGGTCGCCTCACACGGCGCCCGATTCCCGAAGGCACGGCGCTGCCGGCCGACGCACTCCAGCCCGCACTCCTTATACATAGGGGGCAAAGCGTGACTCTGGCTTCGAGTGGCGCGGGCCTGGAGGTCCGCGCACCGGGCCTGGCCATGGCGGACGCCGCCGCCAACCAGCGCGTGCGCGTGCAGAACCTCAACTCACTAAAGATAGTGGAAGGCGTGGCCGACACCGACGGTGTGGTTCGCGTCGCTCCCTGAGTCACGGGCGTGAAGTGCTTCACGAAGGGCGGGCCACCGCCGCAAAAGCGCCAATTTTTCGTCGGCCAACCTAAAGTTTCGCATCCATGAGTCGTTAACTGGCTCGTACACCCCTTGGAGAATGGGCGATGGCGAACAAAATCAGTGGAATTGACGGACGTCCGGTTGCGGTCGGTGGCGGTGCCCCGGTCGCGCGCGCACGCGACGCGACGTCGGAAGGCCGCAAGGCCGATACCACCGGCACCGTCTCGAACATCGACGTTTCCGATACCGCGCGCACTCTGGCCGCGCTCGAGAATCACATCGGCTCCCTGCCGGTGGTGAACGAGAGCCGCGTCGACGCCGTACGGCGCGCGATGGACGAAGGCCGCTACCACGTGGATCCGCAGCGCGTCGCCGACAAGATGCTGCGCTTCGAAGTGGATCTGCTGGCCACAATTCCCGCTCACAAATAACACCCGGACCTCTTCGACGTGGATGCAACACTGACTCGTGACACCCTCGCGCGCCTGCTCGCCGAGGAGAATGGCGCGCTCGGTGAATTCGAAATGCTGCTCGACAAAGAGCACGGTGCGCTGCGTTCGCGTGACATCGATGCACTCGAGGCGCTGGCCGAAGCGCGCCAGGCCAGTGTCGTAAAACTGCTGAAAATCGAAGACGAGCGCCGCTCCCTGTGCAGCATGCTCGGCTTCGAGACCGATCTCGCCGGTCTCGCCAAGCTGATCGCCTGGTGCGATCCGAGCCGCTCGCTGCTGAAGCACTATGACGAGTGCGCCACGCGCGCCCGCAAATGCCGCGACCTCAACGACCGCAACGGCGTGCTGGTCGGCGCGCAGCTCGAGCGCGTCGAAGGCCTGCTGGGCGCCCTGACCGGCAGCAGCGCCGAGCCCCGCGGCTATGGTCCGCGCGGCCACTCGAACCCGTACGCGACTTCGACAGGCAAGGTTCTCTCTGCCGAGGCATGAGGCCTCGGACTCATCGGTCGCAAGATTGATCTTCGCAAACGCGCCTCCGGCGCGTTTTTTTTCGCCCGCAGCAATCGTGGTGGCGCGGCACCGGACAGCCCTCTCCCTCGATTTCCGTAGTTAGTTAGGCGCCGCCCCACGCGCGCATCGTGATGGGGACAACCCCCGATGTTCCACGTGGAGCGTCGGTCATAAGCCTCTTTACCTAATACTCGCGGCGAACGTGAATCACGTCGCGCCTTGTGCGACGGGATCACGCCTAACAACTACACATAAGAGACGTGGTTCAAATAATTGCCGCGCACTCGCGAAGCCCGTCACATTCGGCGGCTCAATTTCGCCAGTTTGCCGCCGTAAACCCTCTCAGGGTGTCGTTGCGTAAAAACTCGGCACCAACGTCTCGCTGGCGGCAGCTCGCGGGTTCGTGCACCGACCGACGGTACTCCTCTCTCGCAAGTGCTCGTGTGCTGCCGCTGGCCCCAAACAAAGATAGGGATCGCTCGACGATGGAAACGATGAAGCTCCGCGCGATACAGCAACCCGGCCACGCCGGCGAGCTGCTCGACAGCTTCATCCGCGTCGTCGGTCAACTGCCGAGCGACTCGCATCCGCTGATGCTCGAAAGCCAGCTGACGCCGTCGCTCGAGAAAGTCGCCCTGCGCTCGTTGAACGAAGGCCACGTGTGGCGCGCCTGGACTGACGACCGCGCGATGTGGCTCTGGGCCGGCGAAGTGTCGCTGGCCCGTTCGCGCGAACGCGGACTGCCGGTCATGGAAGTGCGGCGCTACGACGAATTCGGATCGATTGAAGACAGCAGCACCTGGGTGCGAGTCCGTAACGAAAGCTGGCAGCGGTGTAACGAATGAACATGCGAAACGTACTGGTACTGATGAGCCTCATGACGCTGGCCGCGTGCGGTGGTGGTGGTGGTGGTGGCGCGACCGGGACTTCCGCCCCGGCAACCGTAACCTCCCAGCCTGCGTCAGTGTCGCCGCCCCCGCCCGTCGTCGACGCACCGCCTTCGACGGCCGCCGCGGATCTGGCGCTCGCCGGCCGTCTCTACAAGGGTGATGAACGCACGCCGACCGGCTTTGATGTCGAATCGCGCCCCGCGAGCGTGCTCGGCACGCTGTCGACCCGCCACCTCAAGAACACGGATTTCGCCACCGGCCCACAGGGCATCAGCGCGACGTACGAGGTTTGCACCAACGACATGGCGCAGGCCATCGACTGGTCGGAGCACCAGGCCACCTGGCAGGGACAGTATTCGGACCTCGTCGAAGTGCGCAGCGACGCTCACATGATTGAAGTGGTGCGCGTGCCGCGCGCCGACGTGACGGCCATGATTCGCCATCGCGTGTTCCGCTGCGACTATCTGGATCGTTCGAACACCGATCTGCGCGCCGACGTGGGCGCGGCCGGCAGCATGAATCAGCGTCCGCTGACCGCCGATGAACTCGAGCAGCTCAGCGAGTACCTCTGGCAGTTCACGCTGTTCAACAACTCCGATTACGCGGTCGAGAGCAGCACCCGCTCAACCAGTGGCACGACCCTGGTGCAGACCATCCGCATGGGCCAGCTGGTACGCGGCGCCGCCGGCGCCTGCGACACCGTGCAGCTCAGCGACTGGACCCACACCATGAACTCCGTCGATGGTTCATTGACGCGCGCGCTGACCAACGTGCGCACCTACAACGTCAAGAGCAGCACGTCAGGCGCGCAGAGCTGCTCGGGCTAGCAGGCCACCGAAAACCCCTCGACAGCCCCGCCGATGCAGCAGGGTCACAGGTGCTTGGACAGCTTGCGTAGATAGGTGCGGAACGGCGCCGCCAGTTCCGGATGCGCCAGCGCATATTCCACATTGGCCTGCAGATAACCCAGCTTGCTGCCACAGTCGAAACGCTTGCCAGCAAAGCGATAGGCGTACACCGCCTCATCGTTCATGAGCCGTGCGATGCCATCGGTGAGCTGGATTTCGCCACCGGCACCTTGGCCGATGCGCTCGAGGTGCGAGAACACCCGCGGTGTGAGCAGGTAACGGCCCACGACCGCGAGATTCGACGGCGCAACCGAAGGCTTGGGCTTTTCAACGATTTTCTCGACGCGCAGCAGCTCACCGCGGCGTGAGCCCGTTTTCACGATGCCGTATTTGTCGGTTTGCGAGTGCGGCACGGTCTGCACGGCAACGATGCTGCCATTGTCGAAGCGATTCGCCATCTGCTTGAGGCAGGCTTCTTCCGCGTCGATGAGGTCGTCGGCAAGGTGCACGAAAAACGGGGCATCGCCAACCGCGGGCTTGGCGCACAACACCGCGTGCCCCAGGCCGAGAGGTGCGGACTGGCGTATGTAGATGCACGAGGCATAAGACGGCAATACGCTGCGCAGCATCTTGAGCAGCTCGCTCTTGCCCTGCGACAGCAGCAGATTTTCAAGCTCACTGTCGGAATCGAAATGGTCTTCGATGGCACGCTTCGAAGAACCCGTGATGAAGACCAACCGGCGCGCGCCGGCCGCCAACGCCTCTTCCACCGCATATTGAATGAGTGGTTTGTCGACGATTGGCAGCATTTCCTTGGGGCTTGCCTTGGTTGCGGGAAGGAATCGGGTTCCCCGACCAGCGACCGGGAATACGGCAACGTCGACGCGGCTCTTCTTGATTACAGGCATGTGGGCTCCAGCCCAAAATTGGGCCCGAAACCATACCACGCCACGATTTGCAGCTCTGCAGGAGCTGAGCCCGGGAACGCGAGAGTTTGCGCGACTTCGCTCCTCTCGCGGCCGCGGGTGCGCTCCGTTATGAGGCTGGCTTTGCCGCCGGCTTGGCCGCCGCCGGAGCCGGGCCAGGCGCGCCTGCCTTCTCTGCCGCTCCGAGCTTGATGTCGGCGCGGTTCTTGTCGATGAGCTTCTGGGTGATGCCCTCGACCATGGCGAGCTGATCGGCCGACTTGAACGGACCGTTCTTGTCGCGGTAGCTCACGATGGCCTTGGCCTTGGCGGGCCCGACACCGTTGAGCGCCTTGGCGAGCGCCGCGGCGTCGGCGGTATTGATGTTGACGGGCTCGGCATACACCAGCTGGGTGAGCAGCACCATGGCGGCGAGCGTAGGAATGAATTGCCTGAGTTTGAAAGACATGTGGCCTCCTTGCCTGTGTGCCCGGCTGTGGCCGGGTGCGAGGAGACTAACAATGTTGGCGGCGCCGGCGGCAGCCGGCAATCTCTTCAAAGACCGCGATTTTGCGTACTTCGCAGCGAATCCCAATTGCGGCAGCTCGGGCAGCGCCAGTGCCACGTGGTGTTGGCGACTCCGCACTCCTCGCAGCGGAATCGCGGCGGCTCCGGTGGCACGGGCTCGTCATGCGGCGGGTGGGTGCGCAGGTATTCGGTGAGCGCGCCGGAGCTGGTTTTCAATGCCTGCTGCGCCTCGGGTCCGAACGCGATCTGGATGGTGCGCGATCCCACGAGCGCCGATGAATACATCTCCAGTGCCGTCGCCTCATCGCCGGATGCGGCGGCGATGCGTGCCGCGAGAATCGCCACGCGTGCCGAATCCGGCGCGTGCACGCGTGCGGCCGCCACCTGCGCGCGCGCCGCGTCGAAATCGCCTGCCGACAGCGCCGCCTCGCCAAGCTCGCAGCAATAGTGCGACGCCACCACCGCGTGCTCGCGCTGTTTCTCGACCGGCAGTTCGCGCCACAGATCGAGCGCCGCGCGCCATTCGTTCTGCTGCTCATAGACCCAGGCGAGTCGTTCGAGCACCGCCGGCCGGTAGGTTGCCGAGCCGAGCAGACTGCGCAGCTTTTCTTCGGCGCGATCCATGAGACCGGCGCTCATGTAGTCGAGGCCCAGCGCGAAGGTGGCCTGCTCGCGGATCGGCACTTCGACATTCGCGGCGAGTTCGGTGTGGATTGCAATCGCGCGGTCGACCTCGCCGCGTTTGCGCATGAGACTACCCAGCGCGAACTGGATGTCGGCTTCGTGCGATTTGGTCGCGAGCCGCGTGAACACCTCGGTGGCGCGATCGAAGCGGTCGTTGACGAGATGATCGAGGCCGGCGAAATAGTCGATGTCCCGGCGAAGCCGCCGCCCGCGCGCCGAACGACGTCCCAATGCGAACGCGGCCGCCCCGACGACGAGGAAGCACAACAGGAGAACTTCGGGGCCGATGCCGCGCAGGCGCATCCGCGGAAGTTAACAGAGTTATTGGCGCGGCGCGGCGCCGGCCCTTTGCCAGTCATTCCAGAAGTTCGGATAGGTCTTCGCCACGCAGCCGGGATCGAGAATCCGCAAGCCCGGCAGTCGCGAGCCGAGTACCCCGAACGACATGGCGATGCGGTGGTCGTGATAGGTATCGATTTCCACCCTGGTCGGCATCGAAGTGGCGCGTCGCCGCTCTTCGCCATCGGCGAGCGGCTCGATGACCATGTAGTCCGGCCCCTCTTCCACGCTCACGCCCAGCTTGCGCAACTCGCGCGTGGGAGCGGCGATGCGGTCGCATTCCTTCACGCGCAGCGTGGCGAGGCCGGTGATGCGCGTCGTCTGGCGCAGGAAAGGCGCCAGCATCATGAGCGTCGGGGCCACGTCCGGCATGCTGGTCATGTCAACTTCGCGATCGAAGCTGGCGTCGAGTCGGCGCGGACCCTCGATGGTGGTGCGATCGGTCGTGCGCTCGACGCGCGCGCCAAGTTTTTCGCACAACCCGAAGAAAGCGTAGTCACCCTGGCGCGTGCCCGCGCCGAGATTGCTGAGTGTGATGCGCGCGCCGTGCAAAGTTGCCAGCGCGGCGAAATAGGAAGCGGCCGAAGCGTCGCCTTCGACATCGATCGTGCCGGCGCGATAGCCGCCCGCCGCTACGCGCAGAGTCTGGTAACCCTGGTTGTCGACGGTGACGCCAAACTTCGCCATCTCGTCGAACGTGAGGTCCACGTAGGGCTTGCTCGCGAGCTGACCCTCCACCTCGATGGTGAGTCCGTCATCGATGAGCGGCGCGATGATCAGCAGGCTCGTGAGGTACTGGCTCGAGATGTCGCTCGGCACGCGCACCGGCCCGCGCAAACGGCGTGTTCCCATGACCGTGGTCGGCAGATGTCCGTCCTTGCTCGAATCCATGCGCGCGCCGAGTTTCGCCAGCGCATCGACCAGCGCCTTGTTAGGCCGGTTGCGCATGGAGACGTGCCCGTCGATCAGCGTGCGCCCGGTGCGCAACGCCGCCATCGCCAGCAGCAGGCGTGTGGATACCGCGCTCTGACCAGTGTTGAGTTCGATGTCGCCAGACGCGAATTCACCGCCGCGTCCGGTGATGTGCACCACGCCTTCGACCGAATCGTCGACCACGATGCCGAGCCGCCGCAGGCACTCTTTCATGCGCCAGTAATCGTCGCACTCGCCGGGGTAGCGAATGGTGCTGACACCGTCGGCCAACGCCGCGATGGCGCAGTCGCGCAGCGTCAGCGATTTACTGCCGGGCAGCGGTGTGTCGAATTGGAATGCGCCCGTCGGCCAGGGCGAAAGGTCGAGAAATGGGGCCATCAATCCCGAATTGGCCGATCGGCTCCGTCGTTCACCCGCTCGCGCAGATCCTTGCCGGGCTTGAAGTGCGGAACGTACTTGCCGGACAGCGCCACCGCCTCGCCGGTCTTGGGATTGCGGCCCTGCCGCGGCGGCCGGAAGTGCAGCGAGAACGAGCCGAAGCCACGTATCTCGATGCGATCTCCCGCCGACAGGGCATCGCTCATGATCTCGAGGATCTGTTTGAGCGCGAGCTCCACATCCTTGGCTGGCAGGTGTTTCTGTTTCGCCGTGATGATTTCGATGAGCTCGGACTTGGTCATAGGCCGCTTACCCGTATTGCTTTTGTCAGGAGCCGACGATTAACGATCGCCGCCAATCTGTTCCTTGAGCAGGTCGCCCAGGCTCGTGCCCGAAGAGGGCTGCTCGGAACGGTAGTTCGATACCGCCTCGGCTTCCTCGTGCATTTCCTTGGCCTTGACCGACAACGCGATGGTGCGCGTCTTGCGATCCACGCCGGTGAACCTGGCTTCGATATCCTGGCCCACCTTGAGCACGGTGCGCGCGTCTTCGACGCGATCACGGCTCAGATCGCTGGCGCGCAACTGGCCTTCGATGCCGTTGCCCAGGTCGATGACCGCGCCACGCACGTCGACTTCCTTCACGATGCCCTTGACGACGGTGCCCTTCGGGTTGGTGGCGATCCACTCGCTGAACGGATCCTGCGCGAGCTGCTTGATGCCAAGCGAAATGCGCTCACGTTCCGGATCGATGGACAGCACCATGGCCTCGACCTGCTGGCCCTTCTGGTAGTTGCGCACGGCTTCTTCGCCAGCCACGTCCCAGGAGAGATCGGACAGATGCACGAGGCCGTCGATGTTGCCGGCAAGTCCGATGAACACACCGAAGTCGGTGATGGACTTGATCTGGCCCGAGACCTTGTCGCCACGGTTGAAGTTCTCGGCGAACTCCTTCCACGGATTCTGCTTGCACTGCTTGAGGCCGAGGCTGATGCGGCGACGCTCTTCGTCGACATCCAGCACCATGACTTCGACTTCCTGGCCGGAGTGCACGACCTTGGCCGGGTTGACGTTCTTGTTGGTCCAGTCCATTTCGGAGACGTGGACGAGACCTTCGACGCCGTCTTCGATCTCCACGAACGCGCCGTAGTCGGCGATGTTCGTGACCTTGCCGAACACGCGGGTGTTGGGCGGATAACGGCGGGCGATGTTCTCCCACGGATCGGCGCCGAGCTGCTTGAGGCCGAGCGAAACGCGTGAACGCTCGCGGTCGAACTTCAAGATGCGGACGTCGATTTCATCGCCGACCTTGACCACTTCCGACGGATGCTTGACGCGCTTCCACGCCATGTCGGTGATGTGCAGCAGACCGTCGATGCCACCAAGATCCACGAATGCGCCGTAGTCGGTGAGATTCTTGACCGTGCCCTTGAGCACGGTGCCTTCCTGCAGGTTGTCCATGAGCGCGCTGCGCTCGGCGGAAAATTCCTGCTCCACGACAGCGCGGCGGCTAACCACCACGTTGTTGCGCTTCTGATCGAGCTTGATGACCTTGAACTCGAGGGACTTGCCTTCGAGGTAGGCGGTGTCAC
>JBDTSV010000154.1:0-13469 GCA_039930985.1 Pseudomonadota bacterium
GCGCAACCGAAGTTGCCGGGCGAGGCACCGCCCGCCGCCGACAGCAATGGCGACGACGACGAAGTCTGGCATCTGACCTCCGAGCGCGGGACCGTGCTTGCCGATGGCGACGACGTGCAGCTGAACGGCAATGTGCGGGTTACGGGGCCCACTCCCCGCACCGGCGAACCGTTGTCGCTGAGCACCGATAACATGCGTATCAACACCCCCACGGAGTTCATCGAGACCAGCGCGGCGGTGAAAATGCGCTGGTCGGGGCATGAACTCAACGCACGCGGAATGCAGGCCGATTTGAAGGCCGGCACGCTGCGTCTAGAATCGGACGTCAATGGCCACTTCTTCCCGAAATAGCTCCAACACGCGCCTGTACGCCGCCCTCGCCACAGGATTGTTAGGCGTGGCGGAAGCCGCCCCGGTCCCGTGCGCCAACCAGGAGATCGTGGTCGAAGCCAAGCCGCTGGAAATGGACTACCGCAACAACAACGCAGTGCTGCGAGATGTGGTGATCACACAATGCGGGACGCGCATTCAGGCAGCCGAAGCGCGTATCACCGGCGGACTCGATTTCGTGAACAGTCGCTGGACGATCTCCGGTGATGTGCGGATCACCGCCGAAGGTGGCAGCCTGAGTTCCGACAGGGCAATCGTTTCGTTCAACAACAAACTGATTTCGGCAGCCACCATCACCGGTGCACCGGCGCAGTTCGAGCAGAAGCGCGACGACGGTTCCACCGCGCGTGGTCACGCCAATACCATCGACTACCAAACCACCACCGGAACCGTGAGTTTCAAGACCGACGCGTGGATTTCCTATGGCCGCAACGAAATCACCGGGCAACAGTTCGCCTACAACATCCGTACGCAAAGCATGGAAGGACAGGTGAAGGCCGACGCCAGCAGTGGCACCGGCCGCATACGCCTGGTGATCCAGCCGGACAAACCGCCGCAGGTTCCCGCGCCCGAGAAGAACGAGAAGAAACCGTGAGCGTGCTGCGTGCCACTCATCTCGCCAAGAGTTACAAAAAACGCCAGGTGATCTCCGACCTTTCCGTCGAAGTGGAGAGCGGGCAGATCGTCGGGTTGTTAGGGCCGAACGGCGCCGGCAAGACCACCGCGTTCTACATGATCGTCGGCCTGGTGCCGCCCGACAAAGGGACAGTGACCATCGACGATCGCGACATCACCCACCTTGCAATGCATCAGCGCGCGCACGCCGGCATTGGGTATTTGCCGCAGGAAGCTTCGGTTTTCCGCAAGTTGACAGTCGAAGACAACGTGCTCGCCATTCTCGAAACGCGCGAGAACCTCGACGAGACCGCGCGCCAGGAACGGCTCGAACAGATATTGGGCGAGCTGCGCATCGCGCATGTCCGCAAGAGCCTTGGCATGGCGCTCTCGGGTGGCGAACGCCGCCGCGTCGAAATAGCGCGCGCGCTGGCGGCTGAGCCCCGTTTTGTACTGCTCGATGAACCATTTGCGGGCGTGGACCCGCTCTCGGTCATCGACATCCAGCGCATCATGACCGAGCTCACCGCCAAGGGCATCGGCGTGCTCATCACCGACCATAACGTCAGAGAAACCTTAGGTGTTTGTGGTCGTGCCTACATCGTTTCCGGTGGAACCGTTATCGCTTCAGGATCCTCGGAAGAAATCCTTGCCAACCCCCAAGTCCGTGAGGTGTACTTGGGCCAGTCTTTCCGCATGTAGCAGCCTTCAGGGCACGTCGGAAAAAACCATTTTTTTCATAGCGTTGGGGGCACCTCCGCCCGTGTCGATGATGAAGCCGTCATTGCAGCTGAAGCTGGGTCAGACACTGACCATGACCCCGCAGCTGCAGCAGGCTATCCGCCTCCTGCAAATGCCTGCCATGGAGCTGCAGGCGCACATCCGCGAACAGCTCGAAAGCAACGTGATGCTCGAGCCCGTGGACGAATACGACGCCACCGGCACGTTCGAAGCGCTCGAACCGCATCCGATGCCGGAGGAGAAGCGCGTCGATGCCGCGCCGGCGCCCGAAGTCACCGTCGAAGCCGAAGTCGTCGAAGACAACTGGAGCGAACGCAGCGCCGGTTCCGATTCCTGGCGCGACGACGACGAGCGCGCCTCCGAAGTCGCCGACGACGTCACGCTCTCGCTGCAGGATCACCTCGTCGGCCAGCTCGAATATGCCAACCTCGCGCCGCGCGAGCTCGCGATCGCGCGCGCCATCGTCGATGCAATCAAGGACGACGGCTACATCACCGAGCCGCTCGACGAAGTGGCGAAGACGCTGCTGCCCGAAGTCACGGCTGACGCCAGCGAAGTCGAGCGTGTCCTCAAACTCGTACAGACTCTCGACCCGGCCGGAGTCGGTGCACGCAATCTAGGCGAATGCCTGACGCTGCAGCTGCGCACGTTGCATCCGGACACTCCCGGCCTGCGCCTGGCGCTCGCCATCGCCGACAAACATCTCGATCTGCTCGCTGACCGCGAGCTCACACTGCTGCGCCGTGAACTTTCCGCGTCGGACGACGAACTGGCGCAGGCAGTGGCACTGGTGCGCGGACTGCATCCGCGTCCCGGATCGACCGTTTCGAGCGCCAAGGCCGAATACGTCGTGCCCGATGTGTTCGTGCGCCGCACCGATCGGGGCTGGACCGTGGAAGTGAACAGTTCGACGCTGCCGCGCGTGCGGCTCAACCAGAGTTACGCCGACATGCTCGGACGCGGCGCCGGACATTCATCCATGCGCGCGCAACTGCAGGAGGCGCGCTGGCTGCTCAAGAGCCTCGAGATCCGCAACGAGACGCTCATGAAGGTCGCGCGCAGCATCGTCGAGCGCCAGTCCGCGTTCCTCGAACACGGCGAGGAAAGCATGCGGCCGATGATCCTCAAGGACATAGCCCAGGCCATCGACATGCACGAGTCCACCATCTCGCGCGTCACGTCCAGCAAATACATGCACACGCCGCGCGGCGTGTTCGAACTCAAGTATTTCTTCTCGAGCCAGGTCGAGGCCGCCGATGGCGGCGGCGCGTCATCCACCGCGGTGCGCGCCAAGATCCGCAAGCTCATCAAGGAAGAAGACACCGGCAATCCGCTGTCCGACAGCAGGATCGCCGAGCTCCTCTCCGGTGAAGGCATCGCCGTCGCGCGCCGCACCGTCGCCAAATACCGGGAGGCGCTCGGGCTCGCGCCTTCCAACGAACGCAAGGCAAAGGCCGCCCAGGTAAATCGCTAGAAGCCAGAAGTAGATAGGCCAAAAAAGGAGACCAATCATGCAATTGTCGCTTTCCGGTCATCATGTCGAAGTAACACCGTCAATGCGCGCCTACGTCGAGAAGAAGCTCGAGCGCATTTCCCGCCATTTCGACCACGTAATCGACGTGCATTGCATCCTGACGGTTGAGAAAATGGGACAAAAGGCCGAAGCCACTTTGCATGTGCGCGGCAATGCCATTCATGCCGACGCCACCGAGGACAACATGTACACCGCCATAGACCTGCTGGCCGACAAACTCGACCGGCGCGTGCTCAAGCACAAGGAAATGAAGGCCGACAAACACGCCGCCGAAGCCCGCAAGGCCGTGCGGCAGGAATGAACCTTTCGCCGTGCGGCTAATTCTCGTCAGCGGGCTGTCGGGATCCGGCAAGAGCGTGGCATTGCACATGCTCGAAGACGCCGGGTTCTACTGCGTGGACAACATACCGGCGGCCCTGCTGAAGCCGTTCATCTCCCATACGCTGCGCAACAACGAAGCGCAGTACTCGCGCGCCGCGGTGGGAGTCGATGCGCGTAACGCCGCGGCGGAAATCGAAACGGTGCCGCCGCTCATCGACGAGCTGAAGAAAAGCGGCATCCAGTGCGAAATCATCTTTCTGCTCGCCAACGACGATGAGCTGTTGCGCCGTTTCGCCGAAACACGCCGCAAGCATCCCATCAGCACCGACCACGTCTCGCTGAAGGAAGCCATCGCCATCGAGCGGCGGCTGCTCGAGCCGATTCTCAATGCGGCGGACCTCGTCATCGACACTTCGCGGATGGGCGTGCACGACCTTCGTGAACTCATCAGCCAGCGCGTGGAAAAGCGCAGCGCCGGCCGGCTCTCGTTGCTGGTCGAATCGTTCGGCTTCAAGAACGGTATTCCAGGCGACGCGGATTTCGTGTTCGACGCACGCTCGCTGCCCAACCCCTACTGGGATCCGTCCTTGCGCGCGCTCACCGGCCGCGATCCCGACGTCATCCGTTTCCTCGAAGCGCAGCGCAGCGTGCCGCGCCTCATGGAAGACATCCTGCAGTTCGTGGCCGCACGAATTCCCGAGCATCAGGCCTCGAACCGCCGCTATCTCACCGTGGCCATCGGCTGCACCGGCGGTCGGCACCGTTCGGTTTATCTGGCCGAGCGCATCGCCGAGCGGCTTTCGCACAACTATCCGGTCGTGGCCATCCGCCACAACTCTCTCGGCGAAACGCGCTCCATCACGCGTGCGCCCACTCTCGCCGGAGCCTCTTCCTCCGTGGGGTAATGGGGACATTCCTCGTTTCCCAGCAAAGGGGGACGCGTTTCGTGTGTGAAGGGTCGAGCGACGCGCGCCCATGCAGGCGATGAGCTCGCTATCGCCGGGCCCTTCGTTCAATTGTAAAGACAAGATTTGTGGCCGCCGCCACACGCGAAGACATCCTGTCGCATTTGATTGAAGAGTTAGCAAAGAGTCCGGAGGACGCAGAGAGGCGGCTTCGTGCCTGGCGAATCCGCAGGACCCGGCCCGCTCACTCATCGCCTGCATGGGCGCGCGTCGCTCGATCGTTCGCCGACGAGCCGCGACTCCGTTCTCGAGGAACCAAGGCTTGTGCCCCTGGTTTGCCTGAGACCTCGGCCCCGCGCCTCTTCTCCGCTCTTCGTCTTAGCCAACAAGCGGGGAAACGGGGACGCGGTTCGATGACGCGTGAGCTTGAGCGAGCGCACACGCATAGGAGTTCGTGAGCGGGCCGGGTTCGTCATTCGTAAGGCCACGGAGCCGCCTCTCCGCTTCATACGGACTCTTCGCAAAGCTTTCATCCATCCACGCCAAAATGTCTTCGCGCGTGGCGGCGGCGTGAATCTCGCGACGCCCAATCAACGAAGGGCCGGCGAAAAGCGAGCGAACTCCTATGCGTGTGCGCTCGCTCAAGCACCCACCTCCTCCACACGCGTCCCCATTTCTCCAAAATCCCATCTACACTCGCGCCCGAAATGGCCGAGACCACCATCATCCCTCGCAAAGAGCGCCGCTTGGCGGCGCTGCGTGGCGCCTTGCGCGAAGGCTCGTGGCGGGGCGCCGCCCGCATGATCGGCGGGATGCATCCCGCGGAAATTGCCTTGCTCATCGAGTCGCTGCCACCCGCGCAACGCGAGGTGGTGTGGAATTTCGTCGAACCGGAAGTCGAAGGCGACGTGCTGGTCGAGCTCAGCGACGAGGTGCGCCAGTCCTTCATTGAAGGCATGGACGCCGAAGAGCTGCTGGCCGCCGCCGAGAACATGGAACTGGACGACCTCGCCGATCTGGTCGGCGATCTGCCCGAGGCAGTATCGCTGCAGCTCGTGAAGTCGATGGACCACCAGGACCGGGAGCGGCTCAAGACCGTGCTGTCCTTCGAGCACGACACCGCCGGCGGCCTCATGAACACCGACACGGTGAGCGTGCGCGCCGACGTCACCGTGGAAGTGGTGTTGCGCTACCTGCGCATGCGCGGCGAGTTGCCCGACAAGACCGACCGGCTGTTCGTGGTCGATCGCAACGACCAATACCTCGGCACCGTGGCGCTCACGCGGCTGCTCACCGAGGACCCGGAAAAATCCGTCGGCGACATCCTCGATCCGGAAGCCTCGCGAATTGCGCCCGAGACCAACGCGCATGACGTCGCCCGCCTGTTCCAGGACCGCGACCTCGTATCCGCGGCGGTCGTCGACGACCTGGGCAAGCTGCTCGGCCGCATCACCGTCGACGACGTGGTGGACGTCATCCGCGAGGAAGCCGCGCACGAAGTCATGTCCGCCGCCGGTCTGCGCGACGAAGAAGACGTGTTCGCAGGCGTAGTGCCATCCACGCGACGCCGGCTGGTGTGGCTCGGGATCAACCTGATCACCGCGTTCATGGCCGCCGCGGTGGTCAGTCGGTTCGAGGCAACGATCACCAAGGTCGCCGCGCTGGCCGCGCTCATGCCCATCGTCGCCAGTATGGGCGGTATTGCCGGCACGCAGACTGTCACCCTCATCATCCGCGGCATCGCGCTCGGGCAGATCGAATGGGTGAACGCGCGCTGGCTGCTGTGGAAGGAAATCGCCGTCGGCGGTTTGAACGGGCTCATCTGGGCAGCGGTGGTCGGCGCCGTCACCATCGTCTGGTATGGCACCTGGAAAATCGCCGCCATCATCGCCGCGGCCACGCTGATCAATCTGCTCGCCGCCGCCGCCGTCGGCGTCATCGTGCCGCTGTTACTGCGCCGCATGCGCATCGACCCGGCGCTTTCGGCCGGCGTGATCCTGACCACGTTCACCGACTGTATCGGCTTCGCAACGTTGTTAGGGCTGGGCGCGCTTTTCCTGACCTGAGACCGAGGGCGGAGCGAGCGGCTCACCCACCGGCGGTGTCCCGGGTACGCAGCGCCACATCTTCACGTGCATCGCCTGCGCGCCGGGCACCGGGCGCACCGCATGGCGCACGGCGAGCGCCAGCACATGCTCCGCGGTTGGACATGCCTGCCAGAAAGTCCAGTGACGCGCGTCGTCGTTGGCGAAGTTGACGCGCGTAACGCCATGACCGCTGCCCAACGCGAACGATATGTTGCCAAGACCGGCGGCGAGACCGAGCCCGGTCGCTTTCAACCAGGATTCCTTGAGAGTCCATAACGAGAAGAAGCGGGCCAGCTGTTGCTCGCGCGGCAAATCCGCGAGCGCATGCGCCTCTTCGGCGGTGAAGTACCGTTTCGCGATTTCCAACGGCGCGGTCCGCTTGGTGATGTTCTCCACGTCGATTCCCACCATGGCTTCGCGACAGAGTGCGATTGCGACCAGTCCCTGCGTGTGCGCGACGTTGAAATGCAGATTCATTGCCGAGGAGTCACCGGCCAGCGCGGGCTTGCCGCGCACGCCGGTGATGAATCGCAATTCGTGCGGCGCAAGTCCTGGCAGATACGCCGCCAGAACCGTGCGTTGCAATGCTCGGGTGACCAGGAACTGGTGGCGCTGTGGGCCGAACCGCAGTCGGGCGAGTCGCTCCCGTTCGTCGGGCTGCAGCATTGCTTCGTATTCGGCGAGCACCCCGCCATCGCGCACCTCGCCACCGAAGGCGAGCCACACGTGTATTTCATCGTCGGAAAGGTTCAAGGCTCGCGAGTCGCCAGGTGAGGATGATCAGGCCAGAAAGGCTGCGAGCTCATCGCGCTTGGCGAGCGTGTCGCGATAGCCCATCTCGATGAGCTCGCGGGTATACCCGCCTTCGAACATGAGGTAACTGGCGAGCAGACTGCCGGCCGAGCCGCGCGCGCCGATGATGCGCATGAGCGCCCGAAGGCTCACGGGAAGTGACGCCACGTGCCGCAAGGCGAGCTGCGAGGGATCCACGCTGGGCGCGATCATCATGGTCTGGATCTGCCGCGTGCCGATGCTGCCCCCGGCGAGCGCCGAGAGCCGGTTGATGCGGTTGAGATTTTCGAGGTCGGCGGATATCTGGTCGCTGAACAGCGTGTCCAGCATGTAACCGAACAACTGGCCCGGAGTCGGCGGCGAATCGGAGGCCACGAAGCGGGGAATCAGATCGAGGTGCGTGGGGCGAACGCCCAATACCAGCAGCCGGTCCGCGCCGAGGTGGATCGCCGGACTCAATGGCGCGGTCTGACGCATGGCGCCGTCGCCAAAGAACTCCCCGTGCAGGCAGATCGGCGGAAACAGGAACGGAATGCCGAGGCTCGACATCAGGTAGTCGAGCGTCAGCGGTACCCGTTCGCCGTGGCGCTGCGCCCGCGACCATTCGCTGACCGTGGTCTCGGCCTCGAAAAATGAAACCGAGCGCGCGGTGAAATAGCTGGTGGCACACAGCGCGAGCGCGCGCAGGTGACCGTTCGCAACATTGGCGCGCACCGAGTCGAAGTCCGTGACCTTCGACAGCAGCTCGCGCAGTGGCGAGTTGTCGAGCAGTGACTTCGGTGGGCCGATCATGCCGCCCGTGAACAGCGATCCCATCCAGCGCGCGCCGGCCTTGAGCATGGCGACAGCGTCCGTGCGGAATACTTGGGAAACCTTGAAATTCGCCCACACCTGCTCGATTTCGGCCACGGCCTGATGCCAGCGCGTGACGTTGGCGGCGAGGATGCTGGCGGATACGGCACCGGCCGAAGTTCCGACGATGATGGGAAACGGCCAATCCGGGCTCGGATGTATCTCGGCGAGCCCCTTGAGAACGCCCACCTGGTAGGCCGCGCGCGCGCCGCCACCGGTCAGGATCAGCCCTGCCCGAGTCGCACTCTTGCCGCTAGAATCCGATTCCCCCACGACCCTTCCATTTTCACGGAGAACAACATGCTCGCACTTCGACGGACTTTGGTCACCGCCTTGATCGCGGTGACTGCAAGTGTATGCGCACAGACTCCCGCCGCCACACCTGCCGAAGGCACGACCGCGCCGGCGCTCAAACTACAGGACCAGGCCGGCAAGTGGCACACGCTCGAACAGTACAAGGGCAAGTGGGTGGTGCTGTATTTCTACCCGAAGGACTTCACCGGCGGCTGCACCACTCAGGCCTGTTCACTGCGCGACAACATCTTCGCGTTCCGCAAGGCGGACGCGGTAATCCTCGGCGTGAGTGTCGATGACGTCGCCTCGCACGCCGCGTTCGCCAAGGAACACAGCCTGCCGTTCGACATCCTGGCCGATCCAACGAAAGAGGTTTCCGGCAAGTACGGAGTCTTGTTCAGCGCTGGCACATCGCAACTCGCGAGCCGCCAGACTTTCCTCATCGGTCCGGACGGCAAGATCGTGAAGCACTGGGACAAGGTGGATCCAAAGGGTCATTCGGACATGGTGCTGGCGGAGATCAAGGCGCACTCAATGGACAAGGCGCCCGCGAAAGCTGGCTGATTTGAAACGCCCGGCGCGAAACCCGCGCCGGGCGTTTGTCTTGACGCGGTGTTAGTCCGCGTTATTTGTCGTCACCGGATTTCAGGTCTTTCCCGGTATTGTCCTTGAGCTTCGCCTTCATGCCATCGAACGTCGCCTTGTCGGTGACGGTGAGCTTGGGATGCCCCGCGAACGCACCCATCGAGATGGCGCCCACCACGTAGTAGATCTGCCCCGGCTTCACGTCGATCGTCAGCTGATCCGACGCTTCGGTGTGAACGTCGTACCGGTGCGTGCCTGCCGAGGCCTGCACGCTGCAAAACGTTCCGCTGCCGAGTTTGCACAGCTCCTCGGCGTTCTCGCGCACCTTGTAGCGGATCGCCGCGCCGATCATCTTCTTCTCGCGGAAAAAGACCACGGTTCCGGTTTCGGTCGCCGCGGCTGCCGGAGCGGCCGGCTCCTGCGCTCCGCCGACGTCGGGCGCCAGCAGCGCCGCGCTCAACCACAGGCCGATCGTTCCCTTGTTCATTCGCATCCTCCCTTCGTGTCTAACTAACACCGGGCGCAGTATAGGCGCCGCGGCGCCCGGGATCACGCAACGCCCTATCCAGTCCGTCGAGCGCCAGGGGAATACGCGCGCGTCTCGTTCACGAAAAACTCCAGGCGATTGAGCTCGCGCAGGATCTACTGCTTCGCGGCTCCAGCCGGCCGCAACACGAGCTTGTGCGCCGCCGGCCCCGGCAGGAATGGCGTCGGCCGGGCGGTCGCCCAATCATCGAATCCGCTGCGATAGAACGGCGACAGCGGGTGTCCGGAAGGGCCCCCGGGAAGTTCGAGATACCCGTTCGACTCGCGACCGGGCGAGACCGCGAACCGTTCCGACGCGCCGAAGGCGCCATCCTGCACGTGCGGCATGTTGTGATCGCCGGCGAGCGGCAACGTCGGCATGTCGAGAAACCTCGACAACAAGGGCATTGCCCGTGACAGCGGGTGGCGAATCGCCACTGGCTTGAGGCTTCCATAGTTGCAGGATGCGAGGCTGCCGCAATCCTTCAACAACTGGGCGATGGTGGCGTCGAGCCGTTGCAACAGAAACGTGCGCCAATCGCTCGCGCCCGGCGGCGCAACGCTCGACGGGCGTTCGCTGACGAGGCGCCATCCGGCGGCCTCGAAGCGACCGGGCCTGCGGCCCGTGAAATCCTCGCCCAACAATCCGGTGCTCAGGCTGCGCCACAGGGCTTCCAGCGTGTCGAGGCGGTAGGCGCGCACCAGCCGGAATCCCACGGCGTCCGCGTCGGCACGCAGTGCACCGTCGCTGACCAGCGCGCGAAACTCGCGGCGCGCGGGCGCGTCACCCATGACTTCTTCATCGATGAGCGCCAGCAGCAGATCGCGCCATCGCGCCACGAACAATGCGCGCGAGTCGAGCTGGATTGCGAGCATGTCGGCCTCGGTGGCGGGTTGCGACAGACTGAGCAGATCGTCGCGGATCTGCCGTGCACGCGCACCGAGGTCGTAGCCACCGGCGCCGACGTCGACCTCGTCGTCACCGAGCACGACCTCGTTCGGCCCCGCCACCACACGCTGGTTGGCCGACCACAGCCGCCCCACCGGCGGGTCGGCGAGGCGCGGCTGGTCGACTTCGTCGCGATACTCGAGCGCGCCGAACAACCGATCGGGACCGGTGCCGCGCGGCACTCGGCCTAACAAAGTCCAGGCGATGCGGCCGTGCGAATCCCCGACGATCAGGTTCTGCTGCGGAATTCCGACGCGCGAGGCGAGTGCCAGCACGTCGTCGATGCCGCGCGCGGTCTCGAGCGCGATCAGACTGAAGTTGGTGGCTTCGGGTCGCGTCGCGAGCCACGCCGCCTGCAGGCATTGGCCGCTTTTTTCGTCCTCGGCGTACTCCTCACCGTCGAGCACCACTCCCGCGCCCACGTCGCGATACGTGACCTCGACCGACTCGCCGCCCTTCACCGCGATGTGCTCGCGGCGTACGCCGTAGTCGGCGCCCGCGCACTTGCCCCAGCGCGCATCGGCGAAATCACCGTAGCTGTTGGTGAATCCCCAGGCGACCTGGCCGTTGGAACCGGCGGCCACCGCCGGCGTGCCTGGCAGCGTGACCCCGGTGATGTCGATGACCGGATTTCCGGTGACGTGTAATCGCGCGGGATACCAGACCGCCGGAACGCCGAGGTTGAGGTGCATGTCGTTGGCGATCAGCGCGACGCCGGAACGTGTGTGCAGGCCGGCCACCGCCCAGTTGTTGCTGCCGGGCGCGGCTGGTTCACCGCCCGGCGCGCCCACCGAACCGGTGAAGCGCAACTGCTCGGGAAACGACCGGGTGAGCACCGGCGCGGAATCGGTGCACGCCGCCTGCACGCACGGTGCCTCGGCCGAATAGTTAGGCGTATCCCAGTCCGAGTGGCCAGCGTAGATGAAGGTGATGAGCTGGTGCGCGGCCGGTGCATCGCTGCGCGCGGTCGCGGCGCGCTCGAGTCGACGGCGGTCGAGTTCGTCGTGCAGTCCGTCGTATTGCAGCTGCCACCACATGGAATGGACCACGAGCGCGGAGTCTTCCGGCAACCAGGCCCGCGGGCTGGCACGCAGCAACAGATATTCCCAGGGCCGAGCCGCGAGGCTCGCGAGCCCGGCATTCACGCCGCGCGCATAGGCTTCGACGACTGTGCGCTCTGCCTCCGGCGCCGCTTCGACGATGCGGCGGGCGACGGCGCGGAATCCGAAACGACGCGTACGCTGATCCTGCTTGAGGGCAACTTCGCCGAATAGCTCGGACAGCTCGCCGGCCGCCAGCCGCCGCGCGAGATCCATCTGGAAAAAACGATCCTGTGCGTGCGCGTAGCCGGTGGCATAGGCGAGATCGGCGCGCGTTGACCCGGTGATTACCGGGATTCCACGCGCATCGCGTTCGATGGTGGCGTCGGCGCGGAGGCCCGGTGCGCTCGCGTTGCCGTCGATCTGCGGCAGGCTCTGGCGCATCGCACGCCAGGCCAGACCGAATGCCAGTGCGGCGCATACCGCGACGACCACCAAGGTCCATCGCAGCCAGCGCAGCAGCTTCATCGCTGCTCAGTCCTGCGGGACGCGCAGGATGGTCAGGGCGTTGGTACCGCCGGTGATGCCGGTGAGCTCGCCCTTGGTGACGATGACCAACTCGCCTTTTTCCACGAGATCGAGCTGCAGCATCATGGTGAGAATGGCTTTGAACAGCTCGGCGGTGCGCACTACCGGAATGTCGAATGGCACCGGGAACACGCCGCGATACAGTGTGACGCGGCGACGCGTGGATTCGTGGCGCGTGAAGGCGTAGATCGGAATGTCGGAACGCGCGCGCGACATCCACAGTGGCGTGGTGCCGGACTCGGTGAGCGCGACGATGGCGCGCACTTTCATGTGATTGGAGGTGTACATCACCGCCATGGCAATGGCTTCTTCGGTGCGATCGACGATGCCTTCGGCACGATGACGCATGCGGTTGTGCGCCGTCTCGTACTTCTCGGCGCCGGCGATGACTTCTTCCATGGCCTGGATGGCCTTGACCGGATACTTGCCCACGGCGCTTTCGGCCGAGAGCATGACCGCGTCGGTGCCGTCCATCACGGCATTGGCCACGTCGGACACCTCGGCGCGGGTGGGTACGGGGCTCGAGATCATCGACTCCATCATCTGCGTCGCCGTGATCACCACCTTATTGCGGGTACGCGACTCGTGAATGATGGTCTTCTGCAAGCCGGTGAGCTCGGCATAACCCATTTCCACGGCGAGATCGCCGCGCGCGACCATGAGCACGTCGGACGCGTCGATGATCTCGGTGAGATTGCGGATCGCTTCGTGGCGCTCGATCTTCGCGCACAGGTGGCCGTGGCCACCGGCCTCGCGCAGCAGCTTGCGCGCCAGATTCATGTCCGCCGCATCGCGCGCGAACGAGACAGCGACGTAGTCCGCGCCGCGGGACGCGGCGAACTTGATGTCTTCTCGATCCTTATCGGTGAGTGCTGGCGCCGAGATGCCGCCGCCCTTCAGGTTCACGCCCTTGCGATCGGAGAGCTCGCCGCCGGCAATGACCTTGGTGTCGATGCGCGTACCCGCGACTTTGGTGACTTCGAGCTCGATGAGCCCGTCGTTGAGCAGCAGGCGATTGCCCGCCTTGACGTCACCCGGCAGGTCTTTATAGGCGCAACCCACGACCGTCTCGTTGCCCGCCTTCGGGTCATGAGCGGTGTCGAGCGCGAACGCCTGGCCGTCGGCAATCATCACTTTCTTGTTAGTGAAGTTCTCGATGCGGATCTTGGGGCCGCCCAGGTCGGCGAGGATGCCCACGTAGCGGCCGGCACGGCGCGCCGCTTCGTGCACGAGATCGATACGCCGCCCGTG
>JBDTSV010000155.1:0-103653 GCA_039930985.1 Pseudomonadota bacterium
CGTGAAGAGTTCGAGCGACGTGGTCAGGAAATCCGGACCGTCGCAATCCGGTTCCGCGTAGGACACCAGCGGTGAATCCAGCAGCTCTCGAAGCCGCAGTCCGGACATTCGCGAGGCAAAGGACACGACCAGAAAGGTGTGCGCGAATTCCACGTTCTTGATGAGGGGCGTGTTGCCGGCCCAGTTCGCGAGCCGATGCAATTCCACTCCACGCGCCGGAAACACAATAAAACGCGCCGGCAGTGGATCCGCTGTCGGCGCGTTGTCGCGACCCTTGCTTCGACGATAAGACATTCCTGCCCAGCGGGCGCAGGCCGCGCGCTGGTCGAATCGCTCATGCCCGAGCGAATCGAAATACGCGGTGACGGCCGGTGGCGCACGTTGCCTCTGCGAAGCAGAGACTTCACTTTCGCCGCAGATCTCCGGAACCGCGGCGCGCGCCAAGGACACGCCGAGCACCGCCGCTGTAAGCAGCGTCCACGGCGATCGGATGCCCCGGCACTTCATCCGCTGACCGCTTTAGCCGCCGCCACCGATGACGATGCCGCCGCCGGTCAGGCGTGAGGGCGAATCAACGAGAATGGCCACCGACTGCTTGCCCGACGGTCCCCCCGCTACCGGGAAGACGATCACGTCGTGCAATTCCACAGCGCCCTTGCCCGTGGCCGGTTGCAGCGCGACATCCTTGCCGCGCAGGCGATGGCACGAGGCCAGCACTTCCGCGTTACCCGCCTTCACATCTTCGACGGTGCAAAAACGTTCAGCGCGCGTCAGCGTCAGAACGAGATTGCAACCCGGGGCCATATCCATGTGCCACTGACCCTTTTGCGACGCGACCTGACGTGTGCAGACGCGCACGTTGTTGGCGTCGGCATCGTACGTAAACGTGAGCTTGCCGCCGACCGGCATCAGGTTGTTCGAGCTCGCGGACTCGATCGTGATTTCCTTTCCGACCAATCCGGCAATCGACGCATCTGGTTCGGCGGCCATTGCGGCTGTCGCACCTAACAACATTGCGGCGGCGAACGCCGCCGTCATCCTCATTCTCGACGACTCAACAAATTGAAACTGCATTTTCGTACTCCTTGGGAAATTGAAGCCCTGCTCAATGAACTGCCTGCGGGTCAGGGAAACTCATTGGCCCGCACCACAAAACTTGACCACACCGCGGTATTGCCCAATCCGCGGGTGCGCAACTGCGCGGCGCGCAACGCGTCCGCCGCGCGACCGCTGAGGCGATAGGCTCGGTAAAATTCGTTCATGAATCTGGCGGTGGCGGCGTCTTCGATGGGCCACAGCGCCGCGACGACCGAACGCGACCCATTGGCGAGAAATCCATAGGCGAGGCCGAGGACCCCTTCGCCGCGCAGTCGTCCACCGTCGCCGGTGTCGCAACCCGACAGAACCACCAGGTCGGCTCGCAGGCCCGACGCTCTGATTTCGTTGACGGACAGTTTCGAATCAGTGAGCAGCGCGCCATCCGGCGAGTACTCGCTGAGATACAACGCGGACTGCTCCGGCGCATCCGCGCGTGCCACGGCGTGTGTGGCAAAGTGCAGGACGGACAGATTGCCCTGCGCCAGCCGCAGCACTCGCGCGCCGGTCGCGTCGAATCCACTGATCTGGAGAGTGTCGGTCGCCCCAAGCGCGCTCGATACCGCGCGCGCCTCGAGTGCGGAGTAGGGCAATCTCGTGAGCTTGTTAGGCGACACCGGCAGTGGTCCCCGTAGAGTGCCGCCCTTGCCGCCCGAGGCCATCAGCCGGCGGTCGTCGGCGGCGTAGACGGGATCGAAGACCACCGCCACGTGTTTGCCGCGCGCCGAGGTCGTGTGTGCGCCCTGCAATGCGAGCCCGAGCGATGGCGAGTAGCCGAGGACAAATCGGTCCAGGAGCACCTGGTGAGCCGTGCCGGGCAGCGGCAGGGCGGCGAATGGCAAACCATTCAGTGGCCCGTCGGGGATCACCAGCATGCGCTTCTCGGTGACATTGTTGAGTAGTCCCGCGAGCAGACGCCTGCCGGCGTCGCGTGCCGCGGAAGGGGTGAACCGCTGAGCCTCGACGAACTCGTCGGTGACGCTGGCCAGATCCGCTCGCCCGCTGAGCGTGGCGTGGCGCAGTTCATTTCGCCGCAGCAACCACGCATGCGTGGTCGCATCACCCACGAAGTACGCCAGTACCACCGTGTCCGGTGGCAGGCGAGACTGAAGTTCATGCAGCGAACTGGTGAGCGCGCCGCTTCCCGCCGCCACCGAGTCCTGCCGTACGCGGTGCGCATCGATTTGCGCGCGTGTTTCGACGATGGCGCGGCGTAACTCCTGGGTGCCCAAATCGTCCGCGTCGACAGTCTGCATGCGCGCTTCGAGTCGCAGCTGCTGCGAGGTCAGCTGCGCGCGCAGTGCGTCGCCCTTCGGATCGACGGGCCGGGCATCTCGGCGGGACTCGTCAGCGAGCAGATCGGCGAGCGAGCGAGCGCGCACGTTCTCCGCGATCTGGAATGCGCGCCAGGCCTTCTCGCTGTCGTCCCTTCCGTCGTCGGCCAACTCCGCAGCAATGCGCACTTCATAGGGCAGATAGCGCGCCGAAAGAAAGCGCGCGCGCCATTCCGGATTGGCGGATTTGACGCGGATACGGCCGACTATCGACACAGCTTCGTCCGCAGCCGCAATGGCGCCGGGCACGTCGTTTGATGCCAGTAACGCCTGCGACAGCGCGGTATTCGTGTCGATGCGATTGAATTCGAGCCCGAGTGCGACGTATTGCTTGTCGGCAGCGCGCAGATCGGCAATCGCAGCCGCAAGATCTTTCTGGACGAGTCTCAGCCGGCCGCGCTCGGCCAGAGCTTCGGCGCGCGACAGAGGATTTGCGGATTGCAGCGCCTTGGCCAGCTCGCCCTCCGAGCCCCGCAGATCGCCGAGCGCGCGCAACTCGCTGGCGATCAGCACGCGCGAGCGCGCGACGTTTTGTGGATTGACATCCATCTGCACAGACTTGCGCAGGTACTCGAGGGCGAGGTCGTGTTGACCCAAAGCGGAGGCCGCGTTGCCGGCAACACGAAGCGCCGGCGCTTCGCGGGCGGTGTCACCGATACGTTCCTGCACTTCGATCGCGGAGCGCAGTGTTTCGAGCGAACGTTGCAGGTCGCCGGTACGAAAATACAGGCCACCGAGCGCGGCCAGCTGGAGTGCCTGTTCGAGCGGCCGATCCTGCGCGACGTACATCTGCAGTGCGTCGGTGTGCAGCTCCAGCGCGCGGTCGAAGTCCCCGAGAGCGATGAGGCAGAAGCCATAGTTGTTGAGAATTGCCGCGTACAGCGCCGGCTGAAGATCGCGTTCGATCAGCGGCAGCAATTGCGAATATTCCCGCGCCGCCTCGGCGATGAATCCGACGCGATAGTGGACCCAGCCGAGATTCGCGAGCGACGTGACCTCTTCACCGACGTCCTTGTTTGCGCGCGCCATCTCGATGGCCTGGGTGAAGAACTTCGCGGCGTTCGAGTCCTCGCCGAGATAGACCGAACGCACTCCACGCATGTTGACGGCGTATTCCGCGCTGACTGGCAAGCCCCGTTTGGTGAAGAACTCCGCGGCTTCGGCGAGGCGGCGATCGGCCGCGTCGTAAAGCGCGCGCTGTGCCGCGCGTTGTGTGCTCGCGTTCATGGCAGACGCGATTTCGAGCTCGGCCGCCGCGCGCAAGGTTGCGGCGTTTTGGATGCCCACCTCGTCATCAATGTCTTCGTACGATTCGGTGGCGGCCTCTGCGGCCCGGATCGCAGCGAGACGGTCCTCGATCAGCAGATATTGCAGATGTCCGAGGGTGTATTGGGTCTGGGCCTGGGCGGCGTCGTCGCGCGCCAGCCCGAAGTGTGCGACCGCTTCGTTCAACAGCGCGGCGGCCTTCGTCCAGGACTCGCGACCGCCGGCCGCGGTCTGCGCTCCCGCAAGGCCGAACGCCGTGTAACCTAGTTCGCGTTCGTCCGGCGTCGAATTGTCAGCGCGCCGCCAGCGAGCCGCGCGCAGCGTCACGTTGCCGCGCTTGGCACGGTGATCGACGCTGCGCAGCTCGACGCGGAACTCTGCGGCGCTCTTGAGACTAGCTACCTGAACCTGGATGCCATGCCGCGGCACCGCGTCCTGCACTTCAACGTGTTTGCCGACGCCGCCGTCGACCACCATGCGCAGGTCGATGTCCTGTTCGCGAGCCTCGATGAGGTAGGTTCCCGCGGCCAGGTGCAGCGTCACGACCGTCGGCGTGTTGCCCGCGACGGCGAGCTTGGCCGAATAGGTGGTCAACAGATCGTCCGCGTCGTTCCTGGCGCACGCCGCGAGCGCGAGTGCGCCGACACCGCAGACGATTTGCAGCACGCGCGTCCGCGAAAAATTTTCCAGGTAGGTAGCGACGCGATCGCGCACGCACATTTGAAGCGAATCCCACGCGGCGGGGGCTAAGGTTTACAGGCACATGCATTGTGCCGCAATCGGTGGCGGAATTAGTAGGCAGGGTTTGTAGTAAGTTCACCTGAAGAATATTTTCGTCGCCGGTGCGCGCAGGTGAGAGAAATCGCCAGGTCGTGACACTTAATACAAATGGCCTGCGTGCGCACGCGGTCAACACCGGCCGCAGCGGCCATGAATTCAGTCTGGTAGTTAGAAAACCGCCCCGGCGGGTTCAGGGCAGTTCGTTCGCCCGAACCACGAAGCTGGACCACACGGCGGAGTCGGCCGTGCCGCGGGTGCGCAGCTGGGCCGTACGCAGCGCATCAGAGGCGCGCCCGGAGGCCCTGTAGGCGGCATAGAACTCCTCCATGAAACGCGCGGTGAGCGCGTCTTCCACCGGCCAGAGGGACGCAATCACCGTGTGCGAGCCATTGGCGAGAAATCCGTAGGTGAGACCGAGCACGCCTTCGCCACGAAGCTCCCGGCCATCGCCAGTCGCGCAGCCGCTCAGCACGACGATATCGGCCCGCAAGCCAATGCGCGCGATGTCATCGACTGTGAGACGGTCATTGGCCAGCAACGAACCGTCGGCGGCGTATTCGGAGAGGAACAGCGCGGACTGTTCGGGTGCGTCGCGTCGTGCCACGGCGTGCGTGGCGAAGTGAAGCACCTCGAGGTCCGCTGACGGCAGCTCGATGACGCGCCGCACGGTCGCATTGAATCCCGCGAGTTCAATGACGTCGTTGCCGGTGAACGCCCGGACTACCGCTCTCGCCTCGATCGCGGAATAGGGCAGGCGCGCGAGCCGACCGGCCGACCCTTCAGCGCCGCGGTAGTTCGCCGCGCCGTTGGCAGCGACCGACAGCCGCCGATCGTCGGGCGTGTAGACCGGGTCGGAGATCACTGCGACGCGGCTCTGCTGCATTGGGTGCCTGGCCGCGGGATGCATGGCGAGCGCGAGTGATGGCGCGGCCGCAACCACAAACCGGTCGATCAACATCTCGTTCGGCCGGCCGTGCGGCAATGGCAACGCCGCGAACGGCAGGCCGTTCAGTGGCCCGTCGGGAAGCACCAGCAGCCGCCGGGCGCTCACGCCGGTCAGCAGGTTGCCTAACAATGGCGCGAACATCGGATCGTCGGTGGTCTTGCGGCGATTGCGCTGGCGTTCGACGAATGTACTTACGAGTTCCTGGATCGCACGGCGTCCCGGAAGTGCGCTGTGACGCAGCTCAGTGCGCGTGAGCAACCATGCGTGCGAACGCTGGTCGCCGACGAAGTACGCCAGCACAGCGGTGTCCGCCGGCAGGGCCGCCTGCACCGCTTCACGCGTTTCCGCGATGGCGAGCCGATTGCTCGGCTGGATGCCGCGCTTACCGAGCAACCGCGCTTCGAGGCGTGCCTGAACCTCGTCGATCAGCCGCCTGGTCTTGAAGACCTCGGCATCGTCCGTGCTTCCTTTGCGCATGCGGCGCTCGAGGTCGACCTGCAGGGCAGTCATGCGCTCGGGCAGCCGATCCGCATCTTCGTCGCGCGGATCCTTGAGGCTTGCCGCGTGGGTGAGCCGGTCGGTGAGCGATCGCGCGCGGATCGCTTCCGCAACGCGAAACGCTTCCCAGATCGCGGCCGGATCCCCGGACTTGGCACCCGCAAGATCGGTTTCGATGCGAGCTTCGTAGGGGGCGTAGCTCGCCGACAGGAAGCGCGCGCGCAACTCGGGATTGGCCGAGTTCACGCGGATGCGGGTTTCGATTTCCACGGCAATGTCGGCGGCCTCGCGCGCGCCCTGCACGTCGCCCGCGGCGAGCAGGGCGAACGCCAGCGCGGAGCTGCTGTCGATGCGGTTGAAATCGAGATTGAGGCGCGCGTAGATGGCATCGGCCGCGCGCAGATCGGCGAGCGCGTCGGCGCTGCGATGCTGCTTCTGACGCAGCCGCGCACGTTCGGCCAGTGCGTCGGCACGAGTCGGTTCGCTCGGCGCCAGCAGCACCTGCGCCAGCAGTTTCTCCGCGCCGCGCAAGTCGCCGAGCGCACGCAGCTCCCCGGCGATCAGCACGCGGGTGCGTTCGATGGAGATGGCGTTCTTGTCCTGGCGTTCCGAGCGGCGCAGGTACTCGAGCGCGATATCGTGTGTCCCAAGCTCGGCGGCGGCGTTTCCCGCGAGGCGCAGCGCCGAGACATGTCCGGCCTGGTCGCGCACGCGTTCATACAGCGGGAACGCGCTTTCGATGGTGGCCAGTGCGCGCTCGACATTGCCGCTGCGGAATTGGATCGACGCCAGCGCCGCGAGCTCGCGCGCCGTCTGGCTGTCATCGCCGCGGGCCGAAAACAATCCCAGCGCTTCAGTGTGCAGCAGCAGCGCGCGGTCGAATTCACCGAGCGCGATGAGTCCATAGCCCAGATTGCTGATGAGCGTTGCGTACAGGTCCGGATTGCGATCGCGCTCGACGAGCGGCAACACGGACTCGAACATGGCCACCGACTGAGCGACGTTGCCCTGGCGCGCCGCGATGGAGGCGAGATTCTGCGTGGCGCGAACTTCGAACATCTTGTCGCCGCGAGCGATGGCGCGCGCGCGGATCACTCGATATACCTCTGCGGTCGGTTCGTCGTCGCCGAGCACCGTGTCGCGGATGCAACTCACGTTGAGCGCATTCATCGCGTCGGTGTGCATGTCATGCGCTTCGAAGTAGGTTTGCGCCCGTTTTACGCGCGCTACAGCGGTATCGAGCAGTGAGCGTTGTTCGGCGCGCGGAACCTCCGGGCCCATTCCCGAGGCGATGTTGAATTCATGGAGAGCCCGCAGTACGGCGGCGCGCGCCGCGCCGGTCTCGTCGCCGGCCGCCTCAAAATGCGCCTGCGCGGACGCCGCGGTTCTGCGTCCGTCCTCGAACTGGTAGAGCAGGTTGAATTCGACGTAGCCGCGCTGGTATTCAGCCTCGGCCAGTGCCTGCAGGTCGTTCGCCGCCTCGAAATGCGCCGCTGCCAGACGCATCGGTTGAATCGCCGCGCGCCATGAGGCCGTATCGGTTTTCGCGATCAGCTCGTTGCCCTTGCCGAGCGCCATGTAACCGAGCAGACGTTCATCGAGTGGCGCGTTCGGCGGGCCTTGAGGCCAGCGCAGGATGCGCAGCGCTGCCGAGCCGCGCCAGGTGCGCTGGTCGATGCTCGACAGCGTTACGCGTACCGTCGCCGGCTGGTCGAGACTAACTACCGTGCGATGCAGTCCATGGCGAAGATACGCGTCGGCCAGTTCGGTGTGCAGGTTGCCGGAATCGATGCGAACGCGCAGGTCGATATCGTGTTCGCGGATCTCGACCACGTACACGCCGGCCCGCAATTGGCGAACCAGCGACTGGGGCTTGATGCCCTGGACGTTGAGCTCAGTGGAAAACTCGACCAGCGGTTCGGTCTCCAGGGCGCCCGAACAGCCGAAAAGCCAAAGCACCGGCAACGCGCACAGAGCTGGGAAATATCGAGCGCTCAAATTTTCATTCTTTTTCGTCACGGCGCCACGGCGCACGCACATCCTGGTGTGTCCCCTTCCGACCGGGCTCAATGTTTACAGGCACCTGCGCCGCCTCGCAATCGCCAATAGAAAAAGTAGGCAGGGTTTGTAGTAAGTCCTTGATTGAAAATAGTTTGTACTTATGTCAGGGCGAAGTGAGAGAAACCCTGAAGTCATGACACTACATAGTGACCGGACCAAAAAGGCCGGCATCAACAGGGGCAGGATGAATAGCGCCGACGTATTTTCGCTCGAGTTCGACATGCTGACGCGTACGTCGTTGCTCGCGAAAGTCCTCGAACGCTTTCGATCGACGGAGATCGGTGCCGGCACCCATCGGCAGCTGCTTCTCGAGTTCAACCACGTCATCAATGTCCATTCGCGCCTGCGGGAAGTCGCGGCGGATGTCGTCCCGCCCGAAGACTGGTCGTCCTGGCAGGACCTGCTCGCCGTGCCGGGCCTCGCCTTCGAGCAAGGACGCTCGTTTCTGGATGACCTGCGTGCCCTCGGGCTCAATTCCATGGACAGCGTGTCGCTGACTCCGCTGCCACAAACCATCGCTCTGGCGGCATACGCGCATTACCAGCTGGTCGAGCGCGCCACCGTCGGCCTCGTCGGCTACCTGTGGTTCTTCGAGCGCATGCCACGTCTGTTTTATCCGCTGTGGAGCGACGCTTGCCGGCGTGGCGGTGTCCCGGAAAAGGCGCAACGGGCGCTGGCGGAAGGCGCGGTCATCGATGCAGCGCGCGATCGGCAGATGGTGACGAGCTGCCAGCACATCGTCAGGCGGCCCCGCGATCTGGGACTCGCGACCCAAAGCCTCCACGACACGGCGGAATTGTTTGCCACCATGGTGGATGCCGCCCTGCAGCGCGCCGAGCGGCGACCGCTGGCAGTGCCCGGGAGCGTGGTGGCGGTGGGCGGCGGTATCGGCCAGGTCGCCTAGAACCGCGCCGACAGACTCAAGTCTGTCCCCACACGAACGCGGAGCCCCTTTACTATCCGCGCGTGATTTATCTCATTGACGCGTCGGTCTACGTATTCCGCGCCTACTACTCGATGCCCCCCGACATGGTGGACGGCGACGGCAATCCCGCGCACGCCACTTTCGGGTTTGCGCGTTTTCTCGGCGACCTCATCGAACGCGCCCAGCCGCGTTACATGGCCGTGGCTTTCGATCAGAGCCTCACTACTTCATTTCGCAACCAGATTTACCCGGCGTACAAGGCGAATCGCGACCCGGCGCCCGAAGACCTCAAGTTGCAATTCGAACGTTGTCGCGAGTTCTGCCGGCACGTGGGAATTCCCGCGTTCAGCCATGCTGAATACGAAGCCGATGACATCGTCGGCACACTGATGACGCGTTGCCGGAATGAGGGGCTGCGCGCCACGCTGGTGACGCGCGACAAGGACTACGCGCAGCTGATTCGTGCCGGCGACGTGTACTGGGACTACTCCGACAACGTCCGCTATCGCTACGACGAAATCGAGGACCGCTTCGGAGTGCAGCCCGAACGCTTCGCCGATTTTCTCGCTCTCATGGGCGACAGCGTCGACAACATCAAGGGCGTTCCGGGCGTCGGCGCGAAAACCGCGGCCGCGCTCATGAAAACATTCGTGTCGCTCGAGGAGATCTACGACAACCTCGATCGCATTGCCGATATTCCAGTGCGCGGCGCCGGCAAGCTCGCAGCAAGACTCGTCGAGCATCGGGAGGCGGCGTTTTTCGCGCGCCGGCTCACGGAGATCGCCTGTGACATGCCGCTGCAAACGACCCGGACCGATCTGGTGCGACGTGCCCCGGATGTCGCGGCGTTGACCGCCTTTTTCGACCGTCACAACTTCGGACCGATGCTGCGCCGGCAGGCCGAGCGCCTGGCATTGCTGCCGCTTGCCGCGGCAGCCTGAGCGGTCCGCTTACTCCGAGTCGCGTTTGTTGGTTGGAACGGTGATCTGGCCGCCGATCGATTCGTGTTCGATCGAGCCGGAGCTGTCCTCGTTGACCGTGAAGTCGCCGCTGACGCGCCCCGCGTAGATGTCGCCGGAGCTGTCCGACTCGACGACAACGCTGCCCTTGACGTCCTCGATGCGGATGCCGCCTGAACTGTCCTGTGCGACCTTGACGTTGCCGCCAACCTTCTCGATGTGGATGTCACCCGAGCTGTCGAGAATTACTTCGACGTCGGTGCGCACGTCTTCGATTTCGATGTCACCCGAGCTGTCCCGTACCCGCACGCTGCCGGCGCCATTGATGTTGAGGTCGCCCGAGCTGTCGCCCACGTCGGCGAGGCCGGCAATGCGTTCGAGCTCCAGGTCGCCCGAACTGTCCTGCAGCACGAGCGCCTGCAGATCCTCGAAAGTCGCATCGCCGCTGGAGTCGGTCGCATCCACGGGAATGGTGGCTGGCAAGGCGATGCCGATGTCGATGTACGCATATTCATTTTTGACGAACGACCAGCCGTCGCCGTTCTGCGGAAGCACGGTTTCGACATAGACCACGTTGCCTTCACGCCGCACGCTGATCCTGGTTGCGTCCAGCAATTCCTGTTTGGCGGCGCAGGCTACGCCGCGCGCCTCGATTCGCACCGCATTGCTGCGCCCGACGACCTTCATATCGCCGGCGCCGGCGCGGATGACGACCTTCTCGACGCCTTTGGCATCGACACCACCGCCGCGATCCTCGCGGAATTCGCAGCCATCTCCCCAGGCGAGCGCGGTCGCGGGGCCGAGGGCGAGCAATAACAACCAGTACCTGGAACGCATGGGTCTTCTCCCGAAAAGTAGGGCGGCACAGCTTAAGACTGCCCAGAGGGTGTTTCGGTTTACAGGGCCGAACAATTCATACGGTATCCTTCGCGTCCCCGAGCAGCCCAAAACATGAGCAGCCAAAACATCAAATCCGTTCTCATCGAAGAACGACGCTTTACCCCTTCCGCCGAATTCACCGCCAAGGCCCGCCTCAAGCCCGCCGATGTGCAGGCCCTGCGAGCCGAGGCCGCCGCCGACCACAACGGATTCTGGGCGCGCCAGGCGCAGACCGAACTGCGCTGGCACAAGCCTTTCAGCGTCACTCTCGACGCGTCGCAGGCTCCCAACTATCGCTGGTTCACCGACGGTGAACTGAACGTCTCCTACAACTGCCTCGACGTGCATCTCGAGGAGCGGGGCCACAAGACGGCGGTCACGTTCGTCGGCGAACCCGGCGACGTGCGCCATGTGTCATATCGCGAATTGCACGCCGACGTGTGCCGGTTCGCCAATGCCCTGTTGGCGCAGGGCGTGAATCCCGGCGATCGCGTCGTCATCTACATGCCGATGGTCCCCGAAGCCATCGTCGCCATGCAGGCGTGCGCACGCATCGGTGCAATTCATTCGGTCGTGTTCGGTGGCTTCTCCGCGCTGTCGCTCAAGGACCGCATCGATGATGCCGGCGCGGTCGTTCTCATCACCGCTGACGGTGGCTGGCGTGGCGGCAAGCCGGTCGAACTCAAGGAAGCAGCCGACAAGGCGCTGGCTGGCGGCTGCAAGAGCATCCGCAAGGTCATCGTTCTCAAGCGCACCGGACAGGACGTGGACATGCGTGCCGGGCGCGACATCTGGTGGCACGACGCCATCGAAGGTCTCACGCCGGTCTGCGATCCGGTCTGGGTCAACGCCGAGCATCCGCTGTTCCTGTTGTACACCTCGGGTTCCACCGGCAAACCCAAGGGCATCCAGCATTCGAGCGCCGGCTATCTACTTGGCGCCAAGCTGACCAGCAAGTGGGTGTTCGACCTGAACGGCGATGACGTGTTCTGGTGCACCGCGGACATCGGCTGGGTCACCGGTCACAGCTATGTCGCCTATGGCCCACTCGCGGCCGGCGCCACCATCGTCATCTATGAAGGCGCGCCCACCTTTCCGCACGCCGGGCGCTTCTGGCAGATCTGCGAATCGCTCGGCGTCACCATCTTCTATACGGCGCCCACCGCCATTCGCGCGCTCATGAAGCTCGGCGAGGACATCCCCGCCCGGTACGACCTCACCAAGCTGCGGTTGTTAGGTTCGGTCGGCGAGCCCATCAATCCCGAAGCCTGGATGTGGTACCACGAACACGTCGGGCGCATGCGCTGCCCCATCGTCGACACGTGGTGGCAGACCGAAACCGGCGCCATCATGATATCGCCGCTGCCGGGCATCACCGCTACCAAGCCTGGCTCATGCACGCAGCCACTGCCCGGCATCGACGCGGCCATCGTCGATGCGCGCGGCGACGAGGTGCAGGGCGCCGCCGCCGGCGGCTACCTCGTGATCAGAAAACCCTGGCCGTCGATGTTGCGCACGATCTGGGGCGACAACGATCGCTACCTCAAGACCTATTGGGAAACGTTTCAAAACCGCTTCTACGTCGCCGGCGATTCGGCGCATCGCGACAAGGACGGCTACTTCTGGATCATGGGCCGCATCGACGACGTGCTGAACGTCGCCGGCCACCGCCTCGGCACCATGGAAATAGAATCCGCGCTGGTGGCGCATCCGAAAGTCGCCGAGGCGGCGGTCGTCGGCAGACAGCACGATATCAAGGGCGAATCCGTATTCGCCTATGTCGTGCTGCGCGGCGACCGTCCCACCGGTGACAAGATCGAAACCTTCACGAAGACGCTGCGTGACTGGGTGACCGAGCAGTTAGGCGCCATCGCGCGACCCGACGACATCCGTTTCACCGACAACCTGCCGAAGACCCGCTCGGGCAAGATCCTGCGCCGACTGCTGCGCTCCATCGCGCACAATGAGGACATCACGCAAGACCTGTCGACGCTGGAGAATCCCGCGATCATCGATCAGCTGCGTGGCGTTGAGCCGCGCAAGGCACCGACAACGAAGAGGAAGCCGGTGCCGAAGAAGGCGTCGAAGAAGACAGCGACAAAGACGGCGGCCGCGAAGCGAAAATCCGTGGCGGCGAAGAAGAAAGTCTCGCCGAAGAAGCGCCTGGCCCCCGGGAAGAAAGCGCCAAAGAAGCGAGCGCCGCTACGGCGCAAGAAATAGCGATCAGCCGCGGCTGCTGACCAAGCTGAGCACCGCGGCGAAATGGCAGGCCACGCCGCCCAGCACGAACAGGTGCCACACCGCGTGGGTGTAGCGCTTCGATTTCCAGACGTAGAACGGCACGCCGCCGGTGTACAGCAGGCCGCCTGCGGCGATCCACGCGATCTCCGTGGCGTTGAGACTTTCGCGCAGCGGTTTGATGGCGACGACGATGAGCCATCCCATACCGAGGTAGAGCGCCGTCGACAGCCGTGGATAGCGAAAGCCCACGGTGGTCTTCGCCACGACGCCGAGCACCGCCAGCGTCCAGACTACGCCGAACAGCGACCAGCCCCAGGCGCCCTGCATGGCCACCAGCGTGAACGGCGTGTAGGTGCCGGCGATGAGTAGATAGATCGCCGAGTGGTCGAGCTTGCGCAGGCGCTGCTTGCGCTCGGGGGTGCGTTCCCAGTGATAGATCACCGAGGTCGCGAACATCGCCAGCGCCGTCACGCCGAAGACCATGGCGCCGGCAAGGCGCAGTGGGTCGCCCGCGGCGGCCCAGGCCAGCCACGGAATCGCAATCGCGCAGGCAACTATCCCGGCGCCCGCGGTCAGCGTGTGCGCGAGTTCTTCGCTACGGGAATAGGGGGCGCGGGAATCGGGCGCGGTGGTGGACACGCGCCCGAGTTTACCAGCAGGAAACCGGGCTACCGGCTCGCGGTCCGGCCACTTTCCGGGAACGCGGCCTTCGGCAACTGCACTTCGCCGGTCAGGATGCGCTTGAGGTAGTCGGGCGCGATCAGGTGGCAATACTGGCGGCCGCTGTTGGCGTTCGCCTTCGAGCTCACGCGCATGTTGCCGTCGCCGCGCAGGCTCTTGGCACGGATGCGCAGCGTGCCGCCGCCATCCGTCTGCACCATGGTGAAAGTTTCCAGCCACTGCGATTCGCTGGCCGCCTGCTCATCCGGGTCGAGCAACACGCCGATGGTGCCCTTGAACGGCATCTTCTTTTTCTGGCGATCGCTGAGCGTCAGCATGACGGCATCGAGCGTGCGGCGATTGAGGCGGGCGCAGGTCGTCGATTCGCCGGCGGCGGTAGCGCCGTATTCGGCACGGATGCGCTCGGCGCTATGCAGCTTGCAGGAAATCATGCGCGCCTTGGTCCGCTGCGGGTCGGAGTACCCGACGAACTGCAGGGTTTCGAGCGGCTTCACCGAAGGCGTGGCGCGCGAGAACGCCTGGTAGTCGGTCATCATCACGTTGCGGGCCGGAACCCGCGCACTGGCGATTTCCTTCTGCGCATTGGCGCAATAATCGTTCACCGTCGGAACGACCATCGGCTGACCCACCACGACCGGCCGCCGATCGCTCGCGCAACCGGCGATCGCGAGTCCCAGTGCGAGACATGCCGCGCCGCGAAAGTTAAGCTTAGGCCCGCTGCGAATGATGGTTTTCATGGGCGCCATTCCCCTGGTGGAAGAACCCGGTGACAAGAACAAGACGATGCAGGCCCAAGCAACTGAAGCTCCGCATCGCGGGTCATTCTGGCGTTACGTCATATACGGAATCTTGGGCACAGTTCTCATGATGGAAAGCTCGCAGGCAGCCGATTCGCGTCCATTTGTCATAGCGCATCGAGGTGCCAGCGGGTATGTGCCCGAGCACACACTTGCCGGCTACTTCATTGCGATTCATCAGGGTGCGGACTACGTCGAACCCGATCTCGTCATCAGCAAGGACGGCGCGTTGCTGGCCCGTCACGAGAATGAGATCGGCGGTACCACCGATGTCGCGGCGCATCCCGAGTTCGCGGCGCGCAAAGCGACAAAAATCATCGATGGCGAATCCATGACCGGCTGGTTCACCGAAGACTTCACGCTGGCGGAGCTCCAGACCCTGCGCGCCCGCGAGCGGTTGCCCGATCTGCGCAAGTCCAACACGCGCTACGACGGCGCGTTTTCAATCCCGACTTTCGACGAAGTTCTGGACCTCGTCGCGGCCGCGGACGGTCAACGCGCCGAAAATGCCCGCGCCGCCGGATTGCCCGCGCCGCCGCGCATCGGCGTGTATCCCGAAACCAAGCATCCGAGCTACTTTGCGAGCATCGGGCTGCACTTCGATGAACGCATGCTCGAGTCGCTGACGCGTCATGGCTACGGCAAACGTGCCGACCCGATCTGCCTGCAGTCCTTCGAGGTCGCGAATCTCAAGGCGCTGAGGCGGCGCACCGACCTGCCGCTGGTGCAGCTGGTGGCACCCAGCGGTCAGCCTTTCGATTTCACGCTGGCCGGCGACCATAGAAGTTATGCCGATCTCATGGGCGACAGCGGACTCGCGGAGATCGCGACCTATGCCGATGCCATCGGACCGCACAAATGGATGGTCGTGGAATTCACGCCAGGCGGCCCGAAAGACACGGGACTGGCGCGGCGCGCACGCGCGGCGGGCCTTGGAATTCACGTCTGGACATTACGCGCGGAGAATGAATTTCTGCCGGCGGCATTGAAAGCCAACGGCGACGCGGCCGCGCCCGGCAACCTGACCGCGGAAATCGACGCGTTGCTCGACGCCGGAATCACTGGTTTCTTTTCCGATCAGCCCGACCTCGGCGTGCGAGCGCGCGACGAATGGTGGCGAAGGCGATAAATGACCCAACCCTTTCATCTCGCGATTCCGGTTCACGATCTGGCCGCGGCGCGCGCCTTCTACAGCCAGCTGTTTGGTTGTCCCGAAGGCCGCAGCAGCAGCGAATGGGTGGACTTCGATTTCTTCGGTCACCAGCTGGTCGCGCATCTCGATCCCACCAGGAAAAAGCATGTGCATCACAATGAAGTCGACGGACACGATGTGCCCGTGCCGCACTTCGGCGTGGTTCTCGAGTGGGATGCATGGCAGCGGTTGACGGACAGGCTGAAGTCGCTGGGCACACGCTTCGAGATCGAGCCCGGCATCCGCTTCGCAGGCCAGGTGGGCGAGCAGGCGACGATGTTTCTCTACGATCCTTCCGGCAACGCGCTCGAATTCAAGGCGTTCAGGGATCCGTCGCGTTTGTTTGCGAAGTAGGCGGCGGCCGCGCTTCGGCGGTTGCGCGCAATGCCAGCGTCACCAGTTTCGCGTTGAGGCGTGCGGAAAAATCCTGCGGTGAGTCGAGATGCATCCGGGTGAGCCCGGCGCGCTCCGCCTTTCCCGGCTGGCTGAACAACGCGCGGACGATCGTGCGCAGGCGCGCCCGCGTGCCGCCGGTGTTCTCCTTGAGCCAGCGCAAGGCGCGCGCGAGATCGATTTCCTCGCGGGTGAGATCGGTGCCGAAAGGGTATTCGGAAAAGAGGCCCGCGCGGCGCTGGGCAGCGAATCCGGCCGCGATGCGTTCGGGAGTATTGCCGCGAAACTCTTCCGGGATGCGGTAGCCGGCATCAATCTTGTTAGCCCGCCTGGCCGCAGCCAGCAGACCCTCCTGAAAGCGCGAATCGGCGATGTTCAGCATCGCGGCGACGCACTCGGCGTCGGTGCGGCCGCGCAGGTCGGCGATGCCGTATTCGGTGATGGCGACGTCGCGCAGGTGCCGCGGAATGGTGGTGTGGCCGTAACTCGTGACGATGTTGGAGTTCACGGCGCCATCCTTGCGGCGCGTCGCGCGGGCGCACAGCACCGAGCGCGCGCCAGGCAGTGCGTGCGCCATCGCCACGAAGTTGTACTGGCCGCCCACGCCCGAAACCACGCGGCCGTCGTCGAGCCCGTCCGAAACGGCGGCGCCGAGCGTGGTCAGCATCATCGTGGTGTTCACGAAACGCGCGTGGCAACGTTGCGCCTCGCGCAGCGCAATGTCGGCGCCGTACAGCTGGTTGATGTAACCGACGCCGCGCATGTCGAACAGGCGGCGCTCGGACTCGGGCAGCTCGCGCAACGCGGCGTAGAAAGCTCGCGGGCCCAGCAGGAATCCGGCGTGCATGACCGTGCCGCCCTGCAAGTGCAGGCCGAGACATTCGCGTGCGAGCGTGGCGCGCACTTTCGCGCTGCCGAGATTCGCCTCGATGCTCACGCCGTCGGGCGAGACGATGTGGCCAGCGTGGAATCTGGTCTCGGCGCGCAGCACGCCGGCGGCCTTGAGCGCGGCCACCTCGTGCTCATCGAGCACCGGTCCCGCACCGGCGGCAAGCAATGCCTCGAGCAGAGCCTCGTCGACTCGACTGCCCGATCCATTCGCGGCCAGCGCGCGCTGCAGAGGTAGATAGTCGTAGACGCGGCGCCGCAGGATTCCGGCGCGATATAGGTCGAGCATCTGATCGACGAACATCTCAGTGGCGCCGAACAGGCCGGCCGCGAACGGCGTGCGGCCGCCGATGCTGTCGATGAGCGCCGCGCTGCGTTCGGTACGGGCGTCGGTCAACGCCTGCCGCCACGCCTGGTTCTGCTGGTGGCGCAGCAACAGCGAATAGACGATGGAATCGCCGAGCTCGCCGATGCCGATCTGCAGCGTGCCACCGTCGCGTACCAGACTGCTGGCGTGCAGCCCGATGGCGTGGTCGACCGCCGACAGCGAGGGATTCGGTGGGGCGAACAGATCGTAGTCGTAGCGCGAATGATCGAGCAGCAGGTCGAACGCGTCCGCGCCCAACGACGCCGCGCCCAGCATGAAGGGCATTTCGCGGTGCACCTGGCCGACCAGGATCACCGTCTGGCCCGCGGCACGCAGCGGCGCCAGCGCCGGCAGCAGATCGATCGTCACGTCGGGGTTGCTGCCGAGGCTGATCTCGGTGACGCCGGCCACCACGCGTTTGGCCACCACGTGCGCGATCACGTTGACGCCGCGCGCCAGCAGTTCACGTGCGACATGCGTGTAGTTCGTCGACAGGTAGTGCGATTGCGCGTGGGCGGAATTCAGCAGCGAGCCCGGCTCGAAGAAAAACTCGATGACGCGCACGTTTGGCGGCACCGTGTCCGCGCGGACCGCCTGCAGGTAATCGAGCTCGGGATAGTTTCCGAAGACGCGCGCCGCCAGCGGCTCGATGAAGGCTTTCTCGAGCGCGCTCTGCCCGGTGGGTTTGCGCAGGCTCAACGCCGTGAAGATGGTGAGGTCGAGCGAGGAGTCGCCGCGCGCGCGCCGGAAGAATTCGTTGGCGATCAGATTGGGCTTGCCGATGCCGAGCGGCAACGCCAGCACCACGCGCTTGCCAACGCGCCGCAGCGACTCTTCCACGATCTCTCCGACATCGTCAAACATCTGCGGCATGGCGCTACACTTGCACGCAGCTTCGATGGAATCAAATCATATGAGCTTGCAGAAACCCGCCCTCGATCCGCTGACTCTCGAGCCGCGCACCAGCTGCGGATATCCCGAGCCTTATCGTTCCCGCGTCACGCCGCGCGCCAAGCGCGCACTTGGCAAGGAGCTCGGGCTCACGATGCTCGGCATCAATCACACCACCTTGCCGCCCGGCAAGGAATCGTCGATGCGCCACTGGCACTCCCACGAAGAGGAATTCATCTACGTGCTGAGCGGTGAAGTGGTTCTGCGCACCGACGCCGGCGAGCAGGTGCTCAAGGCTGGCACTTGCGCGGGATTTCCTCTCGGGACCACTGACGGTCACCAGGTTGTGAACCGCAGCAATGAGCCGGCCGTGTACCTGGAGATGAGCAGCCGCGATCCCAGGGACGAACCCCGCTATTCCGAAGCAGATCTTCGCTGGAATGCCGCGGACGCACCCGGAATTTACACGCGAAAAGACGGCAGCAGGTTCTGATCAGTTCAGCAGTTGGCTTGGCAGCGCCACCGCTTCACCCTCGAGCGGCGCGGCGCGCCACAACGAAAACCGCTGGTTGACCGGCGAGCCCATGGCAGCGGCGATGGTGCGGTGATCGAAACCGGGTAGTTTGGACAGGTGCGACAGCAGATCGTACTTGGCCGCCAGCGTCTGGCCGACCAAAACCCCGGTTGTGCCGGCGCCCGCGAGCACGTAGAAATATTCTTCCGAGAAATTCACGCCCTGCGTCATGACGATGGAAACCTCGCGCAGCTCGGTCCACCGGACGAACTCGCTGTCGCCGCGCGCCAGGCGGCGCAGCACACCCTCGTCGCTGATCTGCAGCGCCTCACCGCGCTTGCGCAGCTCCCAGGTGAGCAACCATGGCTCGAGCAAGAACACCGCGAACAAGCCGAAGGCGATGCCCGGCATCCACCAGCTGATGCGGCCGACCCACGCAGGGTGGAACGACAGCAGCGCGACGCTCAACGTAACGGCGATCCAGACTCGCCGCATGGAAGTCGTGACGGCCACGTGATTATTTCGCTTTGACCAGCGCCACTTGGTATTGCAGCTTCACTTCGTCGCCCACGGATTCGGTGGACTTCCAATCGCCCTGACCGACGCCGTAGTCGAGCCGCTTGATGGTGGCAGTGCCCGAAAGCTCGGCCCCGGCCGCGGTGGCGACAATCTTCAACGGCAGGCGCAGATCGTGCGTGGTTCCGCGCAGCGTGAGTTTGCCCACGGCTTCAAGGGTCCCGTCCGCGCGCTTGGCGAATGAGTTGGCGACATACTGCGCGGTCGGAAATTTTTGCGCATCGAACAGGTCCGATCCGCTGATCATCTCGTTGCGCTCCTTGTCCTGGGTGTCCACCGAGGCGATCTGCACCTGCACCTTGAGGCTGCCGGTCGCGGGATCTTTCTCGTCGTAGGTGAGCTCGGTGGTGAAACGTTTGAACGAACCGTTGTTGGCGGCGCCTTCCTGCACGAAGGTGAAGGTCAGAGTGCTGCCCGCGGGCGCTTGCACGTAACGCGCCGCCGCCGCCGCGGGCTGGGCCGCGACGGCCGACGTTGGGGCGGGCTTGGGCCTCGCCGCTGCAGGGGTGTCGGCCGCCGAACAGGCGCCGGCGCACAGGGCGGCGGTCGCGGTCAATACAACAAAGTAGTTAGTCATGCGGTCTCACTTGGCGCCGCCGAAGGGCAACATGCGCTTCAGGACGTCGTTCTTGTCGTAGAAATGGTGTTTCATCGCGCCGGCGATGTGCAGCAGCGCCACGCCCACCAGAATCTTGAACAGCAGATGATGCAGGTCGAGCATCTGGTGGAAGGTTTGCTCGGACGGAGCGACCAGGTCAGGGAACTGGAACAACTTGAACCAGCTCACCGGAAAGTTTTTTGCCGACGACATCAGCCAGCCGCTGAGCGGCATGGCGAAAATCAGCGCGTAGAGAAGAGAGTGCGACAGCCTGGCCAGCATGCGTTCCCAGGGTTTGGTTTCGGCGGCCAGGTCGGGTGTGGGATTCATGAATCGCCACGCCAGGCGAATCACCGCCAGCATAAGAACGGTCATGCCAAAAGACTTGTGCAACCCCAGCGCCTGCAGCTTTGCGAGCCCATTGGGCAGCGCGTCGGCGCGTTCCGCGATGACCCACTGATTGATGATCAGCAGCACTATGATCCAGTGCAGCGCCTTGGCGAGCGATCCCCAGGAGTGTTTGGTGTTTCGGAACGTCATGTTGTCAGGCTAGCCGCCGGGAACGGATCGAGGAAGTCGGGACACATAGTGTAAGTATGCCGGGCAACTGTTCCGGTTCCGCAGCGGAGATTCCATGAGACTGGCCAACCGGTGGAGCGCGAGCGCCTTGTTATTGGGCCTTGCCTCCTGTCAGACAAGTCCTCCCACCACGGAAATTCCGGCGCCGGCGCCGCCGCCGGTCGTGCAGCCCGGAGCGCCCATACCGGGTTCGCGGGAATTCCAGGTGGTGGCTGAAGAATCGTTGTTGCAGATATTCGTCTATCGCGGCGGAACGATGGCGCGCATGGGGCATAACCACGTGATCGCCTCGCACCATCTGAGGGGCACGGTGTTCGTCGGCGGCCAGCTCGAACAGACCCGCTTCGACATCGCGATTCCGGTGGCCGATCTCACCATCGACGAGCCCGCGTTGCGCGAACAGGCAGGCGCGGATTTTCCGGCCGCCGTCCCGCAAAGCGCGCGCGACGGCACGCGCAGGAACATGTTGTCGGCGCCGCTGCTCGATGGCGCGAGTTTTCCCGAGATCCGCCTGCGCGCCACGGAAGTGGTGGCGGCTGCGCAGGGCTATGACGTGGGCGTCGAGATCTCGATCAAGGATCAGGTGCGGAACGTGCGCGTGCCCATGACCGTGACCCACGAAGCGGGAGTACTGACGGCCAGCGGCGAGTTCGCGCTCAAGCAATCGGAACTCGGCCTCAAGCCGTTCAGCGTGATGATGGGCGCGCTGCAGGTGATCGACGGCATGCGCGTGCAATTCGCTGTCACCGCGCGGGAGTAGATTTCTGGCCAACGGCCGCGCGCCCTCGACTAACGCGTCAGCTCCGCCAGCAGCGCGTCCGCGGAGTAAACCTTCGACAGGGCCTCGCGAATGATGGCGGGGTGCACGGCGACCGCGCGGTTCTTCTCCACGTCGAACCAGTACGCGCCCGAGATCGAGTGGATGTTGCCATCGAACAGCAGGCCGACGATCTGTGCCTCGGCATTGATGAGCGCGCTGCCGGAATTTCCGCCGACGATGTCATTGTTGGTGGTCAGGTTGAACGGCGTTTGCATGTCGAGCTTGTCCTTGACCTGCTGCCAGCTGTCCGGGACGCGGAACGGCTCCGCGCCCGTAGCGCGCTCGAACATGCGTGCCAGACGAGTGAACGGCTCCACGGGTTTGCCGTTCTCGTTCCAGCCCTGGACCGTGCCCCAGTTGAGCCGCAGCGTGAAGGTGGCGTCCGGATACACGCTGGTGCCGAATGCAGCAAAGCGTAGCCGCGAGATGCGTTCGGTAGCCGAGCGCACCGGCGCTTCGACGCCGTCTTCGTAGGCTTTGCGCACGGCGCGCGCGTCGGGATCGACGGTGCGCGCCAGCACGATCATCGGATCGGTCGACGCGGCTACCGCGGCCGCGCCGCCTTTCCACAACTCCATGCGCACGGCAGGATCGGCGAGCTTCGTGCCGGTCACCAGCCGCATGGCGAGCGCGGCCGGGGATTCCGTTGCGAGCAACTTGCGCACCAGCGGATGATCGGGGCCTAACCACTCACGCATGCGCTCGAGGCTCTGGCTGAGCCGCAGCTGCTCGAGATCCGGGTATACCGGCACCCGAGCGCCGAGTTGCTGCTCGATGCGCGGCAGTGCCGTGTCGGTGAACTCGCGGAAACGCTGCGAGTTCGGCTTGTCGCGTTCCGCCGCGCCGCGCACCAGCGTGCGGGCAAAGACCGCGAGGCGTCCCTGGAAGCCGGCTCCTTCCTCGATGTAGGTGTGTTCCTCGAACAAGCCGCGCTCGGTCGTCAGCGCGAGCTCGATCTCGTGCCATGGATCGCCGATGCTCTTCTTGAGCCCGGCGTTCTTGGCAGTCATCTTCTGCAGCGTGGCCTGCTCGGCGCGTTTGCGCGCAATCAGCACGTCGTCGTTCAGCGCGTCGACCATCTTGCGGCGCACCTTGATGAAGTTCTGGATGTAGTTGAGCAGGTCAGCGGTGATGCGCTGGTTCTGCGGATCCTGCAGACCGAACTGGATGAGGCGGCCGCGGATCTCCGAATTGCGCAGCAGCCACTGCGGTAGTTCGAGATCGCGTTCCTGCTTGAGCTGCGCCAGCGTCCGCAGGCGCTCGGTTGCGCCGGGAAGTCCCGACACGAACACCGGCTGGCCGACGGACGGTCCCGCGAAGTTGAACTTGAGGAAGGCGGGCGTCCTGGCCGGCTTGCCGTTCTCGTAGGCTCGCAGCACGCCCATGTCGAGGCACCAGCGTGGAAACTGAAAGTTGTCAGGGTCGCCGCCGAACGCCGCGATGCTGTCCTCGGGTGCGAACACGATGCGGACGTCGGTGTAACGCTTGTATTTATAGAGCCAGTACTGCCCGCCCTGGTACAGCGTGACGGCCTGGCATTTCTGCGCCGCCTGCTTCTCGCAATCGGACTCGAGCTGCGTGAGCGTGGCCTTGCGTACGTCGTTGGCCGAGGTCTCGTTCTTGCCGGCGATGGCCGCGTTTACTTTAGGGGTGATGTCCTCCATGCCGGTGAGCACGTCCGCCACCTGTGTCTGGCAGCGCTTCTCCTCGTCGTGCGTCCTGGCGAGGAAGCCTTCCTCGACCAGACTCTTCTCTTTCGACGACAGCTCGGCGAGGCAGGACTCGACGCAATGGTGATTGGTGAGCATCAGGCCTTCGTCCGAGACGAACGATGCCGTGCAATTTGCCAGGCGCACGGTCGCCAGGCGTACCCGGTAGAGCCATGCCTGGTCGATATGGGTCTTGAGGGTGGCGTTGGCCGTGGCGAACGGAAAGCCGTGAAAGGTCCACATGCCTTCATCGGCTCGGGCGGCGGTACAACAGAAAACCACCAGGGCGGCGGTGGCCGTGCAGGCGAAACGCATCATGAAGGAGACTCCCGGAATTCTGAGCCCGCGTGAGCGGTTATTACGGCGATTATCGTCTCATTCGGCAGAGCGCGCATGCCGGTAGTGACTCGCGCCGCACTCGGTTCGGCGCGGGGCGGAGTCGGTGTGGCATGGTCCCCGCAGCCGGGCGCGATCCGCTGCGTCCCGACCGGCATCAGGCTAACTAGACGCGACGATTAGTCGACGGCGTTGATCAGGAGAAGCGCCGTGCCCTCGGGCGCGCGCAGCAGCGCGGCCGAGCGCGGATCGAGACCGCGTGGCAAATCGTCCGACATCGCCACGTCGAGCGTGCGCAGGCGCTCGATGCGTTCGCCCATGTCGGCAGCGGCAAATACCAGCATGGGCTGATCGAGCATGCGCGCGCGGTGAACGGCGAGATCGATGTGGTCGCTGGTCATCGACATACGCAGGTAAGGCGCGTCGGTTTCACCGAGCGCCACGAAGCCAAGGGGCTCCCAGAACGCGCGCATTGGTTCGAAGTCGGGGGCGGGCATGCTGAACTCCGCGAAGTCACCGCACAGCGAAGACTCGCCGCGCTCACGGTCGCTGGCGAAATGCGTGGGCGCTTCCTGAACGCGCACCGCCTGGCCGGACGGATCCAGAAAGCCGAATTCGTTGAATGCGTCATCACCGACGCGTTTCCACGCTATGTCCACACCCAGCTTCTCGACGACGTGCGCGCGCTGGGCGACGCCGGGATGCACGTAAGTGATGGTGGGCGAGGGAAACTTGAACTGATGCAGGCCGACATACAGCCGGCCGTCGGTCATGACGCCGTAGGGATGCTGCCAGGTGTCGGCGGTGCCGCACTGACCGAATCCGAGTCTTTCGTAGAAGGCGACCGACCCGGCAATGTCCGCCGTCTGGAGACTGATTTCGTGAAACTTTCCAAGCACTGACGCGGGAGTCTACGCGGCTTGCCGCGTGCTGCCTATGCGCGCGCTGCTGTCAGATGCCGCCCACGCAGATGTACTTGAGCTCGGTGAATTCCAGGATTCCATATTTGGAACCCTCTCGCCCAGTGCCACTTTCCTTGACGCCGCCGAACGGCGCGACTTCGGTCGAGATGAGTCCGGTGTTGAGTCCGACGATGCCGTACTCCAGAGCTTCGGTGACGCGCCACGAGCGTGCGAGGTCGCGCGTGTACACATAGGCGGCGAGACCGAACTCGGTGTCGTTAGCGAGCTTCACGGCTTCTTCGTCGGTCTCGACGCGGAACAGCGGCGCGACCGGGCCGAAGGTCTCTTCGCGCGCCAGGATCATGTCGCTGCTCACGTTGGTGAGAACCGTGGGTTCGTAGAACGTGCCGCCAAGTGCATGGCGCCGGCCGCCCGTGGTCACCACCGCGCCTTTGGCTTTCGCATCGGCAATGTGTGTTTCCACTTTCGCGAGCGCCTTGGTGTCGATGAGCGGGCCCTGGTCGGTCTCGCCTTTCAGGCCGTCGCCCACACGCAGCTTCTTCACGGCTTCCGTGAGTTTCCCGGTGAATGCGTCGTAGACCTTCGATTGCACGATGAACCGGTTCGCGCACACGCAGGTCTGGCCGGTGTTGCGGTACTTGCTCTGGATGGCGCCCTCGACCGCCGCGTCGAGGTCGGCATCGTCGAGCACCAGGAACGGCGCGTTGCCGCCGAGCTCGAGCGCGACCTTCTTCACGGTACCGGCGCATTGCGCCATCAGTAGTTTGCCCACCGGGGTCGAACCGGTGAACGACAGCTTGCGTACCTTGTCGTTGCCGGTGAACTCGCCGCCGATGGCGACCGCGTCGCCGGTGACCACGTTGAACACGCCGGGGGGAATGCCGGCTCGCTGCGCGAGCTCGGCCATCGCCAGCGCGGAGAACGGAGTCTGTGGCGCCGGCTTCACGACGATGGGGCACCCGGCGGCGATCGCCGGCGCCGCCTTGCGCGTGATCATCGCCGCCGGAAAATTCCACGGCGTGATGGCGGTGACCACGCCGATGGGCTGGCGCAGCACCACGATGCGTTTGTCTGGCTGGTGCGCGGGAATGATGTCGCCGTAGATACGCTTGCCTTCCTCGGCGAACCATTCGATGAACGAGGCGGCGTAGACGATCTCACCTTTCGACTCCGCCAACGGCTTGCCCTGCTCGGCAGTCATGATGACGGCGAGGTCGTCGACATTCGCGAGCATGAGATCGAACCAGCGGCGCATGATCCTGGCGCGCTCGGCCGCGGTCTTCTTCGCCCAGGCGGGCATGGCGGCGTGCGCGGCCTCGATGGCGCGGCGCGACTCGGCCGCGCCCATGTGAGGCACGGCCCCCAAAACCTCGCCCGTGGCGGGGTTGCGAATGTCGGTAGTTTGGCCCGAATCCGCGGCCGCCCAGGCGCCGGCAATGAATCCGCGCTCTTTCCAGAGCGATGGGTCCCGGAGCTTGATCATTTGCTCTCCAACTTTGTGTCGGCCATTTTCTCGGCGAGGAACGCGAGCGTGCGCTCGCGCGCAAGTTTCGCGCTCGCGGCGTCGTAGCTGCCGCGCTCTTCGCAATTGAAACCGTGATCCGCGGGATAGAGGTGGAACACGCCGACCGGATCGGCCACGCGAATCTTCTCGATGGCGGACGGCGGAATGTACGGATCCTTCTCGCCGAAGTGATACATCACCGGTCGCCGTGGCGACTTCGCGAGGGCGTCCTTGATCTGCCCGCCGTAGTAAGCCACAGCGCAGGCGATCGGCAGTTCGCAGGCCGCGATATAGGCCAGCGTGCCACCCCAGCAATAGCCCACCACCGCCACGCGTCCGGCGTGCCTGATCACATTGATGGAAGCGGTGAGGTCGAGCAGGGTCTTTTCCTGCGGGATCTGCAGACGATAGCCGCGGCCTTCCTGCACTTCGTTCTCGGAGTATCCGAGCTCGATGCCGCGGCGGACGCGGTCATACAAACAAGGTGCGATGGTGACGTAGCCGGCGGCCGCATAGCTGTCCGCCACGGCGCGGATGTGGCGATTGACGCCGAAGATCTCCTGCGCAATGACCACGGCGCCGCGCGCCGCCCCGCGCGGAGCCGCCAGCCAGGCGTTGAATTCATGGCCGTCGCGCGCCATGAGCGTGGTGAACTCACCCAAGGGGCGATACCTGTAGAGATCGGTGACGCATTGTGCCACCAGCGGGGTGGGGCGCTCCTCTACCGAAGGTATTATCGCGGCGCGCAGGTAAGGAGATTCCGATGAAAATTCGAGTGCTCATGTGCCTGGGATTGCTGAATGTCGTGGCAATTCCGTCAATGGCAAGGGAGTCGCTGGCAGAGCTCACCGAACAGGTTCGAGCCACCGAAATCGCATTCGCCAAAACGCTGGCCGATCGTGACGCTAAAGCCTTTACACGAATGATCGCGCCCGACGCCATCTGGCTGGCCGCCGCACCGCTGCGCGGACCAGGCGAAGTCCTTGCGAGCTGGCAGAAATACTTCGACGCCGCCAAGGCGCCGTTCTCCTGGGCGCCGGAACTCATTGAAGTGCAGCAGGGCGGCAGGCTGGCACTGAGCACGGGTCCAGTGAACAACGCCGAAGGGAAGCGCATCGGCACCTACACATCGATCTGGCGCCGCGAAAAATCCGGCGAGTGGCGGCTCATTTTTGACCGGGGTTGCCCGGCCTGCGATTGCGGGAAATAGAATCGCGCGGGAATGGCAACTGACTATCCCGTCACGATGGCGATCCGCGCGCTGCGCCAGCACAAGGTGAATTTCACGGCGCACCTCTATACCTGGGAGCGGCGCGGCGGCACGCAGGCGTCGGCCGAACATCTCGGGGTCGACGAACACGCTGTGGTGAAGACGCTGATTTTCGAAAACGACGCGAAGCGCCCGCTGTGCATCCTCATGCACGGGGATCGCGAGGTGTCGGCCAGGAATCTTGCGCGCCAGCTCGCGCACAAGAGCGTCGCGCCCTGCGCGCCCGAAGTCGCGGATCGGCACTCCGGGTACCAGGTGGGCGGCACTTCTCCGTTCGGCCTCAAGCGCGCCATGCCGGTGTATTGCCAGAAGTCCATTGCCGATCTGCCGCTCATCTACATCAACGGCGGCGCGCGCGGTTTTCTCGTGGGGCTGGCGCCCGCGGAACTGATCCGCGTGCTGAAGCCGACGCTGGTCGAAGTCGCTACCGCTTGACGACCTGGTTGTTCAGCGCGCCAAAAATGCTCTGGCCGCGCGCGTCCAACATCTCGATCGATACGCGGTCGCCAAATTGCAGGAATGGCGTGCGTGGCGCCCCGTGTTCGAGCTGCTCGAGCGTGCGCTTCTCGGCCAGGCAGCTCGCGCCGCGGCTGCGGTCGTAGTTAGATACCGTGCCGGAGCCGATGATGGCGCCGGCGCCGAGCCGGCGCGTTCGGGTCACATGCGCGATCAGCTGCGCAAAGCTGAAGGTCATGTCGGTGCCGGCATCGGGGCGGCCGAACTCCTGATCGTTGATCCGGCTGACCAGCGGCAGATGCACCTTGTTGTCACGCCACGCATCGCCCAGCTCATCGGGTGTCACCGCTACCGGCGAAAATGCGGTCGCGGGCTTGGACTGGTAGAAGCCGAAGCCCTTGGCGAGCTCACCGGGTATGAGGCCGCGCAGCGACCAGTCATTGGCGAGCATCAGGAGCTTGATGTGCGCGCCGGCGTCGGCGACCGTGGTCGCCATGGGGACGTCGTCGGTGACCACGGCCACTTCCGCCTCCAGGTCGATGCCCCAGGTGGAGTCGCCGAACGGCGCGTCGTCGCGCGCGCCTAACAAGTCATCGGACCCGCCCTGGTAGACCAGCGGGTCGGTCCAGAACGAAGCCGGCATCTCGGCGCCGCGCGCCTTGCGCACCAGCTCGACGTGGTTCACGTAGGCGCTGCCATCCACCCAGTGGTAGGCGCGCGGCAAAGGTGCCGCGCATTGCGCCGGATCGAAGGGCATGACGTCGACGTGCGCGGGACCACGATCGAGCGCCGCGGCGCGTTCGGCGAGCCTGGGGCAGACCGTCGCCCAGTCGTCGAGCGCCGCCTGTAGCGTCGCCGCGATACCCGGCACGAGCTGGCAGCGGACCAGGTCCCGGCTAACTACCACCAGGCGCCCGTCGCGGCCACCGCGCTTGAGTGTCGCGAGTTTCACTGGCCACGCTCCATCCGGCCGACTTTCATTTGGAGCTCTTCCAGCTGTCGACGTAGCCCGGCCATTCGATGCCCGCCGCGGCCGGCGAGATTTCGAGCGCGTCGCGCGTGTCGATCATCACGGCATATTCGTCGGTGGCCGGCTTTGCCTGCTCGAAGACGTTCTTGAGCGCCTTGGGATGCGGGCCGTGCGTGAAGCCGCCGGGGTGCAAGGTGATCATTCCGGGATGAATGTTGTCGCGGCTGAAAAAATTTCCCGAGTGATAGAACAGCATCTCGTCGTAATCATCGTTGTTGTGGAAGAACGGCACCTTCATCGCGCCCGGATCGGTTTCGAACGGCCGCGGCACGAAACTGCACACCACGAAGCGATCCGAGAGAAACGTGGTGTGCGCCGAGGGCGGCAGGTGATAGCGGTGGCTCATGAGCGGACGAAGGTCGCGCATGTTGATGCGGACCACGGAGAGATCGCCGTGCCAGCCCACCACATCCAGCGGATTGAACGGATACGTGACCGTGGACACCGCGCCGTGACGCTTGATTGCCACGCGCCACTCGGTGTCGCCTTGCTGATCCTTGAAGGCGTCGTCGATGCGTGGCGTATCGAGCATGGCGGCATCGAAGATGGCGTGCGGCCCGACCAGCCCCTTGTCGGGCAGACGGTAGGAGTTGTTAGAGGCCTGCATCAGCAGTGCGCGTAGCGGCTGCACGCACTCCACTCGCCACATGGTGCCGCGCGGAATGAGGATGTAGTCGCCGGCTTCGAACGACAGGTGGCCGTAGTCGCAGAAGAATTCGCCGTGCCCGGCGTGCACGAACATGAGGTCGTCGCCGTCGGCATTACGCGCCAGCTGCGGCATGTTCGCGCCCAGGTTCCAGAAACGCACGCGCACCGCGGCATTGTGCAGCAGTTCGGTCGCGTTCCAGGGCGAGTCCTGGTCGTGCGCAAGCTTCGTGCAATCGAAAGCGTGCGGGCGCAACGGACCTTCGAAATTCACCCAGCCGGTGGGCGGATGGCGGTGATAGAGGTGCGTGGCGGGGCCGAAGAAGCCTTCCTTGCTGATCTCGCGCTCATAGGTTCCCGCCGGCAGGTCGGCGTGTGCCTGGCGCGAGGCCTGGCCTTCAACTTTGGGGAAGTGAACGTAGCGCTTCATCGGCCACCTCGCGCGAACGGGTGGTCAATTTAGTTTCATCTGAAACCAATTACAACTTCAGGCTTTCTCGAGGATGGCCACCACGCCCATGCCACCGGCGGTGCAGACGGAGATCAGGCCGCGCCTGGCGGTGGACGATTCGGCCAATTGCTTCGCCAGGGACGCCACGATGCGCGTGCCGGTGGCGGCGAACGGATGACCGATGGCAACGCTCGAGCCGTTTACGTTGAGCTTGGTGCGGTCGATGCTGCCGACCGGCCGGTCCAGCCCGAGCCGTTCCTTGCAGTACTCGGGTGATTCCCACGCCTTGAGCGTGCACAACACCTGCGCGGCGAATGCCTCGTGGATTTCATAGAAGTCGAAATCCGCAAGCGTCAGGTTCGCGTCCCGGAGCATGGCGGGTACGGCGTATGCGGGCGCCATCAGCAGCCCCTCATTGCCGCCGACATAGTCCACGGCCCATTGCTTGCTGAAACTGAAATACGCCAGCACCGGCAGGTTGCGCGCCCGCGCCCATTCTTCGCTGGCTAACAACACGGCCGAAGCGCCGTCGGTGAGCGGTGTGGAGTTGCCGGCGGTGAGCGTGCCTTGGCCGCTGCGCCGGTCGAACACGGGTTTGAGCTGGGAAAGCTTTTCGACCGTGCTGTCGGCCCGCACGTTGTTGTCGATTTTCAGGCCCTGGTAGTCGCTCAGCACGAGGTCGCTGAAAAACCCGCGCGCCCACGCCTTGCCGGCGTTCACGTGACTGAGATTCGCGAGCGCATCCTGGTCGGCGCGCGAGATCTTCCACGTCTTGGCCATCTGCTCGCAGTGTTCGCCCATCGAGAGGCCGGTGCGCGGTTCGAGCACGCCGGGCATCACGGGTTTGAAATGCCGTGGCCGCAATCCGAAGAACGGCTTGATCTTCTGCCAGGCACTGCGGCCGCGAAACGCGCGCAGCAACAGCTGCTGGTATTCGCGCGAATAGACGACCGGAGGATCGCTGACCGTGTCGAAGCCGCCGGCGATGCCGGAGTCCATCTGGCCCATCGCGATTTTCATGGCGACGGAAATCGTGGCGTCGAGCCCGGTGCCACAGGCACGCTGCAGGTCGAGCCCCGGCGTCTGTGGATCGAGGCCCGAAGACAACACGCACTCGCGGACCAGGTTGAAATCCTTGGAATGCTTGAGCACGGCGCCACCCGTGACGTCACCAAGCCGCTCGCCGGCGATGCGGAATTTCGCGACCAGCGCCTGGAGCACCGCGGTGTACATGTCCTGGTTGCCCACGCGCGCATAAGCGCCGTGGCCGCGCGCGAAGGGGATGCGCATTCCGCCGACGATGGCGACGCGACGAACATTGGTTCCGACGAGCATGGGGATTCTCCTTCCGACGCGCGCTAGGATGCCACGAATGACGCCGACGATCTCAGGCTGGGTCTTGCTGCTGACGTCGCTGGTCTACATGGCTGGCCTGTTCGCGCTCGCGTGGTGGGGCGACCGCAGCAAGCTCTATCCCGACAACGTTCGTTTCCGTCCGGTCATCTACAGTTTCGCGCTCGGCGTCTACGGTTCGACCTGGACCTTCTACGGCGCGGTCGGCACCGCGAAACAGGACGGCCTGCAATACATCGCCGGCTATGTCGGCCCGCTCGTGCTGCTGGCTTTCGGCCTGCCGTTCTTCGAGCGTCTCGTGCGCCTCGCCAAGCATCAGAACGCCACGTCGATCTCCGACCTGCTGTCGGCGCGTTTCGGCAGGTCGCGACGAATCGCGGTGCTGGTCACCGTCATCGCGCTCACCGCCATCATTCCGTACATCGCGCTGCAGCTCACCGCGATCTCGATGAGCGTCGACGTGTTGACCGGCGCCACTCCCGGTGTGGCGCCGCACTGGTATTCCGACACCACGTTGCTGATCGCGCTCATGCTGGCGCTCTTTTCGATCCTGTTCGGAACGCGCGGCATCGATGCCACCGAACATCATCCGGGCATGGTGCTGGCGATCGCGGCCGAATCCCTGTTCAAGCTGGTCGCGCTGCTTCTCGTCGGCGTATTCGCGCTGACGATGCTCGACAGTCCCAAGCCGCTGCTCGCCACGCTGCGGCAACTGCCGGCGGATCTCAAACAACCGTCGGTGTTCTTCACTCAGGCGGTTACGTCGATGTTCGCGTTCTTCTGCCTGCCGCGGCAGTTTCACATCGGCGTGGTCGAATGTGCCGACGTCACCGACGTGCGGCGCGCGCGCTGGTGGTTCGGCGGCTACCTGGTGCTGCTCAGCATCGTGGTGATCCCCATCGTTGCCGCCTCGCTGCCACTCGATGCGGCGGGGCGAAGCGCGCCGAGCACTGACGCGCTCGTCTTGTGGCTGCCGTTGTCGGCCGGCCAGGAATGGCTGGCACTGCTCGCCTATCTCGGCGGCTTCTCCGCGGCCACCGGCATGGTGATCGTCGCGAGCGTCGCGCTCTCCACCATGATCAGCAACGACCTGGTGCTGCCGATACTGTGGCGCTGGCGCGGCACGCGCGCCGGCACCGGCATGGCTTCGCCTTCCTTGATCCTTTGGGTCCGGCGGATCGCCATCATTGGAGTGTTGTTAGGCGCCTATGGATTCTTCCACCTTGCGCCGAATGCGCCCAGTCTCGCTTCTGTCGGCATGCTGGCGCTGGCCGCGGTGGCGCAGTTCGCACCCGCGCTGATCGCCGCCGTCTACTGGCCTCGCGCCAGCCGCGCCGGCGTCACCGGCGGCCTCGCCACCGGCTTCGTGATCTGGCTCTACACGCTGCTGCTGCCTGCCGTGGTGTCGGACAGCGGCCCGTCGCCCGCATGGCTGGTCGACGGACCCTTCGGACTCGCGTGGCTGGCACCCCGAGAATTGTTCGCTCTCGCCATGCCTGACGCGCTGTCGCATGGCGTGGTGTGGTCGCTGGCCGCCAACGTCGCAGTGATGGTGGCGTTGTCGCTGCGCTATCGGCCGGCGATTGGCGAGCGCCTGCGAGTTGCGGGCACGCGCCTGCTCGATGGCTCTTCCGGGGTGCGCGGCGGACAGTTGTTGCCGGGTGGCGCGACCGTCGGCGACCTGTTGTTGCTGGCGGAGAGATTGTTAGGCGAGCCGGCAGCCCGGCGCCTGCTGGAGCGGCGCTCGCGCGAACTGCATCGGCAGGTATTCGCCGCCGAGCGTGCCGATCTCGCGCTGCTGCAGTCGCTGGAACGGGACCTGTCCGGCGCGCTCGGCGCGTCCTCGGCGCGTCTGGTCCTGACCAGCGCGTTGCGTGGCGTGGGCATCGAGCTCGCCGAGATGGTCACGCTGTTCGACGAAGCCTCGCGCAAGCTGCGCTTCAACCGCGAACTGCTCGAAACCATGATGGACAACCTGCCGCAGGGCGTCTGCGTGGTGAGCGAGGAGATGCGCCTGGTGGCCTGGAACCAGCGCTACCTGGACCTGTTCGAGTACCCGCCGGGGTTCGTGTTCGCCGGCAAGCCGGTCGAAGAGCTCATTTTCTACAACGCGGAACGCGGCTGGTGCGGTTCGGGCGACCCCGCCGCGCACGCCCGCAAACGCGTGGCCTTCATGCGCGCGGGCTCCGCGCATACCTCTGAGCGGCGCCGATCCGACGGTCGCGTCATCGAGTTGCGTGGTCAGCCGTTGCCGGACGGTGGTTTCGTCACCGTCTTCAGCGATGTCACCAGCCACAAGCGCTCCGAAGAAAGCCTGCGCGAGATCAACGAGACGCTCGAGCTGCGCGTCGAAGAACGCACGCGGCAGCTCGCGGCTGCCGTGTCGCAAGCCGAGCAGGCGAATGAATCGAAGACGCGCTTCGTCATGGCCGCCAGTCACGATCTTCTGCAGCCGCTCGGCGCCGCGCGGCTGTTCAACGCGGCGCTGCGCAGCCGTACGGGTGAGAACAGCGATCTGCGCGGGTTGGCGGAGCGCGTCGACAACTCGCTGGCGGCGGCCGGCGAACTGCTCGAAGACCTGCTCGACATCTCGCGCCTCGATGCCGGCGGTGTGCGAGCGGAGATCACCGAGTTCGATGTCATGGAGCTGCTGCAGTCCCTGCAGGAACAGTTTGCACCGGTGGCGGCACAGCGCGGCATCACGCTGGCCATCGCCAACACGCGCATGCGCGTGCGCTCCGATCACCGCTTGTTGCGCCGGGTTCTGCAGAATTTCATCGGCAACGCGCTGCGCTACACGGAGTCGGGCAGTGTGTTGATGGGCGCACGCCGGCGCGCGTCCGGAATGCTGATCGAACTGCAGGTCATAGACACCGGGCCCGGCATCTCGCCGGAGAACCGCGGCGCGATCTTCGAAGAGTTCCGGCGCCTCGACCAACCCTCGCCGTGGGGCGAAAAAGGGTTGGGCCTCGGCCTGTCGATCTGCGAGCGCATCGCGGTGATTCTCGCCACGACGCTCACACTGCGGTCGGAACCCGCCCGTGGCAGTTCATTCGGCATCCTGGTGCCACGCGCCGCAGGCGGCGCCAGGGCCGCGCCCGTCGACGCCGTGCCCTCGCTGGTTCTGTCCGCCGGGGGCACGCCCCGCACCCGGGTGTTGTGCGTCGACGATGATGCGGCGACGCTGGCCGGACTGAACGGACTGCTCACCGACTGGAATTTCAGCGTGCTGGTCGCCGCGACCCCGGAAGAGGCGCTGGCGATCGCCGCGTCGCAGCCCATCGACGTGGTGCTCGCCGACTTCCATCTGCAGAACCGGCCCGCCGGCCTCGAGTTGTTAGCGCGGCTGGTGCGCGAGGCGCCGCGAACGCAATCGCGCGCCGGCGCGCTGCTGACCGCCGACGCCACCGAAAAGCTCGTGGCGCAGGCCGGAGAGCTTGGTTTCCCGGTATTGCGCAAGCCGGTGCGGCCGGCGGCATTGCGCGCGCTGATGGCGGCGCTCGTCGATCGCGTCGCGCGCTCCGGTCAGCCTTCGTCTTCGGGAGCCGGCGGCGCGAACTGATGCAAGGCCAGCCGCTGCGCGATGAGCACTGCCTGCGTGCGATTTTCGGCGCCCATCTTCTCGAGGATGGCGGTCATATGCGCCTTCACGGTGGCCTCGGAAACGTCGAGCTGCAGCGCGATGCGCTTGTTGGACTGGCCCGAACACAACATGGACATCACGCGGAACTGCTGCGGTGTCAGGCTGGCAACGCGTCGCGCTGCATCGGCTTCGTCGGGATTGATCGAGTTGGCGCGCGACGCGGCCAGGCGAGTCTCCGGAGGATTCCAGATGCCGCCGCGCAGGATGGTTTGCAATGCGTCGATGATCGTCGGCACCGATGCCGATTTCGCGATGAAGGCCGCCGCGCCATGCACCAGCGTGCGTTGGGCGATGTCCTGGTCTTCACGCCCCGAGATCACCACCACCGGGACCGCCGGGTAGTGAGCGCGTGCCTGCACCAGCGCCGAAAATCCGTGCGCGCCGGGCATGCCGAGGTCGAGCAGCAGCAGGTCGATTTCCGGGTGGGCGTGCAGAGCCGCCAGCAGCGAGTCGACGGTATCCGCCTCGAAGGTCTGCGCGCCGGTCAGAGCCTGCGAGATGGCGAGCTTCAGCGCCTCGCGAAACAGCGGATGGTCGTCGGCGATGATGATGGTGGGGGGCATGCGGCTCGTAGATTAAGGCTTTGGGCGCGATGGACCTAGGACCAATGTCGGCTGAATTAATTCGCCGGCCGTCGCCGACAGCGCGCGGCCTGGCTTCCGATGGATCGCTGCTACCATCGCCGCATGAAAACGCGGTTTATGAAAAATTCCGTCGTGCTGGTTGCGGCCACCTTGCTCAGCGCCTGCGCCGTGCCTGCGCAACACCGGTCGCCTGATTCGGCGTTGAACGCGCTGGTCGAGGAATATTTCGAGCGACAGCTCGAACTGTCACCGATGAACGCGACCTCGATCGGCGATCCGCGCTACGACGACCGGCTCGATGACTCCACCAGCCCCGGCTTTCGCGAGAAATCCCTGGGGATCGAGCAGGCATTTCTCGATCGCGCGCGACTCCTCGATGCCGCCGCGCTCACGCCTTCGGCTCGCATCACCTTCGACATCTTCGTCGGGGAGCGCGAGCAGGCACTGGCGGGCCAGAAATTCCACGAAGAGTACCTGCCACTCAACCAGATGGCCGGCCTTCCCATGGACCTCGCGGTTTTCGGCTCGGGCACCGGTCCGCAGCCTTTCGCCACCGTGAAGGACTACGACCGTTTCCTGAAACGAGTGCGCGAGTTCCCGCGTTGGGCCGATGGCGCCATCGCACTGATGCGTACGGGCATGGCGAAGGGCATCACGGTGCCGCGCGTGGCCATGGCCAAGGTGGTGCCGCAATTGCGTGAGCTGATCACCGCACGTCTCAACGACAGCATCTTCTGGGCACCGATCGATGCGATGCCGAAGATGTTTTCCGCCGCGGATCGCCAGCGCATCACCCAGGCCTACACAGTCGCGCTCAGCCAGGAAGTGCTGCCGGCGTACGCGCGCCTCGCTGATTTCATCGAACGAGACTATCTACCCGCGGCGCGCACCTCGGTGGGCTGGGCAGACCTGCCCGACGGCCCGGCCTGGTACCGCTGGCGCATCCGCCAGGCGACCACCATGGACCTGGCGCCCGAGGAGATTCATCAACTCGGCCTCGCGGAGGTGGCACGCATTCGCGCCGAGATGCTGGGCGTGAAGGAGCAGGTGGGGTTCAAGGGCGATCTCGACGCGTTCTTCAAGCACCTCGAAGAGGATCCGCAGTTCTACTTCAACAGCGAGGACGAGTTGCTGGAGGCGTATCGCGGCGTCAAGCGACGCATCGATTCGCTGCTGCCGAAGCTGTTCGCCGATTTTCCGAAAGCGGACTACGAAATCCGCGCCGTCGAGCCGTTTCGCGCGGCTTCGGCCGCGGGCGCTTCGTACCAGGGGCCATCGGCCGACGGCAAGCGCCGCGGAATCTTCTACATCAACACGCACAACCTGAAGGCGCAGCCACGCTTCGGCCTCGAAACATTGTCGCTGCACGAAGCTTCGCCCGGACACCACTTCCAGATTTCGATCCAGCAGGAGCTCACCGATCTGCCGCGCTTCCGCCGCTTCAATGGCTACGTGGCGTATTCGGAAGGCTGGGCGCTGTATGCCGAATCCATCGGCAAGGAGTTAGGGGTCTTCACCGACCCCTATCAATGGTACGGCCGGCTGTCCGATGAGATGCTGCGCGCGATGCGTCTGGTGGTCGACACCGGGCTGCACGCCAAGGGCTGGACGCGCGAGCAGGCCATCAAATACATGCTCGACAACTCGTCGATGGCCGAGAGTGACGTGACCGCGGAAGTGGAACGCTACATCGTGTGGCCGGGGCAGGCGCTCGGATACAAGCTGGGCCAGCTGCACATCAGCGCGCTGCGCGCCAAGGCGCAGGACCAGTTACGCCAGTCCTTCGACGTGCGTGAATTTCACAGCCAGATACTGCGCGATGGCGCCGTGCCGATGTCGGTGCTGACCGCGAAGATAGACCGGTGGATCGAAGCGAAGCGTCCGCCACGCGCCGTGAAGTAGCCGGCTACGGGTTGTAGCCGTAGCCCATCGTTTCGATTTCGGCGAGGAAGCCGCCTTCGAAACGCAGACGTCGCATGAGCTTGTTGGGCCCCAGGTTGTAGATCCAGGTCTCAACCGGGATTTCGATGAAGTCTTCACCGACGTAAAACGGCCGTCCGTAGTTCCAGACCACGGGACGGCGGAACACGCTTTTTTGAGTGACCACATCGGCCGGTTCGCCGCATTTGGTGGCCACCTCGGCGCGCGAGGCCCCTTCGCTGACGAGCTTCGTGCCGCAGCGAAAGCCTGCAAACGCCGGTGAGCAGGCAAGGAGCCCGAGGACCAACACCGCTGCGACGCGCTTCATGGCGCAAACAATAGTCGCGGCACGCTTAACCGACAATGAACACCGCCGCATCGCGCGCCGGTCCTACTGACACGAACCGCGCTTTGGCTGAACCTTTTGGCCTCGACGCGGCACTCATTAAATATGCGAACCCTGGCGACATGGATTGCCACTGCCACAGGCATAGGGCTTGCCTGTGCAGCGGGCGCCCGCGCGGCCGATTTCGAGCTCACGCCGGTCGAATCGCAGCGGGTCGGCAAACACGAAATCGTCATTCGCGCGGTCCTGGATGCGGGCCAGCGCCGCGGCACCGTGCGCGCGGCCATGCTCATCAACGCGCCCCCCGCCGTGGTTTTCCAGATGATGACCAGCTGCACCGACGCCGTTCAGTACGTGCCACATCTCAAGCTTTGCCGCGTGCGTGACCGCGCCCCGGACCTGAGCTGGGAGCTGGTCGAACACGAGATCGATTTCGGCTGGTACGCGCCGAGCGTCCAATACGTGTTCCGGGCTGACATCCTCGTCGACCGGAGCATCGCGTTTCACCAGGTCAGCGGCGACTTCAAGGCCAATCAGGGCATCTGGGAGTTCGAACCGGACGCGTCCGGCCAGCACACGCTGCTGCGCTATCGGGTCTACATGGATCCGCCGGGATATATCCCGAACTGGCTCGCGCGTTCGACCTTCAAACGCGAGCTTCCCAAGATGCTCGCCGACCTGCGTCGTCATTGTGAGGCCGAACAAGTGCTTCGCGCCCAGGCAAACATTCCCCCCCGCTGACTATCTCCGAAGGCTGATTGCGAAACCTCAGGCGCTACCGGCAAGATGCCGGCCCCCATGAGCGCCGCCATCGATCGCAAGTTCGAACAAACTCTCGCGGCGCTGATCAACAGCGGCGAGCCGCAGATCGTCCAGGGCGGGCGCAAGGGTGTCGAGCGGGAGTCGCTGCGGGTCACGCCTGAAGGGCGCATCGCGCAGACCCCACATCCGCGCGCGCTGGGTTCGCCGTTGACCAACGAGAACATCACCACGGATTATTCCGAGGCGCTGATCGAGCTGGTGTCTCCCACGTTCCGCACCAGCTGGGAGTTGTTGCAATACCTGCTCGACCTGCACCAGTTCGTGTACCAGCACCTGGGCGATGAGCTGCTGTGGGCCACGTCGATGCCCTCCATCATCGACGGCGAGTCGAGCATTCCCATCGCGCAATTCGGCAAATCCAATATCGGCCGCATGAAAACGGTGTACCGCGAGGGCCTGGGCCTGCGATACGGCCGGATCATGCAGGCCATTTCCGGCGTGCATTTCAATTATTCGTTCCCCGAAAAGATGTGGGATGCGTGGGCCGACATCGTGCAGTCGCGCGAGCGCGGACCGGACTTCATCTCCGAGCGCTATTTCCATCTGCTGCGCAATTACCGGCGGCACGGCTGGATCGTGCTGTACCTGTTCGGTGTTTCACCGGTGGTGTGCAACTCTTTCCTGCGCGGCCGCAATGTGACCTTGCCACGGCTCTCAACGGACACCTCCTACGAACCGTACGCCACCAGCCTGCGCATGAGCGATCTCGGCTACCGTAATCGCAACCAGGCCGGGCTCTCCGTCTCGGTCAACAGCCTCGATGAATACGTGCGCGACCTGTCGCGTGCCATCAGCACGCCGCATCCGCCGTACGAGAAGTTAGGCGTGAACGCGAACGGCGATTACCGCCAGCTCAACGCCAACATCCTGCAGATCGAGAACGAGTACTACAGCTTCATCCGGCCGAAACGCGTGGCGCGTTCCGGCGAGCGCCCCACCAAGGCGCTGCGGCGCGCGGGCGTCGAATACGTGGAAGTGCGCGCGCTCGACGTGAGCGCCTTCGATCCGGTGGGCGTCAACCAGAACAAGATGCGATTTCTCGAGGTGTTCCTGGCGCTCTGTCTCATGAAGGACTCCCCGCCCATCAGCGTCGATGAGCAGGACAGCCTTGATGCGAACCACGTGACCGTAGCGAGGCGCGGTCGCGAACCCAAGCTCGCGCTACAGCGAGACGGCCGGGCGGTGTCGATGAGCGAGTGGGCTGGCGAGCTCATCGACTCCATGCAGGGCATCGCCGAGGTGTTCGATCGTGGCGATCCGAGCCGTCCATTCACCGCCGCCCTGGCGGTTCAAGCGGCCAAGTTCCAGGACGTGGCCCTGACTCCCTCGGCCCGCATGCTCGCCGAGCTCGAATCGACCGGGGAGTCGTTCTTCGAACTGGGGTTACGCATGTCGCGCCTCCACAAAGAGTACTTTCTAGCCCTGTACCCCCCCAATGTGGAGCGCCAGGCCGAATTCAGGCACGCGGCTGACGAGTCGCTACGTGCCCAGGCGGCTGTCGAGGCCGCCGACAAAATCAGCTTTGATCAATATCTGGCGAATTACGCGTCCGGATGAAAACTGTGACGCACGTCTTAGTCTTGACATATCCAGAAAATGTTGCTCTGGAAGCCTATTCTTTAACAATCGAAGTACTAGAATCCCCGACCAGAAGACCAAACGGTCCCATAGTTCAGGGAATGACATGAAACCCAATAATCAGACCGAGCATCACGTGCTCGAGTTGGCAGCTACTAAAGCGGCAAATGAAGACGGGATTTCACCGTCCACCGCGCGTGATGTCACGACGCCGGTGCGTAAACAATCGTGGAGCCCGGCCGAAGTCTGGCGCACCCGCGTGAAGGGTCCGACCAAACTGGGCCGCACGGAAACTGCGCAAAACCAGCGCTGACGCGTTCGCGGCTTGCGCCGCGACGGCTGAACACATACAAAGCAGCCTTATCCTTCGGAGACTCTCGTAGGCTCGGACGTATGGCGCTAACGAAAAACTCGTCGCCAAATACCTCGGACGCAGCTCGGCTGCTCGCCAAGGGATTCCGTTTCCTGCGTTTCGAAGAGCCTCTCGAAACCGAATTCCGCACCGAACACCGCACGCGGCTACGCATCTGGAACCGCATCGCCATCATGGTGTCGGCGTGCACCGTGGTCGGTTTCGCCGTCCTCGATCACTTCGTGCTCTCGGCGGAACATTCGCGCGTCGCGAACATGGTGCGGTTCGGCATGCATGTGCCGGCGGTGATCATCATGCTGCTGCTCACCTCGAAGCGCTTCTACGAGCGTTGGTACGACCTCGGCATTGGCATCGTTGCGCCGATATTCGGCATCGGCACCGTCATCATGGCCGCGTTCTCGCCGCCAACCGAAGTGCCGCTGGTCGGCGGGCGCCTGCTGCTGGCGTCGTTTTTCTTCTATTTCATGATCGGCCTGCGGTTTCGTGCGGCGGCGCAGGCCAACCTCATCGTGTTCGCCGCCCTGGTGGTCGCCTTCCTCGCGGGCACCATGCCCACCGCGACGGCTACCTACCTGATGTTCACGTTGTTCACGGCCAACATCATCGGCTTCGCCGGGTCGTACGCGCTGGAACATGCGAATCGCACGGCCTTCCTCGAACATCGGCAGCTCACCGAGGTGGCCACGCACGATGGCCTGACCACGCTGCTCAATCGCGCGGCGTTCGAAGATCAGATCCGGCGCGTCTGGCAGCAGGCGCAGCGCGATCGCCAGACCGTGGCGGTCATCATGATCGACATCGATTGTTTCAAAGCCTACAACGACCGTTACGGCCACATCGCCGGCGACGATTGCCTGCGCCGCGTTTCGACCGCATTGCGCGACGCCGCGCGCCGCCGCCCGCTCGATTTCGTCGCGCGTTACGGTGGCGAAGAGCTGGTCGCCGTGCTGTACGGCGCCGACAAATCGTACGGTGAAAGCATCTCCCGCAGTTTGCTGACGGCGGTGCGCGAACTGCGCATTCCGCACGTCAATTCGGTAACCCAGCCTTACGTCACAGTGAGCGTCGGCGTGGTCGCAGTGGACGCCTATCGCATCACCACGCATGACGCCGCGGTTGCGCTGGCCGACCAGGCGCTGTACGCCGCCAAACACGAGGGCCGCGATCGCTTCGTGGCGCTCGAATATGGCATCAGCAAGCTCGATCCGACCGCCACTACGGTGCTGCCGATGCGCGACGCTCCATTTCGCGAAGCCGCAGGTAGCTAGTACCCGCTAGCGGTAGAGCGCCACCTCGTTCTTCCCGGCAGACGTCCGCAGTCCGCGGAACATTCCTTCGCTGTTGAACTCGAGAGCCACCTCGCCACGCGCATCGACGGCGATCACGCCGCCGTTGCCACCCAGCGCTTTCATCCTGGCAAGAACGTTGGCCGCCGCCTGGGCGACCGGCAGCTTGAGATATTCCACCTGCGCGCAGATGTCGTGTGCCACGGCGGCGCGAATGAAGTATTCGCCATGACCGGTCGCGGATACGGCGCAGCTCGCATTGCTCGCATAAGTGCCCGCGCCGATGATCGGCGAATCGCCGACACGACCCCAGCGTTTGCCGGTCATGCCGCCGGTGGAGGTCGCGGCCGCGACATTGCCTTGCGCGTCGAGCGCCACCGCGCCCACCGTGCCGAACGCGACGAGATCGTTCTCTTTTTCCGCCGACCCGCCCAGTAGTCGATGCAACTGCTGCTGACGCACCGGCGTGCGGAAGTATTCATTGGAGACCAGCTCCACGCCCTGCAGGCGCGCGAACTCCTCGGCGCCTTCACCCACCAGCATGACGTGCGGCGAGCGCTCCATCACGAGGCGCGCGAGCGCGATCGGATTTTTCACGTGCCTCAAGCCCGTGACCGCGCCCGCGGCCAGAGTGCGGCCATCCATGACCGAAGCGTCCAACTCCGCCAGGCCATCGCGAGTGAGCACCGCGCCGCGTCCCGCATTGAAGAGCGGATTGTCTTCCAGGACACACACCGCGGCGATGGCGGCATCGAGACTCGAGCCCCTGGCTTCGAGCACGGCGTGGCCGGCATCGAGCGCAGCGTTCAGGCCCTCGGTATAGGCTTTCTCCTGCTCGGCGGAAGTGTCGCGTCGGGACAGAGTCCCGGCGCCGCCGTGAATCGCGATGGCGAACATGTTTTCTCCAGCTCGCACAACTCAAGTGCAGCCAAGCGTTACCAGCACCGAAGAAGCCCGCAGATCGGGACAGTCCCCATCTTCCAGCTTCGTTTCGATAAGATTCCTCGTCCGGGGAATCATATTAGAAGAAGCCATTCATGCTGACTCGCATCCGCAGCCTGCTGGTCGCCAATCGCGGTGAAATCGCGATTCGCGTCATGCGCGCCGCCAACGAACTGGGCATCCGCACCATCGCCATCTACTCGCAGGAAGATCGCTTTTCGCTGCATAGAACCAAGGCGGACGAGGCTTATCTCGTCGGTCGCGGCAAGGCGCCGGTGGATGCCTACCTCGACATCGAAGACATCCTGCGCATCGCCGTCGAGGCCAAGGCCGACGCGATCCACCCCGGCTACGGATTCCTGTCCGAGAACCCCGAGTTCGTCGAGGCCTGCAACCGCGAAGGCGTCATCTTCGTGGGGCCCACGCCCGAGATCATGCGCACGCTGGGCAACAAGGTGGCGGCGCGCAACCTAGCTACCTCGGCCGGCGTGCCGGTGATGCCGGCGACGCCGCCATTGCCGGTGGACATCGACGAGTCCAAGGCGCAGGCCGCGAAGGTCGGCTACCCCGTGATGCTGAAGGCGAGCTGGGGCGGCGGCGGTCGCGGCATGCGCGTCATCGAGAGCGATGCGCAGCTCACAGAGCTCCTGCCCGTGGCGCGTCGCGAAGCGAAGGCCGGCTTCGGCAATGACGAGGTCTATCTAGAGAAGCTGGTGCGCAGGGCCCGGCATATCGAGGTACAGATCCTCGGCGATACGCATGGCAACCTCGTGCACCTGTTCGAGCGCGACTGCACCGTGCAGCGGCGCAATCAGAAGGTCGTCGAGCGCGCGCCCGCGGCGTTTCTTACCGATGCGCAGCGCGCGGAACTGTGCGGCTACGCGCTCAAGATCGGCAAGGCAGTCAACTACCGCAACGCCGGCACCGTCGAATTCCTGCAGGACGCCGAGACCGCGAAGTTCTACTTCATCGAAGTGAATCCGCGCATCCAGGTGGAACACACCGTCACCGAGGCGGTGACCAACATCGATCTCGTGAAAGCGCAGATCCGCATTGCCGACGGCGCCAGGATTGGCGACGAGGCCAGCGGCGTTCCGAAGCAGGAGGACATCCACCTGACCTCGCACGCGCTTCAGTGCCGCGTCACCACCGAGGATCCCGAGAACGGCTTCACGCCCGACTACGGCAAGATCACCGCCTATCGTTCGCCGGCAGGCTTCGGTATCCGCCTCGATGCCGGCACGGCTTACGCCGGAGCGATTCTCACGCGCTCGTACGACTCCATGCTGGTGAAGGTAACGGCCTGGGCGCCGAATCCCGTCGAAGCCATCGCGCGCATGCATCGGGCGCTGTGGGAGTTCCGCATCCGCGGCGTGTCGACCAATCTGCGTTTCCTCGACCAGGTGATCACGCACCCGAAGTTCGCGTACGCCGAGTACACCACCAAGTTCATTGACGAGACGCCCGAGCTCTTCAAGTGGGAAAAGAAGCGCGATCGAGCCACGCGTATTCTCTCGTTCATCGGCGAGACCATCGTCAACGGCAATCCGGAAGTGAAGGGCCGCATCAAGCCCAAGAGCATGGTGCTGGCCCGCATGCCGAAGGCGAACGTCTCCAAGGCGCCGCCGCCGGGCACCAAGCAGAAACTCGAAGAGCTTGGCGCCGACGGTTTCGCCAGGTGGATGCTGGCGCAGGAACGCGTACTGATCACGGACACCACCATGCGCGACGCGCATCAGTCCTTGTTGGCCACGCGCATGCGGTCGCCGGACATGATCGCCATCGCCCCGTACTACGCGCACATGATGCCGCAGCTTTTCTCGATGGAGTGCTGGGGCGGCGCCACGTTCGACGTCGCCATGCGTTTCCTCAAGGAAGACCCGTGGTCGCGGCTCGAGCAGTTCCGCGCCGCCATGCCGAACCTGTTGCTACAGATGCTGCTGCGCTCGGCGAACGCGGTGGGTTATACCAACTACCCGGACAACGTCGTGCAGGCTTTCGTGACGCAGGCCGCGACCTCGGGTGTCGATGTCTTCCGCGTTTTCGATTCGCTCAACTGGGTCGAGAACATGCGCGTCGCCATCGACGCCGTGCTCGCGACCGGCAAGCTGTGCGAAGCGGCCATCTGCTACACGGGCAATCTTTCGTCGCCCAAGGAAACCAAGTACACGCTCGACTACTACCTCAAGATGGGCCGCGAACTCAAAGCCGCGGGCACGCACATCCTGGGCATCAAGGACATGGCCGGACTCTGCCAGCCGAACGCCGCGTACACGCTGGTGAAGGCGCTCAAGGACGAGCTGAAGATGCCGGTGCACTTCCACACGCATGACACGTCGGGCATTGCCGCGGCCAGCGTGCTCGCCGCAGTGGCGGCGGGGGTCGATGCCGTCGACGGTGCCGTGGACGCGATGAGCGGTCTCACGTCGCAGCCGAACCTGGGCTCCATCGTCGAAGCGCTGCGCTACTCGCCGCGCGATACCGGCCTCGATCCGTCGAATCTGCGCGCTATTTCCATGTACTGGGAGCAGGTACGCAAGAACTACCTCGCATTCGAGAGCGACATCCGCTCCGGCGCCTCCGAGGTGTACGTGCACGGCATGCCCGGCGGGCAATACACCAACCTCAAGGAGCAGGCGCGCTCCGTCGGCCTCGACGATTCGCGCTGGCCCGAGGTGTCGCAGGCGTACGCCGACGTCAACCAGATGTTCGGCAACATCGTGAAGGTCACGCCGTCATCGAAAGTGGTCGGCGATCTCGCGCTCATGATGGTGTCGAGCGGTCTCAGCAAGGAGGCGGTGCTCGATCCGAACGTCGAGGTCGCATTCCCCGAATCCGTCGTGGCCATGATGCGCGGCGACCTGGGGCAGCCCGCCGGCGGCTGGCCGCCTGCGTTGCAGAAGAAGGTGCTCAAGGACGTCAAGCCACTAACTACCCGCCCTGGCGCCACGCTGCCACCACTGGACCTGGCGGTGGAACGCAAGAAACTCGATGAGCAGCTCGGCCGTGCGGCGACCGACACGCAGTTCGCGTCGTATCTCATGTATCCGAAGGTTTTCCTCGACTATGCCAAGGATCGTGCGGCGTACGGTGATCTCGCCATCCTCGCCACCCCGGTGTTTTTCTACGGCATGGAGCCGGGTGAAGAAGTCAGCGTCGACATCGAACGTGGCAAGACCCTCATCGTTCGCTTCGTCGCGCTGTCGGAAGTGCGTGACGACGGTACGCGCCAGGTGTTCTTCGAGTTGAACGGCCAGCCGCGTTCCATCGTCATCACCGACAAGTCCGTGGTGGCCAAGCGGCCGCCGCAGAGAAAGATGGAAACGGGTAACGCCAAACACGTTGGCGCGCCGATGCCCGGCTTGATCGCCACGGTCAAAGCAGTAGTGGGGCAGAAGGTCGCCAAGGGTGATCTGCTACTGACGATGGAAGCCATGAAGATGGAGACCAGCGTGCGTGCGGAGAGCGACGGCACCGTGGCTGAGGTGCTGGTGAAGCCGGGGTTGCAGGTGGACGCGAAAGACTTGTTGGTCGTTCTGAGCTGAGCCAGTCGATCTGGCTGACGGTGGGGCAATGAGCCAGCAGGAAAAGAACGCTCAACCTGGTTCAGCAACTTCGCGCGGTTCCAATCACACAGAGATAACTGGTTACTGAGCTGGATCCGGGATATCTGGCGCCTTGCACGGCGTGCCCGGGACATCGGGGTGCCTTAGTCGACAGATGTGAGCAATCGCGTGCACGGGCTTCGCGAAAAGAGCTCAGCCGCCCAGTCGACGAATACGCGCACTTTCGTGGAGAGGTGCCGATTCGCGGGATAGAGCACGTGAACCGGCAGAGCCTCGGGCTGCCAGTCCTCGAGCACGGACACCAGCTCGTGATTCGCGTGGCTCGCCGACACCATGAACGACAGCAGCTGCCCGAGGCCGGTGCCGGCCCGCAAGGAAGCGAAATGCGCGCCGCTGTCGTTGACCGCCACGCGCGGGCTCGGCGCAATCTCGATGCGCTTGCCTTCGCGTTCGAAGATCAAGGGCCGCATGCGCCCGCTGCGCGGAAAGAAATAGCCCGCCAGCGTGTGCCCGGACTTGAGGTCCATGGGATGCGTTGGCCTGGGATGCTTCTCGAAGTAGGCGGGCGTTGCGCAGGTCATCCAGCGCATGTCACCGATGTGGCGCGCGACCAGCGACGGTTCGAGCAGCGGGCCGCCGCGGACGACGCAGTCGACGTTGTCGCCGATCAGATCCGCGGGCCGGTCGCTGACGCCGCACTCGACGTCGATGCCCGGATATCTCGCGAGAAATTCCGGCAGCGCGGGCAGGATCAGGTAGTACGACATCGCGCCGCCCGCATCGATGCGCAGCCGCCCATGCGGCTTTTCCTTGGCATGCGTGACCGACGACTCGATGTCCTCGAGATCGCCTAACAACCGCACCACGCGTTCGTAGTACGCCGAGCCATCGGGCGTGACGGTCACGCGTCGCGTGGTCCGGTTCAGCAGCTTGATGCGAAGATGGCTCTCGAGGCCCTGCACGAGCTTGGTCACCGTGGGCTTCGGCATGCGCAGCGAGTTCGCTGCGTTGGTGAAGGTGCCGGCCTCGACCACGCGCACGAAGACCCGCATCGCCAGCATCTGATTGAAATGAGGGGCAGCCGCCATGGCCGCGATTATTCACTATTGGAAACAAAGTTGTCATTCATGGTCTATTTATCATCTCTGGGCATATGAATAGGCTCCGTTCAACGCGATCAACGCGACAAACGGACGAATCAAGGAGAAACCCATGAACAAGAAACTCACCGGAAAAGCAGCCCTGGTCACTGGCGGGTCACGCGGAATCGGCGCCGCCATTGCCCGGTCCCTGGCCGAAGACGGTGCCGACGTGGCGATCAGCTACGTCAGTACCCAGGACAAGGCCAAAGCGCTGGTGCGTGAGCTGCAGGAAAAGGGCGTGCGTAGCGTCGCCTTCCAGACCGACCAGTCGAAGCCTGCGGAAGTCGCGGAACTCGTGCGTAAGGTCGCCGAGCACTTCGGTCATCTCGACATCCTGGTGAACAACGCCGGCGTGTTCATCACCGGCCCGGTCGGTGAAGTCAGTGACGCCGACGTCGCGAAACAATTCGCCATCAACGTGGGCGGCGTGAATGCCGCCGTGCGCGAGGCCGCGAAGATCATGACCGACGGCGGCCGCATCATCACAATTGGCTCGATGGCGGCGATCAGCTCGCCGTGGCCCGGAATCGCCGACTACTCGGCGACCAAGGGCGCGGTGTCCGCGTACACGCGTGGCTGGGCGCGCGATCTCGGCCCCAAGGGGATCACGGTGAACGTGGTCGAGCCGGGGCCCATCGATACCGACATGAATCCGGCGAGCGGCGATTTCGCCGCCGTGCAGAAAGCGGGCGTGCCGCTCGGCAGGTTCGGTCGTCCAGAAGAAGTGGGCGCAACGGTGGCATTTCTCGCGAGCAAGGATGCCGGCTACATCACCGGCGCGAGCATCGCGGTGGATGGCGGCCACAGCGCCTGACCTCGAAAACATCTGCATGAGGGTCTGGCCGGAGTCGCAAGGCTTCGGCCATATCTTTTTGGACTGGGCGATCCTGAAACTGGAAACACAAGCTGTTGACATTTCCCTGTCACAAAACACAACATCTAGTCGTGCATCGGTTCTCGCGCGAGCGAGATGAAAAGGGAATCCGGTCAGATACCGGAGCTGCCCCCGCAACTGTAGGCCGCAAGCGTACTGTCGCGATCTTCCATCGGGAAGATTGTTAGGTCACTGGGAGCGTCGCGCTCTTGGGAAGGCCAGCCAGAACGCGTTCGAGCGGTGAGCCAGGAGACCTGCCGGGCACACTTTAGAGTTTCTGATCGGACGGGGTGTTCCGGCAGCAGCGTCGATGCTTTCTGCCCGTGCAGATTCTCGCGCCGCTTCCGCTTCCCCCGCATAAACGGAGAAGCGATATGGCAGCTCATTCAGTCTCGGCGGCGCGCGCGAAACTCAACCACACCGCCCGCAAGAATTCCTTGAAGATCACCGGCACCACGGCAGTTACCGCCGATGCCAATTCCGCCAAAGCCGTCCCGGCGGCGATTGAAGTTAAGACCGTTCCTGCCCGCGAATCGCTGCTGACAAATTTTGGCCGTGCCACGCTGCAGGATCGCTATCTTCTGGCGGGCGAAACCACCCAGGATCTTTTCGCGCGCGTCGCCCGCGCGTATGCCGATGATGGCGCGCACGCGCAGCGCCTCTACGACTACATGTCGAAGCTGTGGTTCCTGCCGGCCACGCCCATCCTGAGCAATGGCGGCACAGCGCGCGGCCTGCCCATCTCCTGTTTCCTGAATTCCGTCGAAGACAATCTCGACGGCATCGTTGGCACGTGGACGGAAAACGTGTGGCTGGCCTCTAACGGTGGCGGCATCGGCACCTATTGGGGCGGCGTGCGCTCCATCGGCGAGACGGTGAAGGGCTGCGGCCAGACCTCGGGAATCATTCCGTTCGTTCGTGTGATGGACTCGCTGACGCTGGCGATATCGCAGGGCTCACTGCGACGCGGTTCGGCGGCGGTGTATCTCGACGTGCATCACCCGGAAATCGAGGAATTCATCGAAATCCGCAAGCCCTCGGGCGACTTCAATCGCAAGAGCCTCAACCTGCACCACGGCATCTGCATCACCGACGAATTCATGCAGGCGGTGCGCGACGATCTGCCGTTCGCGTTGCGCAGCCCGAAGGACGGCAAGGAGTTGCGTACGCTCTCGGCACGCCACCTGTGGCAGAGAATTCTCGAGACGCGCCTGCAGACCGGCGAGCCCTACCTGCTGTTCAGCGATACGGCTAACAACCAGCTCAGCCCGCACCAGCGCGAACTCGGGCTCAAGGTGCGCCAGTCGAATCTTTGCAGTGAAATCCTGCTGCCCACGGGCCGCGATCACCTCGGCGCGGAGCGCACCGCGGTGTGCTGCCTGTCGTCGGTCAACTTCGAAACCTGGGAACAGTGGAACACGGCGCCGCGCTTCATCGAAGACGTGCTCCGCATGCTCGACAACGTGTTGCAGGAGTTCATCGACCACGCGCCGTCGTCGATGGACTCGGCGAAGTATTCGGCGATGCGCGAGCGCTCGGTGGGACTCGGCGCCATGGGCTTCCATTCCTGGCTGCAGAACAACGGCATTCCGTTTGAAAGTGCACTGGCGCGGGCCGCCAACCTGCGCATGTTCAAGCATCTGCGCCGTGAGGCCGATGCGGCCTCGCGCCTGCTCGCCGAGGAACGCGGCGCCTGCCCGGACGCCGCGGAGCGGGGTGTCATGGAGCGCTTCTCGCACAAGCTGGCCATCGCGCCCACCGCCAGCATCTCGGTGATCTGCGGCGGCACCAGTGCCTGCATCGAGCCGATACCGGCCAACATCTACACCCACAAGACGCTGTCGGGTTCGTTCAGCGTGCGCAATCCGGCATTGCAGAAGGTGCTGGCACAGAAAGGCCTCAACACGGAAGAGACCTGGCAATCCATCCTCGCGCACGAAGGCTCGGTTCAACACCTCGATGGCCTGAACGACGACGAGAAGTCCGTGTTCCGCACGGCCTTCGAGATCGATCAGCGTTGGGTCATCGAGCTCGCGGCCGATCGCGCGCCGCTCATCTGCCAGGGCCAGTCGTTGAACCTCTATCTGCGCAGCGATATCCACAAGTGGGACCTCCTGATGCTGCACTGGACGGCTTGGGAACGCGGCGTGAAGTCACTGTATTACTGCCGTTCGAAGAGTGTGCAGCGCGCCGGCTTCGCCGGCGTGGAAGCCGACAACACGCGCAGCTGGCCCAAGAAGCCGCTTGCTTCCGAAACCGACGACGCCAAATACGACGAGTGCCTGTCATGTCAATAATCGCCAGCACGCAGCAGATCGAGCTCATCACCAAACCCGGGCTGCTCACCCCGTCGCGGTCGTACAAGCCATTCCGTTATCCGTGGGCCATCGAATACTGGCGCCGCCAGCAGCAGATTCACTGGATGCCGGAGGAGATCCCGCTCGGCGAGGACTGCAAGGACTGGAACAATCGCATCACCGATGCCGAGCGCAACCTTCTGACCCAGGTGTTCCGCTTCTTCACGCAGTCCGACGTCGAGGTGCAGGACAACTACATGGAACGCTACGCGCGCGTGTTCCGTCCCACCGAAATCAAGATGATGCTGGCGGCGTTCGCCAACATGGAAACCGTGCACATCGCGGCCTATGCATTGTTGCTAGAGACGCTCGGCATGCCGGACAGCGAGTTCACCGCGTTCATGGACTACTCGGCCATGCGCGACAAGCACGACTACCTGCAGGGCTTCGGCGTGGAAACGGATGCCGACATCCTGCGCACCATGGCGATGTTCGGGGGGTTCACCGAAGGGCTGCAGCTGTTCGCGAGCTTCGCGATCCTGCTCAACTTCCCGCGGCACAACAAGATGCGCGGCATGGGCCAAGTGGTCTCGTGGAGCGTGCGCGACGAGACGCTGCATTGCGAGGGCATCATCCGGCTGTTCCACACCTTCGCGCAGGAAACCGGTGCGCTCACGCAGGGCGTGAAGGACGACATCGTCGAATGCGCGCGGACCGTGGTGAAGCTCGAGGATCGTTTCGTGGACCTGGCGTTCGAGATGGGCCCCATCGAGGGCCTGTCCGCCGCCGAGATCAAGAGCTACATCCGCTACATCGCCGACTGGCGCCTGAAGCAGTTAGGCCTGCCGCAGATCTATGGCGTCGAGGAGCATCCACTGCCCTGGCTCACGGCCATGCTGAACGGGGTCGAGCATGCGAACTTCTTCGAGACGCGCGCCACGGAGTATGCGAAAGCGGCGACCGGTGGCGCCTGGCACGGCGATGAAGGCGCGTGGGGGCTGTTCGAGCGGCGCGTGGCGCGTCGCGGGCAGCTCGAGTTGTTAGGCGGTAGCTGAGCCGCAAGGCGGGAAAACTCAGTTGCGGGTATTGCGACGCGTCGAGGTCAATTGGGAGAGTTCGATTCTCTTGCTGGCCATCTGCATGAGAGGCACTTCTCCAGTGGGTCCTTCAGCGAACGCGTGCACGTTCGCGACAATCCTGCCCAGCAGTTCAACAATTTTCTCACCCGCGACGGCGCGGCCGAAGTAGTAGCCCTGGCCTTCGGGACACTGGTATTCCTGCAGTTTGACGAGTTGGGCGGCGGATTCCACGCCTTCCGCGACCACGCGCATCTGCAGGCTCTTCCCCAACGTGATCACCGCGCTGACGATGCTTGCATCGTCGGGATTGGTGGTGAGCTCGCTCACGAACGCGCGATCGATTTTCAGGGTGTCGATCGGAAATCCCTTCAGGTGGCTCAAGCTCGAGTAGCCGGTGCCGAAGTCATCGAGCGCAAGTCGCACTCCCAGGTCTTTCAGTGAGCGCAGGACCACTGCGGTGGACGTGGAGTCCCGCATCAGGAAGGTCTCGGTCAGCTCGAATTCCAGCAAATGCGGCGCGAGCCCGCTGTCCGCCAGAACCTGTCGTACGTGACCGACGAAATCCTTGTCGCCGAGCTCCACCGCAGAAACATTGATGGCGATGCGCATCGGTGGCAGGCCGGCAGTCGCCCACATTTTGTTTTGACGGCACGCTTCACTCAGGACCCAGCGACCCATCGGCACGATGAGTCCGGAGTCCTCGGCAATCGCCATGAACTGGGCGGGCAGCAACAGGCCGCGAGTCGGATGCCGCCAGCGCACCAGCGCTTCGACACCCGTAGGAGCTCCGCTCCACAAGTCCAGGATTGGTTGGTAGTGCAACACCAGCTCATCGCGTTCCACCGCGTGCCGCAACCCGTCTTCGATTGCCTGACGTTCGATCGCGCGAATGTTCATGTCCTCGCGGAAGAACTGAAAATTGTTACGGCCGCAATCCTTCGCGTGATACATCGCAAAGTCGGCGTTCTTCAACAGCGTGTCCAGATCGTCGCCGTCGTCGGGGAACACCACGATACCGATGCTCACGGAAACCTGCAGTTGCTGCGCATCGATGCTGAAGGGCGTATTCATGGCGGCGAGGATCTTCTCTGCCCGGATCGCGGCATCCTGGCCGCGCGAAAGCTCGGGCAGCAGAATCACGAATTCGTCACCACCCTGGCGGCTCACCGTGTCGGAGCTGCGCACACAACTCAGCAGGCGCTGCGCCACCAGAACCAGCAGTCGATCGCCCACGTCGTGGCCGAGAGTGTCATTGACGTTTTTGAAACGATCCACGTCGAGGAACATGATCGCGACCTTGTGCGCGTGCCGGCGCGCGAGCGCCATTCCCTGCACCAGTCGGTCGCGAAGCAGCGTCCGGTTGGGCAGGTCGGTGAGGCTGTCGTGCTGAGCCTGATGTGACATTTTGAGCGACAGCGCCCGCGTCGAACTCACATCGTGAAAGACCATGACGGCGCCGGTCACCTGGCCGCGGCGGTCGTGAATGGGGGCTGCGGAATCCTCGATGGCGGCTTCGACTCCGTCGCGCCGGGTCAAGATGCTGTTCGGCTCCAGCATGACCGTCCGGTTGTCGCGGATCGCCATGGCCATCGGATTGGCCGCGACCGCACGAGTGGTGGCATCGACGACGCGAAAGACTTCTTCGACGGGGCGGCCGCCTGCTTCGGTCCGCGCCCAGCCGGTGAGCTTTTCGGCGACCGCGTTGAGGTAGGTTACCTTGCCGCCGATATCGCAGCTCATGACTGCATCGCCGATGGAATTGAGGGTGACTTCCGCGCGTTCCTTCTCGGCGAACAGGGCCTCGGCGTTCGCGGCGCGATCGATCATGCTGGCCAGTGCTTTTGGCAGCAGGTAGTCGTCGAGCCTGCCCTTGAGCAGGTAATCCTGCGCGCCTTTCTGTACCGCCAGCCGGGCCAGATCTTCGTGTTGCGGGTCGCACAGAATCAGGATTGGGACCTGGGGCGCCACGGCGAATATGCGTTCGAACGTGTCGAGCCCCTGGCTGTCGGTCAGAAACAGCTCGCTCACCACCGCGGCGATGCCCGCCGCATCGTCGGCCAGCCGCTGCGTGGCCTGCGCACAGCTCTTGAACCAGATTACCTGTCGCCATGCATCCGTGGACTTCGACAGTGCCGCGCAAACCGCGACCGCATCAGCGCAATCATCCTGGATCAGAAGAATACTTTGATTGTTAGGCATGCCGGTTCCGCGCCGCAAATCGCGCCGCTCGTGGGCGCATTCAACCAGCGGCCTGAGGGACGCTCTGTGCGGTTCCGTACTTAGCATTCGTATCCCGCGAATGTCCGACAGGACATTCCTTAAGGGTAGTTAGTCTATGGTCGCGGCTGGTTGTCCGACATCGGCATTCCGTAGACGCCGCAAGGCGGCTGGCAGTCACCGTTCATTTCGAGCTGCAGGCCGAAACGTTCGGCGAGCAGTTTGGTCACGCCCTGGCGCAGGGCGTAGGGGTCGAAATCCTCTGGCTCGGGAATCGCCGCGGTCGCACGCAGGTCGTAGAGCGGTGTGAGCAACCACGAATTCGCCTCGGGATCGTGCTCCGAGTTCATCTGGTCGCTGTAAACCGAGAAGTAGCTGATTCCATAGGCGAGCGCCACGAGATTGCGGATGTTCACGTTGCGCACGGTCACGCCGTGGGCGTCGACGTCGATCTGATACTTCCACACATTCCTCGGGGGTGCCTCCGTGAGCTTCAGGCTCGCATGGCGCAGCGCCTGTGCATTGGCGGCGATCCGCTCGAGGTGGCGCAGCCGATGGTCAACGGCGCCACCAAACACCGGAACCCAGAAAGCAATGATGGCGCATATCGTGAGCAACGCGGATCTGAAGAACCCGGGACGGGGCGTGATCGCATTCACGTCGAGCCTGCGGCGCGCCGTTTCCTGCTCGACAAGCTGTCGCTCGATGACGAGGTGGCGCTTCAGCGGAAGTAAGCAGGCGCCGGCACACGCCATGACCAGCAGGAGCGCCGGCAGAAATTCACTCCCGGCCCAACCGCGGGCGCGGGCCGGCGATGTAAACCGAGTCAGCGCGGCGGCAGTCTCAACGAGCCAGGGAGGCGGCGGAACCGAGGTGTGTCCGACCGGAAAGCCTATCCACTGTCCGAGCGCAAACAATAGCGCGAAAGGAATCGCGAACTTGAGTGCCGCGATTCGCCACAGCCACAGGCGCAATGGCGCGAAGCAATGACGCGCGTTGAGTGCCAGCGCCGCGACGCAGCCGAATATCACGGTCGATTGCCACAGGTGATCGAAGAGCCCGGCGAGCATCGCCGTCAACTACCGGCCGCAGGGGGTCTGACAACGCTGGTTCAGGTAGATCTCGAAGCGGAACTGCGACGCCAGCAACTTGTTGGTCAGTTCGCGCAGCGCATATGGGTCGAACTCATCCGGTTCGGCGAGCGGGCCGCGCGCCACGACGCGGATGTCGTAGCGCAGGTCGTCGAGCCATGGCCCGCCCGTGACCTGCGAGGTCCGCACCCCGTAGACGAAGGCAACGAGGTCGCGCAGCGTGCTGTTGCGAATCACGATGCCATCCGGAGCGGCGACGATTTCCGGCCGCCGCCCCTGGCCGACCGCCGCCGGGGCCATGTAGGTGTCGGCGTTTCCCAGCGTGCGTGTGTTGGTCGTGAGCACTTCGTAGCGGTGCGCGGCGCCGGCGAACAGCGGCGCGGTCGCGACGACCGCCGTCGCGCCTAACAAAGCGATGAATTTCAGCACACCGACCGATGCGGGCTGGCCGGTGCCGAGAATGTAGCGAACGCGGCGCGGCAGATCGCCCGATCCGGCGGAGACGAATATCGGCGCGCGCCGGTGGCACTGGCGGCAAACCTCGAGTATGCCGCCCGCGTAGTCGGCGCGATCGTGTCCGTATTCGATCACCGCTTCGTCGCAGGCACGTTCCCGCTCTTCGAGCATCTGCCGGCCTATCCACCACACCGCCGGATGGAACCAGAGCAGTGTTTCGACCAATCGATGCACGTTGGCCTTGAGGTTGTCGCGCCGCGCGATGTGTTCGTGTTCGTGCGCGAGCACCGCGCTCATCTGCGGATCCGACAGTCTCCCGAGCAGCGCGGCCGGCAGCAACACCACGGGATGAAAGACGCGCGCCACGGCGGGCTCGATATCGGCCTCCGTGACGCACGCATCCAGCAATGAGCCCGGCGCCGGCCGCGCCGCCCTGGCTATCGAGTCCGCCGTCCGCCATGCCAGCAGCCATCGCAAGCCGAGGAACAGCGCAACGCCCATCCAGATCATGAACACCGCGGCGATTCCCGCGGAATTCGTCGCCGTTCCAGTCGCCCGCAACGCGCTCGTCGGAGCCACCAGCACGGAGACACTTTGCAGAGCATCTCCGAACAATAGTGGCTGTTCGGCGGTGCGCGCTGCGGGCAGTCCGATGCATGAGCCGATGAAAAACAACAGCGAGAAAGGCACCAGGAACTTGAGCGAAGCGATTAGCCAGATCGAGTGGCGCAGCGCCGCGCTGTTGGCGCGCAACATCAGAGTGATCAACCAGGCACCACCGCAAAACAGCGTCGACTGCCACAGGTGGTTGATCAGCGCGGCGATCATTTGAGCTTGTCCTTGGCGGACGCCGCCTTTGCGCCCGGGTCTTTCGCCGAATGCGCACGCAACAGCTTCTGTGCTTCCTCGATGTCTTCGCTCGAGACCTTGCCCATCTCCACGAGGTGCGCCATGACCGGGCGCGCGCTGCCGCCAAACAATCCGAGCAATTCCTTGAGTAGGCGGGTCTGCACGGAGGCGCGCGAAGTGGTGGCTTCGAAGACGTGCGCGTTGCCAATTTTCCGCGTGCGGCGCAACGCGCCTTTCGCTTCGAGCCGGTAAACCATGGTTTGCACGGTGGTGTAGGCCGGCCGGTCGCGCTTGACGACGGCCTCATGGATCTCGCGGATGGACAGCGAGCCGCGGCTCCACAGCTCGCCCATGATGCGCAGCTCGAGCGCGCTCAGTTTCGGTTCGGTCACAGGGCCTCCAGTACTACAACTGCGGTCTAGATTATTACATGTGTAGTAGGAATATCAATAGGCCCGCGCGTTGGCAGAGCGAGCACTTTGGTTAAGCCAGCACCCAGGCGCCAAAGGCCCAACAGAGCAGCGCGTTGCCGGTGGCCATGGTGAAGTCGTCGGTGCCGCGCGGCGAGAAGAGCTCGAGCAGGGTGTTGGAGAGCGAGATCGCCGCTGCCAGCGCGAAAAAGCTCGGCGGAAGCTCGTTGGCCCACACGATCGCCGTGCAGAACACCAGTGAGCCGGCGAACCCGGCCAGCGTGCCGGCGATCGATTTGCGATTGACGTCGCCGATGCCGCGAACCCGGATGCTCTGCCGGCCATAGATGGAGCCGGCGACCTCGGCCAGGGTGTCGCAGATCATGTACGAGCCCCAGATCAGCGCGAACACGGCGGCGAACTGCTGTGGAGTGTAGAGCGTCGCCATCTGCGTGCCGATCGGCACGAGGATGAACTTGAACAGACTCCACAGCGTGATGATGAGCAGACAGTTCGCACGCGCGAGCGTGCCGTCCATCACGCGCGATTGCGGGCCGTAGATGGTAGCGCTGAGGAAATTGCTGACGTAGAACAGCGCAACGAAAATCCAGCCGGTGATCACGCCGTCGAGCAGGTTGTTCTTGAGGAACGCAGTGGCAAAGCCGGCGGGGTGGTTAGCCGCCACCTGCGTGTAGAGATAATAGAAGCCGGCGAGGCCCAGGGTCATGAAGCGCCCGCGCCGGCCGATCATGTCGACGATACGGATGCGGCGCTCCGAATGGCGCGCGAGCAGGGTATTGACCTCGAATGGTTCCTTCATGCGCGAGGAGAACGCTGCGCGCCGTTCTTCCTTACTGAAACCGGCAACGGATTTGAGCAGCAGATTCTTGATGCCGTACCACACCGTGCCCCACAGCACGTTGAAGAACAGGATGCCGAACAGCACCTGGCCGACGGCCCTTGCATTCAAGGTGCGCATGCCCGCGATCGAGTCGCCGAATCCCGTGAAGTATGCGACGACGCAGAAGGTCGTCAGCGCGATGTTGATCAGCAGCGCAGACTTGAAGACGCGCGCCGCGATGCGTTGGCGGCCCGCAAGCGGCGTCATCGGCCAGGGCGCGGGCACGATCGGTGTGATCGTCGTTGGTGAGTTCATGGCTCTAAACGAACGGACTCAGGGTTTTTCGACAGCGACTTCACGTAAAGGCACGGCGTCATCGACGAGTTGGCGACGATCCGGGCGAAACCGCGCCGGGATCAGCTTGCGCGCTGCCATCTGATCCTTGGTGTGGTTGATGGTTTCCACGGCGACGAGCTCGCCGGCCTTTAGATAGCATACGCTGAACGCGCGGGTGGACGGATCGCCGCGCACGATCACCTCGTCGTAGCCGACGGCCAAGCCGACGATCACCATCTTGAGATCGAACTGGTCCGACCAGAACCACGGCACCTTGTCGTGCACGGTGGCAATGCCGAGCATGTTCAATGCTGCGCTGGTGCCTTGTTCGAACGCGTTGTCCACGGATTCCAGCCGTACGCGCATGCCGTAGTGGATGCTCGGGTGCCGGGCGCAATCGCCCGCGGCCCAGATGTGCGAATCGGAGGTGCGGCAATACTCGTCGACGACGATGCCATGCTCGCAGTCGAGGCCCGCATCGCGCGCCAGCGCATCCGTGCCGACCACGCCGATGGCCACCAGTACGAAGTCGGCGGGAATGTCGCGGCCATCGGCCAGCCGGACCGAGGCGACGCGGGAAAAGGGGACAGATCTATTTTCCGCAGCGGAAAATAGATCTGTCCCCTTTTCCCCGCCGATCAGGGAATGCAGTCGCACGTTGCAATGAATCTTCACGCCGTGTCGGGCGTGTTCGGCTTCATAGAACTGCGAAACCAACGGCGCCACGACCCGGTTCATCACGCGGTCGGCAGCTTCGAGCACCGTCACGTCCAGCCCGGCTTCACAACACGTGGCCGCCACTTCGAGCCCGATATACCCGCCACCGATGATGACCGCCCGCCGACCTGGCGAGAGCTCGGCTCGCAACCGGTCGACATCGGCGAAAGTTCGAAGGTAGTGGACTCCGGCAAGCGTAGCTCCCGGAACGGTCAGCAGTCGCGGGTGGCTGCCGGTTGCCAGGAGCAGGCGGTCGTAATCCACGGCGGAGCCATCGGCGATCCCGACACGTTGGCGCACGCGGTCGATGCTGACGGCGGGGAAGCCGAGCCGCACGTCAACGCCGTGATCGGCATAGTGGGCGGCGTGACGGATGATCAGGCGATCGCGCTCGAGTGCCCCGGCGAGAAATTTCTTCGACAGCGGCGGTCGCTGATAGGGCAGTAGCGACTCGTCGCCGATCAAAGTGATGAGTCCGGTGTGCCCGCGCTTGCGCAGGGTTTCCGCCGCTTGCGCTGCGGCCTGTCCGGCGCCGACTATGGCGATGCGCTTTGCGAGGTTGTCAGTCATCCCGTCCACACCCTATAGATAAGAGAGAGCCCGGAGCTGATGATCCCCGCACCATTGTTGGGCGAACGAAGATCAGTCGCGCTAAATTAGTGCCAGAGAAAACGCCGCCCAGATGGCCAATATCGAAATTGCCGCGTTTGTGCGCTTTCGGGATACTGGCACGGAAGGTGCACAACGATTAAGGCTCGCCGACGTCGGCGTCCAGATTCACAAAAGAATTGGGAGATAACGAAATGAAATTGGTCACCGCCATCATCAAGCCTTTCAAACTCGACGACGTGCGTGCGGCGCTGTCAGAGATAGGCGTTTCCGGCATGACGGTGACGGAGGTGAAGGGCTTTGGTCGCCAGCGCGGCCACACTGAGCTCTATCGCGGCGCCGAGTACGTCGTGGACTTCGTCCCGAAAACCAAAATCGAAGTTGCTGTGCGCAGCGACCTCACCGACCAAGTGGTGGAGGCGATCCTCAAGGCCGCCAAGACCGGCAAGGTTGGCGACGGCAAGATTTTCATCACCGATATCGATCGCGTCATCCGTATCCGTACGGGCGAGACGGATAACAGCGCTTTGTAACGCGCGATCGAAGCCGATCATCTGTTGATGTACGACGGCCTGCTGCCCTTCCGGCGGCAGGCCATCGATTCGATGTGTAGTGCTGACAGCTAACAAGAATTTCTGTAATTTCAGGCAGCGGGCCGGCGTTTAAATTCGTGGTGCAAGCCACTGAAAACCGCCTTCCCGCCGGATGCGAGGGGTTAGAAAGATGAGAGCTCTATCTATCCGGGTGCCGGCGGCGCTCGGCTTGCTGCTGTGTCCGTTATTTTCCCTGGCGCAGGACACCGCGCCAGCCGCCGACACCGGCGACACCGCCTGGCTCATCACGGCCACCGCGCTCGTACTCTTCATGACGATTCCCGGACTCGCGTTGTTCTACGCGGGCCTGGTGCGGTCGAAGAACGTGCTGTCGATCCTGATCCAGTGTTTCGCCATCACCTGCGTGGTCTCACTGGTCTGGCTCACCGCCGGCTACTCACTGACGTTCGGCGACGGCGGATCGACGCAAGGTTTCATCGGCAACCTCGACAAGGTGTTTCTCCAGGGCGTGACGCGCGCATCGATCTCGGGAACGGTGCCTGAAACCGTATTCGTCATGTTCCAGATGACCTTCGCCATCATCACGCCCGCGCTGGTCATCGGCGGTTTCGCCGAACGCATGCGCTTCTCGGCGGTGCTTGGCTTCACCGTGTTGTGGCTGCTGTTCGTCTACGTGCCCATCGCGCACTGGGTATGGGGCGGCGGTTGGCTCGCACAGCTGGGCGTCATGGATTTCGCCGGCGGCATAGTCGTGCACGTGACCGCGGGTGTCGCCGCGCTGGTGTGCGCCCTGGTACTTGGACGCCGACGCGGTTTTCCGCACACCGCGATGGCGCCGCACAGCCTGCCGTACGCAGTCGCGGGCGCGGGCATGTTGTGGGTGGGCTGGTTCGGTTTCAACGCGGGCAGTGCGCTGGCCGCGAACGGCTCGGCCGGCATGGCCATGCTGACCACGCACATGGGCGCTTCCGCAGGCGCGCTCGCCTGGATGTGCGTCGAGTGGAAAAAGTACGGCAAGCCTTCGATGTTGGGCGTGGTCACCGGAATGGTCGCCGGACTCGGCACCATCACTCCGGCGTCGGGCTTCGTCGGCCCGATGGGCGCGGTGGCCATCGGCCTGATCGCCGGCGTGGTGTGTTTCTTTGCGACGCAGATTCTCAAGCGCAAGCTGCACATCGACGATTCGCTCGACGTCTCGCCGGTGCACGGCGTGGGTGGTGTCATCGGTAGTTTGCTCACGGGTGTGTTCGGCGCCGCGTGGCTCGGCGGCACGGGATTCAGCCTCGGACATGACGTCACCACGCAATTGGGGGTCCAGGCGCTCGGCGTCATCGCTGCCGCAACCTGGTGCGGTGGCCTCACCTGGGTGATCCTCAAGTTTCTCGACATCGTGGTGGGATTGCGCGTCGCCGAAGAGCACGAGACCGAAGGGCTCGATCTCGCCGAACACGGCGAGCGGGGTTACTCTCCTTAAACCCTCTGATTTGCTGGAGTAGCCCATGCCACGCGCCATCCGCATTCACGAAACCGGCGGACCCGAGGTCATGCGCTTCGAAGAGGTCGAGGTCGATGCACCTGCGGCGGGTGAAGTGCAACTGCACCACACCGCAATCGGACTCAACTTCATCGACGTCTACGATCGCTCGGGGTTGTATCCGCAGAAATCGATGCCGGCCGGGCTCGGACGCGAGGCGGCTGGAGTCGTCACGGCCGTCGGCAGACAAGCGCGCGGCTTCAAGGTCGGCGATCGCGTCGGCTACGTGCACAACGTCCCCGGTTCGTACTCCGAGTTGCGCAATGTGCCCGCCGCGCCGTTGGTGAAAATCCCCGCCGGCGTCAGCGATGAACAGGCGGCCGTGCTCATGCTCAAGGGCATGACGGTCTGCTATCTACTTCGGTACACGCACAAAGTGCAGCACGGCGATGTCATCGTGCTGCACGCGGCCGCCGGTGGCCTCGGACTGATGCTTTCGCAGTGGGCGAAGGCGCTGGGCGTCACGGTGATCGGCATCGTCGGTAATGACGACAAGGCCAGGCTCGCGAAAAAGAACGGCTGCAAGCACGTGCTGGTGCGCGGCCGCGATGACGTCGTGGCCGCGGTGCGAAAGCTCACGAAGGGCGTAGGCGCCGATGTGGTTTACGACTCGGTCGGAAAAGACACCTTCTTCGAATCGCTCGACTGCCTGCGTCGGCGCGGGCACATGGTGAGCTTCGGTAATGCGTCGGGGCCGGTGGCGCCATTCGTGCCGGCGGAGCTCGCCAAGCGTGGATCGTTGACGCTCACGCGGCCGACTCTGTATGACTACACGGCGACGCGCGCGGATCTCGAAAGTGTTGCGCGCGAAACCTTCGCCGCGGTGAAGAAGAAGTGGGTCAAGGTGTCGATCAACCAGCGCTGCAAACTGGCCGATGCGGCGCAGGCGCACCGTGATCTCGAGTCGCGCAAGACCACCGGTGCGACGATCCTGATCCCCTGAGAAATGGGGACATTCCCCATTTCCTGGCAAAAAGGGCCGGACCTCTCCTCGGACGCGTTTGCAGACACGTCTTCAGAGAGGTCCGGCCCCTTTTGCCCGCTTCGCGGAGATTGGTGTCCCCAACGAAATCTCAGGCATCCGGTAACACCAGCGCGTAATCAATCTTGCCGTCGGCGTTCAGACCAATGCGCCACATCAACAAACCATTGGCAAATTTCACACGGTAGGTGTCCCAGCCGCCGTCGCCCACGCGCAGGAAAGTGATCGACTGGAGGGCGCCGAGGTTCTTCATCATGGGTTCCATCATCGGTCGCTGCGCTCGTACCGCGTTGGCGAGACCCTCGGCCATGTCATCGTAATTGGGAGATCCGGCGGCGCTCGATTCGATCATCTTGCGCAGCGCGGCCTCGGTACCCGCCGAAGGGACATTGGCCGCGATGCGTGCGTCGAGGTCAGCCTTCATCTGTGCCGCGGTGCCTTCATCGATGCGCGTCATCTTCATGTTGGCGCCACCCTGATGGAGCACGAGCGATGTCGCAGGTGCGCCCGGAGCACCGACAAAATCGATCTGCGCATCCACCGCCTTGTAAAAGAACGCGGTCTCGCTTTCCGCGTAGATATCCACCCGCGGCTGCGCAGTCATCTGGGCGCTGAGGCCGCTGCCCTTGCGCGTGACCGTGTAGACCTGCGATGTGCCGAACTTGTACATGCCCACGTAGCGGTCGAGCGTGCTCGCCGGCAGCGTGATTTCCTTGCGTTCTTTGGCGGTGGAGGCCGCGGTGGTCGCCGGCGTGGCTGCGGGAGTTTCCGCATTGGGCGGGCTGACCTGCGCCGCGAGCGCGGTGAGGCCGACGGCGAAGCTTGCAAGCGTGGCCGCCCCCAGCCGACGCCACCTCAAGGGTTTTCTGATCATGTGTTCGATCCTTTCTTCGAGAAATGATTTGGATTCCGACATCGCCGCGACCGCGCCGATGTACGCCGACTGACGTTCACCCACTACGATCAGCGTCTCTCCGTAGTGCGCGAGGTCGACCCCGCCCTTGAGAACCCGCGCGTCGCAATCGATCTCGATCGCGAAGCGCAGCCGCCGCAGCTGCCACCAGAGAGGCAGGTTCCACGGCATGAAGACCAGCAACGCGAGCGCCAGCGTGAAGAGCTGCGGATCACGCGCGTCGAGATGCGATTGCTCGTGGGCAATGACCGCTGCCCGTTGCGATGGCAACGCCATCGTGAGCCACCGCGGCAACGCGATGCGCGGCCTGAGCAGCCCCACGACGGCCGGGCCAACATCGGCAGTGACGAACACCGATGCGCCCTCGACAATCTCGTGCCGCCATTGGCGTTTACGCACGAACAACTGCACGCCGCTGGCAATCAGAGCCAGCAGCATTGCCGCCGAGACGCCTAGCCAGATTTGTTTGATGAGCTCATCGGCGGAACGCCAGCTCACGGGCTCAGCGCTGCCGGCGAGCCAGATCGCGGGCGACAGGCTCTGCGACGTCACCTGGCGCAGCACGACAATCTTGTTTGCGACCTGCTCGCCAAAAACATTCGGCAACTGCAGCGTGACCGAAGAGATCAGCGTGGGCAGCAGCAGCGACGTGACTATCGCCGCGATCCAGATCCAGCGTGTGCCCGTGCGCTTGAGACGCGCCGCGCGTTCGGCCAGGAATGCACCGAATGACAAAAGCAGCGACACCATGATTGCGTACAGCATCCAGGCGAGCATTTACTTCTCCTTTTTCTCCGCGAGCAGATCGCGCATGCGCTGGATCTGTTCCTTTGACAGCTTCTGGTCGGACACCAGATGCGTGAACAACAATTCCGCGGAGCCCTTGAACATCTTTCCGGTGAGGTGATGCAGCGCGCTCTTGCGCGCGGCGTTTTCCTTCACGGCGGCGTAGTACCGATGCACGCGGCCTTCCTCCTCGTGCTTCACGTAACCCTTCTGCTCGAGGGTGCGGAGGATGGTGAGAACCGTGGTGTACGCCAGCTCGTCTTGCAGCTTCTCTTTCACTTCGTTGACCACGGAAGCGCCGTGATCCCACAGCACCTGCATGACGTCGGCTTCGCGATCGGTGAGATAGATGTCCATCGTTGTCCTCGGAGTCACAACTGTTTGTTGATCCACGTTGCCACGCTGGCCAGCACTTCCGGTGCCATGGTCTCTTCTATGTTCGCGTATTCCGACGGCGCGCCCGTGGTGGCGTGCTGGAACAGGTGGTTGAGACCGTCGAATGTCTTCAGCGTCACCTGGCGATTGCCCGACTTGGCGAACGTGGCTTTCATGCCCTCTGAGTTCGGCTCGGCGGCCACCTGCCTGTCTTTCGTGCCGAACAGCGCGAGCACCGGGCACTTGATGGCCGGCAGCGTTGCGCGGGGATCGTACTGCGAGAGCTGAACGAACGCGGGCGAGACCATCATGCGCACGCGCGGCTCGATGTTCGCCTCGTCGATACCCATGGCCTTCTTGAGATCATCCGGAAGCAGCGCCAGGCCTTCCTTCAGCTTGGCGCGCACGAAATCCAGAAGCTCAGCATCGTTCGTCGAAGTGCGCAGGCGCTCGTAGATAGCGTCGTCGATCGCCTTGAGTGCGGGAGTCCTTTCATACTTGAGCCCGCTGGCCGTCACAATGTCTTGCGACTGGCGCTCAAGCAACTCGCGGACCGGCACGCCGACGCCGGCCAGAAAGACCACGTAGGCCACGCCCGGCTCGTCGCGCACGATGAGCGGTGCATATACGCTGCCCTCGCTGTGGCCTAGCAACCCGATGTGCTTCCGGTCGATCTCCGGTCGCGTCTGGAGATAGTCGAAGGCCGCGCGTCCGTCCGCGGCAAAGTCCAGGTGCGTCGCCGTGCCGAAACTGCCGGTGGACTTGCCCACACCACGATCGTCATAGCGCAGCACCGCGATGCCGGCGCGCGTCAGGTGATCGGCGAGGATCAGGAAAGGCTTGTGGCCTAACAAGGCTTCGTCGCGATCCTGCGGGCCGGATCCCGACATGAGCACTACGGCACCGAACGGGCCCTTGCCTTGAGGCAGCGTCAGCGTGCCGGCGAGTGAAATTCCCGCGGCCTTGTTGGGAAACGCGACCTCCTCTTCGCGATAGGGATACGGCTTCGCGGGTTCCTGCGGCCGCTTGAGCACGAAGGGCGCTGCCTGGCGCCGGAGCGTCAGCGGCATCGAGCCACCGCCCTGCGACCAGGTCCCGACGATTTCCGAACCGTCGGCCGAAAAGCGCCCTTCGAACTTCCCGTTGATCGTGGCGCATTCGAACTCGGCTGTCTCCGCGGTGGCGGAGACCGAACTCGCCGGAATCTTCGCGTTCTGATCGATGCTGTTGAGGATGGCCGAGAGCTTTCCATCGGCTTCGGTGACAGTCAGTTCGAGACGCAGCTTCATGCCCGCGTTGACGGTCAGCGCGCCGAGCCAGGTGCCTACCAGCCCTTTGCCCGGAATCGGCGCGGGCGCCGTGGCGGGCTCGGCAGTGATTGCCGGCGCCGCGAGCAACATGACGAGCAGAGCGAGAAACGGCGATCGAGTCTTCATGGCGCCTCACTACTAGATGTCTAGTAGTAAACGACAGACTGGATCCGTTTGTCAACTAGAAGTCTAGTAGTGGAAAAAAAGGGGGCAGAAAAAAGGGGACAGATCTATTTTCCGCCGCGGAAAATAGATCTGTCCCCTTTTTTCCTTTCTACCTAACTACGTGCAGCGCCCGCGCGTTGCGCCCGACCGCCAGCGCGCCGGAGCGCACCACTTCGACGATGTCGGTGCGTTCACCGAGATCGGTGACGAACTGGTTCACTTCCGCTTCGCTCGCGGTGAGCTCGACCACGAAGCCTTCTGGCTGTGGTTCCAGCACGCGGCCACCGGCGCGCACGACATAACCGCGCACGGAATCGATGAGCTGCGGCTCGACGCGCAGCTTGAGCACCACGAGCTCGCGCTCTATGTGTTCGCCCCGGGTCAGGTCTTCCACCGCCACCACGTCAATGAGCTTGTTGAGCTGGTTGACGATCTGCAGGATCACGCCATCCGCGCCCGTGGTTACCAGCGTCACGCGCGATACCGACGGGTCATCCGTGGCCGCTACCGACAACGATTCGATGTTGTAGCCGCGGGTACTGAAGAGGCCGGTGACGCGCGTGAGCGCGCCGGCTTCGTTCTGCAGGTGGATGGCAATGATATGACGCATGGGCGGGCTGGGTTTTGGCTGAGCGGACACGGCGTCCAGAATAGCGGGTTGGGCCCGATCCATTCAATCAAACAATACAAAATGCTAGGCTTCCGCGGGCCATGCCAAAAACCCCGAAATTCCGTGACTTGACCGCGCCCGCCACGCCGGCCGCGCCCACCATCGCCCATCCGCTCGCCGGCCAGAAGATGACCGGCGCCGAGATGATCGTCCAGGTATTGGCCGACGAGGGTGTATCGACGATTTTCGGGTATAGCGGCGGCGCCATCCTGCCTACCTACGATGCGGTGTTCTGTTTCAACGAAGACCGCGCGAAGAAGGGCGAGCCGCAGATGCCGCTCATCGTTCCTGCCAACGAGCAGGGCGCGGGCTTCATGGCCGCGGGCTATGCGCGCGCCAGCGGCCGCGTCGGCGTCGCCATCGTCACCTCCGGTCCCGGCGCCACCAACACGGTCACCCCCATCCGCGATTGCATGGCAGATTCCATTCCTATCGTCGTCATCTGCGGCCAGGTGCCCACCAGCGCGATCGGCACGGATGCGTTCCAGGAAGCGCCCGTGCCGTCCATCATGGGTTCGGTGGCCAAACACATTTTCCTGGTCACCGATCCTTCGAAGCTCGAGACCACCATCCGCACCGCGTTCGAAATCGCGCGCACCGGACGTCCGGGCCCCGTGGTCATCGACGTTCCGAAAGACGTGCAGAACTGGAGCGGCGAATTCAAGGGCACGGGCACGCTGCCCATGCCAGGATATCGCAAGCGGCTCGAGACGCTAACTACCGACATCATCGACGCCACCGAGGCGAATCACTTCTTCGAAATGCTGGGTGAGTCGCAGCGGCCGCTCATCTACGCGGGCGGCGGCGTCATCAACGGCAATGCCTCGGCTGAGCTACGCGAGTTCGCCGAAGAGTTCGGAATTCCGGTGGTCACCACGCTCATGGGCATCGGCGCCATGGACACCACCAATCATCTGGCGATGCGCATGCTCGGCATGCACGGCCAGGCATTCGCCAACTACGCCGTCGAGGACTGCGATTTCCTGATCGCCATCGGTGCGCGCTTCGACGATCGCGTCGCGGGCGATCCGGCGAAGTTCGCGCCGGGCGCCAAGTACATCGCGCACTTCGACATCGACCGCGCCGAGATCAACAAGGTCAAGCGCGTGCAGTGGAGCCACGTGGGTCTGCTGCCCGAGGCCTTGCGCACGCTGACGACACACGGCAGGCGCGCCGGCTTCAAGCGCGATCGTTCGAAATGGCTGGCCTACCTTGCCGATCTGCGGCGCACGTACGCCATGAACTACGATCGCAACAGCGAAAAAATCCAGCCTTACTACGTCATCGAAGAGCTGAATCGCATCACCAAGGGCGAGGCCATCATCTCCACGGGCGTGGGCCAGCACCAGATGTGGGCCGCGCAGTACTGCGATTTCCGCGATCCGCGGCTGTGGCTCACCTCGGGCTCCATGGGCACCATGGGTTTTGGCCTGCCGGCCGCCATCGGCGCGCAGTTCGCGCGGCGCGACAAGCTGGTCATCGACATCGATGGCGATGCTTCGGTGCGCATGAACTTCGGCGAGCTCGAAACCGTGACCACGTATGACTTGCCGGTCAAGGTCGTCATCCTCAACAACAACGGCGATGGCATGGTGAAGCAGTGGCAGAAGCTGTTTTTCAAGGGGCGCCTCTCGGGCTCGGAAAAGACGCTGCACACCAAGGACTTCATCAAGGCCGCGCAGGCCGACGGCTTCAAGTACGCCGTGCGCCTCGACAAGAAGGCCGACGTGCCCACCGTAATCGAGCAATTCCTGGCGTTCAAGGGCGCGGCATTCCTCGAAGTCATCATCGATGCGGATGCGGGCGTATATCCGATGGTCGGGCCCGGACAGCCGTACGAGGCCATGATCACCGGCGACTGGATTCCGTCGCGCAAGAAGGTCGACGTCAAGCCTCCCGGCGCGTCGGAGATGTTCTAGCTACCTCCAGAGTTTTGCGCATGACCGGATTTCTCATGGCGTTCGTCGCCAGCGTGCTCGCGGCGGGAAGCGTCGGCACGCAGCAGCGGGTAGCCGACGGACACTACCAACCGCCGTCGAGAGAGGACTTCGATCACGCGAAGCACTTCCCGTACGTCGCCAGCCAGAGTCGTGTCGCCTCCATTCGCAAAGGCGTTGCGGCTCTGCGGCGCTGCGTTCCCGAGAGCGAGGTTCGCGGGCTTCTCGGCACGCCGGATTTCGGCATGACTCTGTACATGGAATCGAAGAATCCAGGCCCGAAACAGCCCTGGGTCACGCTCTGGTACTACTACCTTGCAAAACCCGCCAGCCAGGATGGCGCGACCGACGCGTACGTCTTGATCATGCTGAGCGGAAAACAGCGGCTCAGTGCTGTCTCCATGCATGAGGTGCCGGACCTCGCGGGCATCGACAACTCCAAGGCAAAGGCATGTGAGTGACATGAAATACCTGCACACCATGGTGCGCGTCGCCGATGTCGACGCTTCGCTGGCGTTCTACTGCGACGCCCTGGGGCTGGAAGTCCTGAAACGCACCGACTACCCGCAGGGCAAATTCACGCTCATCTTCCTCGCCGCGCCCGGCGACAGCAGCGCGCAGGTGGAGCTCACGCACAACTGGGAGCCGGAGGCCTATCCCGGCGGCCGCAACTTCGGCCACCTGGCATACGCGGTGGATGACATCTACGCCACTTGCGAGCGCCTGCAAAAGCACGGCGTGACCATCAATCGGCCGCCGCGCGATGGGCGCATGGCCTTCGTGCGCTCGCCCGACCACATCTCCATCGAACTACTGCAGAAGGACGCAGCGCTCGCGCCGCGCGAGCCCTGGGTGTCGATGGCCAACACCGGGAGCTGGTGAGCCCGCCGGAATCAGCACGGCGCGTTGCTGAACGCCGCGCCGCGTTTCGCGCCGGCCGGCGCGCAATCGTTCCGTCTTTGTTTGGCGCTGGCGCCTGGGGAATGGTGAGCGGCGTCGCCATGGTCAAGGGCGGTCTCGCCGTGCCATGGGCGCTCATGATGTCGCTGCTGGTCTATGCCGGCTCGGCGCAGCTGGCGGCGCTGCCGCTCATCGTCGCCGGCGCGCCGCTTCCGGTCATCATTGCCACCGGTTTCATTACCAACCTGCGGTTCGTCATCTACAGCGCGGCGATGCGTCCGTACTTCGCCCATCTACCCACTCGCAAACGCGCCGTGCTGGGCTTCTTCATGACGGATTTCACGTTCACGCTGTTCATGCGCTACGCGCAGGACAACAAGCTGCCCGAGCATCGCGACTCGTGGTTCCAAGGCGTGTGTTCGAGCAACTGGATCACCTGGCAGATCTCGGCGACCACCGGCATCGTCGCCGCGAGCTACGTGCCGACGGAGTGGGGGCTGGAGTTCACCGGCACGCTCGCGCTGGTGGCGCTGATCGGGCCCGCGCTCACGGCCATGCCGGCCTTGCTGGGGGCAATGACCGCAGCGGCGGTCGCGCTGCTCGCGCATCCGCTGCCGTTCAAGCTGGGGTTGTTCTGTGGCGCCATCGCCGGAATCGTCGCGGCCACGCTCGCCGATGGCTGGAAACCGCGCCCGCCGCCCTCCGTCGAAGCGGGGCGCACATGAACGATCCCGTTTCAGGTTTTGCGCTCGCGGTGGTGATCCTGGGCCTCGCCCTATCTACCTTCGTCACGCGCACCTCGTTCCTGATCGCCGGCGCCCGCATGCGCCTCAGTCACCGCGTCGAGGTGGCGCTGCGCTACGCGCCGGTGTGCACGCTTGCGGCCATCATCGTGCCCGACATCCTCATGCACACCCCGGATGGGCACTTGAACCTGGCACTGCTGAATCCGCGCCTGATCGGCGCGCTGGCGGCCGGCGTGTGGCTGTGCTTCTCGCGAAATATTGTCGGCTGTCTCGCGACCGGCATGGCCGCCTTCACGCTGGCGCGAATCTATCTCTAGCTAGTCCGTCGCCGGCGGCGAGAGCCAGTGCGCGCGGCGCGACTCGACGATCCACTGCACAACCGCCGGCAGCACGACCAGGCACAGCGCCGTGGACGTCGCGAGTCCGCCAAGCACCACGATCGCGAGTGGCGCCTCGATCTCATTGCCAGCGCGGCCCACGCCGAGCGCCAGCGGTATCAGGCCGAGTGCGGTCACCGTGGCCGTCATGATCACGGGCAGCAGGCGTTCTCCCGCGGCGCGCGCGATGAGCTCGCGGCTCCAGACGCCGTGTCCTTGCTGGTCGAGCAATTGCTCGAGATGCGCGAGCAGCAAGATGGCGTTGCGTGCGCTGATGCCGAACACGGTTACGAGGCCCACCAGCGCGCCCAACGACAGCGTTTGCCCGGTGATCGCGAGCGCGAGAATTCCGCCGATCATGCTGAAGGGCAGGTTGAGCATGACCAGCGCCGAAAGCCCGCGGCGCTCGAACGCCATGGTGAGCAGCATGACGATAAGCGTGAAGGCGATGAGTGAATACCAGAGTAGATCGCGCTGCGCGGCGGATTGTGCCGCGGCCTCGCCACCGAATTCGAGCCAGGTGCCCTCGGGCAGTTTCAGGCGCTCGCCGATGACCCGCACGTCGGCCGCGACCGGCTGAATTCCGCGGCTGCCGGCGTTGAAAGTGACGGCCGAGAACCGGTGGCCGGCTTCGTGGCGGATCGTCGCGCGGCCGGTGGTCAGATAGATCTGCGCGAGTTCACCGAGCCGTACGAACTGGCCGGTGGCCGTGCGCAGCGGCAGCATCTTGATCGACTCCGCATCGGCGCGCACGGCTACCGGCAGCAGTGCCACCACATCGATGGTGCGGTCGCGGTCGTAAACCTGGTTCACTTGCGTTCCCGCGTAGGCCGCGCCGAGCGCTTCGAGTACTTCGTCACTGCGCAGCCCGTAGCGCTCGAGTCGATCCGGCAGCAGGTTCACCGAGACCTGGGCGAGGCTGCCCGAGTAGCCCACGTGTACGTCGGCGATCCCGTTGACGGCTGCCATGCGTGCGCCGAGATTTCGCGCCACACGTTCGATGCCGTCGAGATTGCCGCCGAACACCTGCACCACGCCTTGCGCCGTTTCGCCAGTCAGCGTTTCGCTGATGCGATCGCCGAGAAAGGTCAGCACTTCGGATTGTACCGCCGGATATTTCGCCAACAACTCGCGAATGTCCTCCTGTGCCTTGTCCTGATCGAGCCCCGGATCAGCCTTGAGCTCGATGTGGAATTCGCTGCGCTCCGGACCCCAGGTGTCCTCGCCTTGCTCGGCGCGGCCTATCTGCTGCTCGACGGTGGCGACGAAAGGTAGCGCCAGCAGGTCACGGCTGATGTGCTCGCCCAGCGAGGCCATTTCGGCGAGCGAGGTGCCGGGCACGCGCGCCGCCACCTGGGCGACGAGATGACCCTCCTTGAAGCTCGGCATGAACTCGCCGCGCAGCAGTGGCACCAGTGCGAGCACGATGAGAAACGCTATCCCTAACAAGGCGGTGACGCTCCTCGGCCGTGCGGCACTGAAGGCGAGTGCGCGCAGGTGCGCGCCGCGCAGCCACGCCAGCCAGCGCGGCTCCGGGCGCTCCGCTCCCGGCCGCAGCAGCAGTGCGGCCAGCGCCGGGGTCACGGTCAGCGCCACCAGCAGCGATGCCAGCACCGACAGTGAAAATGCCATCGCCAGCGGATTCATGAAGCGGCCCTGCACGCCGGACATGAGGAACACCGGTACGAACACCAGCAGGATCACGCCGGTGGCGAAGATTACGGCGCTCGAGATCTCGAGCGAGGCATCGACGATCACCGCCAGCCGCCCGCGCGGCGCGGCCAGCGCGGAATTCTCGCGCAATCGCCGCAGGATGTTCTCGAGATAGATGATGGCGTCGTCCACCAGCACACCGAGGGCCACGGCGAATCCGCCGAGCGTCAGCGTGTTCAGCGCCACGCCGTAGTGATCGAGCACCAGGACCGCGGCCAGCAGCGACAGCGGAATCGCCAGGAACGAGATCAGCGCCGAGCGCCAGTCGCGCAGGAACAGCGCGAGGATGATGACGATGAACACCGCGCCGATCGCGAGCGAGTTGCGCAGATTGCCGAGCGCGATTTCGATGAAGGTGGCGGGGCGATGCAGCGCCGGATACACCGTGATGCCGCGCGCCTTGAGATCGGAAATGGCTTCACTCACCACGCTTTCCACCGCGTGCGTGGCCTCCAGCGTGTTCGCGCCGTACTGGCCGGAAATCGCCAGCAGCACGCCGCGCTCGCCCTGGATCACGGCCTCGCCAAACGGAATCGCCGCCCCTTCAGTCACGCTCGCCACGTCGCCGATGCGCAGCACCGAATCGCCGCGCGTCGCGAGCACGGCGCTGCGCAGCGTGGTGATGGCGTCGCCGGTCACCGAGGTGACAATGGCGATGCGCTGGTTAGGCAGGTCGATCTGTCCCGAACCTTGCGCACCCAGTGCGCCACGTGCTGCGGTCAGCACGTCCGCGATCGACACATCGGCCGCCGTGAGCCTCTGAGGATCGATCTCGATGTGAATCTGCTGCTGCTCACCGCCATAGACGGTGAGGCGCGCTACACCGGGCACGGCTAACAACCGCGGCCGCAGTTCCCAGTCGGCGATGGTGCGCAGCTCGCGCGGACTCAGTGTCTTCGACACGAGCCCCACCTTGAGCAAGTCCATCGTCGACGAGGTGAGTGGCGACATGCGTGGCGCCGCCGCGCCCGGTGGCAGGCGGCCCGCGATTTCCGCCAGACGTTCGGCCACGCCCTGGCGCGTCAGGTGAACATCCGCGGTGTCGTTGAACACCACATTGACCACCGATAGTCCCGGTATCGAATCCGAGCTGATGCGCGCAGTGTCGGGAATGCCGCTGAGCGCGCTTTCGAGCGGGCGGGTGACCAGCGTCTCTATCTGCTCGGGCGCGAGCCCGGGTGCCTCGGTCTGCACCGTGACCATGGGCGGCACGAACTCGGGCAGCACATCGAGGCGACTGTTGAGCGCCAGATAGCTGCCATACAGCAGCAGCACCACCGACAGCGCGACCACCACGCCCCGGTGGCGTACCGAGGCCGCTATGAGCGAACGCATGATCATTCGTCGTCGTCACCTGAGTCGGCGCTCGCGCCAGCGCCAGCACTGCGTTCGAGTGACAACAGCAGTGGCGCGCCATGGATCACCACGCGATCTTCGGTGCCGATGCCGGTGGGCGCGGGAAAGCCACCGCCCACGCGTTGCTCCGCGTTCAGTGGCAGGCGTTCGAAGCGCTGGTCCTTGCGCGCCACGTAGAACCACCACGAACCGCCGTCGGCAATTGCCGCGGAAACGGGAATAAGCGCCCGCGTTGCAGTAGTTCGAGTCGAGGCGATCGCAGTCCAGCGCTCACCCGGACGCGGCGCGATGGCGGAGTTTGCCGGGAGTTCGAGATCGAGCAGCACACTCGCGCCGCCCGACGCCGCGGCCGCCGCGCGTGAACGCTCGAGGAACTGCGCCGGAAGCGAGTCGTCGTGGCCAGTCGCGATCACCGAGTACGCGAGCTGTTCGGCCGAGGCCGGCAGCGTGCCGGGAAATTCCGCGCGCAATATGGCGAGCCGCCCCTCAGCCAATGCCGTGCGGAGCTGAATCGCCGAGGTATCGCCAGCGCTGATGAGCTTGTCGCCCCAATCCGCGCTGGCGCGAGACTCGGCCGTTTTTGCCTTCGCCTGCGCACCCGCGAATTGTGCGCGCGCCGCTTCCAGCGCCTGGCGCGAGGCGTTGCCGTCGTCGTCGTAGAGCTTCTGCACGCGCGCCAGATTTTGGCGAGCGCCCGAGAGCTCCTCGCGCGCTGCGCCGATGTCCGCCAGCGCCGCCGTGAGCGTGGCGCTGTCGATCACGATTGCCGTGCCTTTGCCGGCCAGCGATTCCGACCCAGAGGCCACCGGCGCCAGTTCAATTCCCAGCCGTTGTTGCATGGCGGCGTCGACGGTCACGCCGAGCGTGTCGTCGGTTTCGGCTTCCGCAAGCACAGGTGCCGGCTCGGCTTCGTGCGTGCAAGCGGCGAGCGATGACGTCACCAGCAACCCAAAGAATGCATTGCGCAGATCTCTCGTCACTTCACTTCTCCGTTGTCAGGCGCGGACACTGCATCGACCGCGGCGCGGGCATCGAACAACGGCGCTACCAGCGGCGTCTGCGTCGCGGCTTCGAGCGCTGCGGTGGCGTCGATGAGCGCGCTTGCCGTCGTCAGCGTATCGGTCCGCGCGCTGGTCACGGCGATGCGCGAGACGATCTGCGCGGGCCGGTCGAGCTCGCCCACCTTGAAGCGTTCGCTGTCGCGCGCCAGTAGTTGGTCCGACTCGGCTTCGAGTTCGCGAGCCGCGGACGCCTGTTGCTGCGCCAGCTCGAACTCGTCGCGCGCCCGCGCGATGCCGCCGATCACCGTGCGTTGCAGGGACTCCACCTGGGCGGCGACGCGCCGGCGATCCGCCTGCGCGCGTGCAATTGCCGCGTTGTTGCGCGCGAACAGCGGGAGTTCCGCTGACAAACTGAAAGTGATGCGGCGATCGCCCTGGTCATAGACATAGCCAGGCCCCACGCTCAAATCCGGCACACGATTCTTCACTTCCGCGCGCCACGCCGCATCGGCCGCGCGGAATTCCGCGAGCTTCGCGCGCAGGTCGAGTCGCGCGGCGATCGCCGTTTCCTGCAGCGCCAGCCGCTCGGCCAGCGCGGGCGGTGGTGCGAAGCAGGAGGTGCCCAGCGGCCGTCGCTGGATTTCCGCCACCGGCATTCCAGTGGCAGCCGCGAGATCGTGGCGCGCGGCAATGGCTTGCGAGTCGCTTTGGCGCAGACGCTGGATGGCAAGATCGCGGTCGAGGCGCGCACGCGCCGCGTCGTATTCGCTGGCGAGTCCGGCATCCGCCTGCTTGCGCAGACGTGCCGCGAGATCCGTGCGCAGCGTCGCTTCTTCGCGCGCCAGCGCCGTCTGCGCCATCGCAAGTTCCGCCGAACAAAGCGCGGCGCGCGATGCGGAGCGCAAAGTCCACACCGTGTTCGCGGCGGTGAGCAGCGCCGCGTCGCTGGTCGCGAGCGCCTGTTCGATCGCGAGCGCGCGCTTGCCCGGCATGCGTAGCGGCCACACCAGCGACACGGCCACGACCCAGGGCGAGATGCCGGCAGCAGCCGCGCTAACCAGATGCTCGGGCGCGAACGTGAGCACCGGGTTCGTGCGCTGACGCGCGCGTTGAACATCCGCGCGCGCCACTGCCACTTCGGCGCGCGCCACGTCCACGTCGGGATTGAAGACCAGCGCCGCCGCGAACACTTCGTTGGCGGTCAGCGTGTCCGAGGTAGCAGGACCCTGAAGCATGAGCAGCGTCGAGCGTAGCCGCGGGTCATCCCAGCTCGGGACCACCGCCGGTGCCGGTGAAGCGGCCGCGGATTGCGGCGGCTTGCTCGCGCAGGCCGCGAGCAGGATCGAGCACGCGACCCCCGTTAGCGGGCCCGCCAATTTCACGCCACGATACAAGGCAGGTGTCATGCCGAATTCCAGCTTCAGGGCGAGGGGACTTAGACGTCCAATTCCGACCATTCCCGTTGCAAAAGAGCGCTAAGGTTACGCCATGGACAAGCCCAGCCTGAACATTGTTCGCGGCACCGACGTCGCCGCCCATTCACAAGAATTTACCCACCCGTGGAATCCGAATTCGGAGATGCATGGCATGCAGCTCGCGCGTAGCGTGGGCCTCAAGCGCACCGGCGTAAATTTCATCCGCGTGCCGGCAGGCAAGGAATCCTACGTCTACCACTCGCATCAATGTGAAGAGGAGTGGATCTACGTGCTGTCAGGTCGCGCTATCGCGTTCATCGACGACGCCGAATACGAAGTGGCGGCCGGCGACTTCCTGGGCTTTCCCGCGCCTTCGGTCGCGCACCTCATGCGCAATCCAGGGCCGGAAGACCTCGTCTATCTAGTGGGCGGCGAGAGCCGCGAGTTCGATGTCGCCGAATTTCCGAAGCTCGGTAAGCGCATGGTGCGTGTCGGCAAGCAAGTCGACATCTATGATGCCGGTGACGCGCAACCGTTCGGGCCGATTCCGCTGTAGTCAGCACGGCGACAGGTGGAACGCCGAGCCCAGCACGCCCCCGGCCGCGTTGACAATGCTCGCCGTGACGCGGCCGCGATTGACGCCGATGTCGCAGAAGAACAGGAACACGAGGCCGAGATATCCTGCGTACGCGAATCCTGTGTAGTGGCCCTGGATGATGACGAGCAGCTAGTTCTGTGAAAACAGATACAGCCACGCGCAACACAGGGTCGAGGCGAGCAGCAGCACGCCCGGAAACATCAGGTGACGTACGGCCTGCGGCTTGGCGAGCGAAACCAGCAGGAGCACGAGGAAGGACGCGGCATTCGTCGCCGTGAAGATCCGGATCTCTTGTTTGAGATCGGTGACGACACCCAGGTAGCTCTGCTGGATGGACGCCGAAATCTGCCTGTTGTCCGCAAGCATTTGGGCCATGCGCACGACCTGGAACTCGTTCAGCGCCATCGCGATGCGCCGTCGGCATTCGCAATCGGGATCGCGCGCCGCGGCCAATGACGTGAACATCAACGCGCGCGCGCGCGTTTTGATTGCGGACTTGAGCCGCAGGATTTCGTGCTCGTTGCGCTCATAGAGGCCGGCAGCGATGCGCGGCAGGAAGGTTGAGCCGTGCGGAGGGCGCGCCGCATCGACACGGGCGTCAAACTGTTCGATGGCCTGAGCCTCGAGGTAGTCGGACGCGAAGTCCTCGACCCACAGCGGCACCGCGAACGTGAACACAAAAAAAGTGCTGAAAATCGCCAGGCCGAGAATCCCTGCAATCCTGAGCACCCATCGCTCGACGTTGGCTCCCGGCACCAAAACTCCGTCAGGCTTTTTTCGCCTTCCACGCCGCGAGCACCGCGGCTTCCTTGTCGGGAGCTATACCAGACTTGAGTTTCTCGCGCTCTTCGGCCGGACGCGCGAGATGCCAGGCCAACGTGTCGTTCACCGTCTTCTTGAGCGGCGTGATCTTGAGTCCCTTGGCGAGCGCGGCCTTGTTGCTGGTGCCCGCGAAAGCGGCTTCATCACCCTTCGCCGGCAGCCACACCGGCATCTCGCTCCACGCCTCGACCTTCTGTTCTTCGAGGAATTCGGCGGGCAGCCAGGTGGCGCGAGGCGCGTCGGCAGGCTTCGCCTGTTTCTTCGCCGCGGCGATGCACGCGTCGGTGAGCTCGCCGAATTTGAACTCGTTGACGTTGGACACCGCGTTGTAAGTACCGGTGACCTTGTTCTCGACGATCGCGAGCGTGAACGCCGCCAGATCGCGCACATCGATCACCTGGAATGGATCGGTGGGCGCCCCCGGCGCGATGAACTCACCGCCGCGCGCCGCGCGTGCCGGCCAGTAGGTGAAGCGGTCGGTGTTGTCGTCGGGTCCGACGATGAGCCCGGGGCGGATCACGGTTGCGCGGCCCGGCATCGTCTCCATTGCCGCCTGCTCGCACAGCGCCTTCAGCGGCCCATAAGTCTCGCCGTCCACCTTCTCCACGGTCTCATCAGGCATCTTGGCAACCGCGGAATTTTCATCACGCGGCTCCTGGAAATTCGGATACACCGAGATCGACGACACGAAGATGTATTGCCTGACGTTCGGCGCCAACAATTCCGCCGAAGCGCGCACATGCCGCGGCACGTAGCCCGAGTTGTCGATGACCACATCCCACTGGCGATCCTTCAGACCATCGATCTTTCCGTCGCGATCACCGGTGATGCGCTCGACATTTGGAAAGCGATCTGTCCTGGTCTTGCCACGATTGAAGAACGTGAGCGCATGGCCGCGTTCGAGCGCCAGCGCCGTCATGTGCAGGCCGATGAAGCGCGTGCCGCCGAGAATCAGGATTTTGAGTGGCTTCGGTTTTTTCGCGGCCCACACAGGCGTCAATGAAGACAGCGCGCCGGCGGCGGCCATGGAAAGCAGAGTGCGGCGTTTCATCGGCGTCTCCTGTCAGAGCGGGCCAGGCTTGGCGTACGTCGCCACCCAGTCATGCACGGTCTGGTACCAGAACAGCGAGTTCTGCGGCTTCAGCACCCAATGGTTTTCATCCGGGAAATACAGCAGTTTTGATGGCACGCCGCGCTTCTGCAGCGTGTTGAAGAGCTCGATGCCGTGGTTCACCGGCACGCGCAGGTCGAGCTGGTTGTGGATGATCAGCGTCGGCGTCTTGAAATTGCCGGCTGACATGTGCGGCGAGTATTTCTCGAACTCGGCCGGCTTGTCCCAGTAGTTGAAGAACCGCTCCGACTCTGCACCGTAGTCCGAGCCCTGCTGCGTGAACATGTCGTACACCGCCGCGTGCGCCACCAGCGCCTTGAACGGATGCTCGCGGCCTAACAACGTCGTGGCCAGGAAGCCACCGTAGCTGCCGCCGGCGGCCACCATGCGGTCCTTGTCGACCCACGGCTTGGCCATCAGCCAGTCGGCCGCCTTGATCGTGTCCTCGTAAGGCAGGCTGATCCAGTCCGGGTTGATCGAGTCCGCGAAATCGTTGCCGAAGCCGCTGGAGCCGTGGAAGTTGTGCCAGGTGACCACGTAGCCCCAGCTCGCGAACACTTGCGCGTTCCAGCGCCACTGCACGCCGTCGGTCATCGCGTTGTGCGGGCCGCCGTGCAGCAGCATCATGACGGGGTACTTCTTCGCCGCATCGAACCCCGGTGGATAGACCACCCACATCTGGATTTCGGCGCCCTTCGCGCCCTGGCAGGTGACGCTTTCCACCTTGCCCTGGTCGAAGCCGTTCACGGCCACGTCGTTGAACGTAGAGAGTTTGGTGACCGCGCCGGTGCGCGCAGCGATCGAAACCAGTGTCGGCGGTTCGATGAAGCTCTGGCGGATTGCCACCAGCGCCTTGCCATTGCGCGAGAGCGCCAGGCCGCCGAACGTGGATGCGCCGGTTACCGCCGCTGGTTTGCCGCCATCCAGCCGCAGCCGAAACACGCGACGTGTAGCGGCGTCTTCGACCGCGCCTAACAGCGTGCGCGAATCGCGCTCCCACACCAGGCCGCTCACCGAGCGATCCCAGTTCTCCGTCAGCCCGACCGTGGTGCCGGCGGCGCGATCGAACATCATGAGCCGCGAGCGGTCCGCGTAGAACTTCTTGATGCGCTTCTGCGTGTACGCCAGCCGCCGGCCGTCCGGGCTGTAGACCGGCGTGTCGTCATCCGCCTTGCTGTCCTCTGAGATATCGCGCGGCGGTTTGCAGCCGCAGGCCTCGAGCAGAATGATGTCGACGTTGCTGTCGATGCCCGAGTGGTCCGTCTCCGCGGCGAACGCCACTTCAAGGCCATCGGGTGAGATGTCAAAAGAAGAGGTGTCGTACTCCTGCTTCGACAGGTAATAGCCCGACATTCGTGTGATCGCCAGCGGCTCGCCGCCCGCGAGCGCGATCGAGAACAGGTGCGGCTCGGTGTCGTCGAGAAAGTGATCGAAGTACGAGATCGGTGCCTTGGTCCACACCCGGCCCGACATCTTCGATTCTTCGCGCTGCTTCTTGCGCGCCGCCTGGTCCTCCCAGCGCGGCAGGTTCGGCCACACCTCGCTGACGAACGCGAGCCGGCTGCTGTCCGGAAACCACTTCGGCGCCGAGACACCCGTCGGCACATTCGTGACGCGCCGTGCTTCACCCCCATCCATCGCGATCACGTAGATCTGCGATTCCGTGTCGTCGCCGCGCTTGCTGATGAAGGCAACCCATTTGCCGTCGGGGCTCACCGTGGCTTGCGAGTCGCCGGCCTTGTCACTGGTGAGTTGTTTGGCCTCGCCGCCGGCCACCGGAATCATCCACAGATCCGTGAGGCCCTTGTTCTCCGCGATGTCATAGGTGGTTACCGGGAACACCGCCAGTTTTCCATCCGGCGTGATGGCCGGGTCGCCCAGGCGCTTGAGCGCCCACATTTTCTCGGCGGTGAGCAGGCGCGGGTTCGACCGAGGCTGTGACTGCGCGAAGCTGACGGACGCGGCCAGAACGGTCGCGGCCAGGAAAAAGGAACGGTGCATGGATTCCCCGATTCTTGTTGCGCGAAGGGCCGCGCGAATGCGGCCATTCTGCTCATTCGCCATTTGTCGAGGCAAGCCTTAAACGCTCGTCTCGACGTAGTGGCTCGTCGTTTAGTCGTGGCCCATGCCAGAATTGCCGCCATGCGAACTAACGAACATGGCCTGCCCGTCGGCTTCGCGCTGCCCGACTGGAAGGCGCCGCCGTTTCCGCCGAAGACCCCACTGCAGGGCCGTTACGCCCGCGTCGAGCCGTTGACCGTCGCGCGCCACGCACGCGATATCTGGGACGCGCAGCAGGCCCCCGCCGATCGCGCGCGCTGGACCTATTCATTCTCCGGCCCGTTCGATGATTTCGCGGCATACGAAAACTGGTGTATCACCGCCGAAGCGTCCAGGGATCCGCAGTTCTACGCCATCGTCGACCTAGCTAGTGGCCGCGCCGCCGGCAGCTGCGGCCTCATGCGTATCGAGCCCAAGCACGGCGTGATCGAGATCGGCAACATCTATTTCGCGCATGTGCTCGCGCGCACGCGCGCTGCCACCGAGAGCATGTACCTGCTCATGTCTTTCGTGTTCGATCTTGGCTACCGCCGCTATGAGTGGAAGTGCGACAGCTGCAATCTGCCGTCGCGCGCCGCCGCCAGCCGATTCGGCTTCACGTACGAAGGCCTGTTTCGCCAGGCCATCGTCAACAAGGGCCGCAACCGCGACACGAGCTGGTTCGCCATCATCGATCAGGACTGGAATGCGGGATTGCGGGACGCCTATCTACGCTGGCTCGACCCGCTGAACTTTGACGCGGATGGCAGGCAGAAGATGAAGCTCTCGGAACTAACGGCGCCGTTCGTGCACGCGAGGTCTTCATGACCAGGCTCGACAAAGCCCTGAAGCGCGAGCTGCGCATCAAGAAGCTGAGCTACGTGCTCACCATCGATCCGGCCGGGCTCAAGCTGACGAGAAAGGGGCGGCGCAAAGGCATGGAGATCGCGTGGGCCGATCTCGTGAGCGGCGACGCCGCCATGGCCGTGGCGCTCAACGCCTCGCTCGGCAAGTTGTGAACTCGGAAACGGATGCCGGCGTCGGCGGAAGCCGCCACCGGAGCGCCGTCAGCATGTGCACCCAGTGTGGCGGGCGTATCAACTGTCGCGGATCGGCTGGACAACTAGTTAGATATGCCTGGGTGACTGTGCGGCCGACGGTTGCAGGGATCGGCAAAGCCAAATGGCGCCACGACCGGGCCTCGATTCATCCTCGTGATCGCCATCGATGGTCACCACCCCAGGCCGGCGAATCCCGATTGCGCCGTCATCCTGAGCCAGATTGGGCTCATCGCCTACAAGGCGACCGCGGACTTCGATGCTTTCCGGCGTATCAGCCATTAAACGCGGCCGCTTCTGACGTCTGGCGGGCCCGAAAACGAGTAGGTTGGTCCTGACATGAACACCGACGCCCGCAGCACTATTCGTCGCATCGAGAGAAATGCACTGCTTGCCGCACTGCCTTCGGCGGAGCGCGCCCGTATCTCGGAACATCTCGAGCTCGTGCCCCTCGAGCTGGGCCAGGTTCTCTATGAAGCCGGGGAGACGATGAGCCATGCGTATTTCCCAACCGACTGCGTGATCTCCCTGCTCTACGTCATGAAAAACGGCGAGTCAGCGGAGATTGCCATCGTGGGAAACGAAGGAATGATTGGCATCTCTCTTTTCATGGGTGGCGACTCCACCATGAGTCGGGCGATCGTGCAGAACGCAGGCCATGCGTATCGTCTGAATGCACAAGTGTTGAAGCACGAGTTCAATCGCGGAAATTCGCTATCCCGTGCGCTTCTCATGTTCAGCTCGGCGCTCATCGCGCAAATGGTGCAGACCGCGGCGTGCAATCGTCATCACACGGTCGATCAGCAACTGTGTCGTTGGATGTTGTTGAGCCTCGATCGGCTCCCGACGAGCCATATCAGCATGACTGCCAAATTGATTGGAAACATGCTCGGGCTGCAAACCGACCAGGTCGCCATTGCGACCGACGTGTTGAGTAAGGCGGGATTGATCAGCTACGACGACGGTGAGATTACCGTGCTGGACCGTAAGGCTGTCGAACGACGTTCCTGCGAGTGCTACAGCGTTGTCAAAACGGAAAGCGATCGGCTGCTGGCTCATCAGCTGAAAACTTGAACGTCAGGATCAGTACAGCCAAACCGCTGGTGGCTCGGTGTCTGACAGGTGCCGCGCCCATGGATGCACAAACCGACGGCGAGCGATAACCAGATCGGCGCGGCCCGGGCATGCCGTGGTGGCATCATTTGCGCTCACTCGAACGAAGGGGAACTCATGTCAGCTTTCATGAAAGGCGCTTTCGTCAGCGCCGCGCTCGCCGCGATGCTTTCGGCCTCTGCAACGGTGTTCGCGCAGGAGCCGCCGAAGACTCAGATCGAAGCGCCCGCCGAGCCAGGCGCCATTCCTCTCGATACGGGAGGCGTCGACGGGCAAAAGGCGAAAGAGACCTGGTACAAGCAATGGGGCGATCCGTTCGTGCGCAATGTTTCGCGCGCCACACTCACGCCGTTCCTGCCGGATCCCGCCAAGGCCACTGGCGCTGCGGTGATCGTCGCCCCGGGCGGTGGCTTTCGAATCTTGTCGATGGGCAATGAAGGCTGGGAAGTGGCGAGGGCTCTCAACGAACGGGGCGTCGCCGCCTTTGTGCTGAAGTACCGATTGATACCGACCGCACCCGACTGGGCGGAATTCGATCGCGGCAACCCCCTCACTGCGCCGAGCCCGGGCGGTGCGCCCACGAGCTCGCCGGTGGCTCTGCCTCTGGAGGACGCGACCGCGGCGTTCAAGCTCGTGCGCGCCCGCGCCAAGGAATGGAACGTCGATCCGAAGCGCATTGGCATGATGGGCTTCTCCGCGGGCGCCGGAACCACCATGGCGGCGGTCCTGGAGTCGAAAGAAATCAAGCCAGCCTTCATCGCGCCTATCTACGGCCGGCAATCTGCGGTGGAGGTGCCGGCCGATGCGCCGCCCATGTTCGTCGCGCTGGCCGCGGACGATCCTCTGTTCGGTACCAACGACTACGGACTCGTTTCAGCGTGGAAGAAGGCGGGTCGCCCGGTGGAGTTTCATCTCTACCAGAACGGCGGGCATGGCTTTGGCCTCGGTAATCCGGGCAAGACCAGCACGGACTGGTTCCCCCAGTTCATGCTGTGGCTGGAGGCCAACGGAATGCTGAAGAAGTAGCTGTCGAAATCCGGTAACGCCGTTCGGCTACTCTTTGAACACACCAATTCGAAGGAGCACGCCCATGAAAGTCCTGGTCTTCGTCAAAGCCACGCCCAACAGCGAGAAGGGCATGATGCCCGATGAAAAGATGGAACAGATGTTCACGGACATGGGCAACTTCAACGAGCAACTGGTCAAGGCGGGCATCATGCAGGAGGCAGATGGCCTCAAGCCCAGCAGCGCCGGCAAGCGCGTCAAGTTCACGGACGGCGGGCACGCCACCGTGATCGATGGTCCTTTCGCCGAGACCAAAGAGCTGGTGGCGGGCTACTGGATCTGGAACGTGAAATCGATGGACGAAGCCCTGGAGTGGGCCAAGCGCTGTCCGAACCCGATGCCCGGCGACGAAGGCGTGCTGGAGCTTCGCCCGACGTACTCGGCCGAGGAGTTCGACCAGCTGCTCACGGACGAACACCGCGAGCAGGAATCGCGACTGCGCAAGGAAGTCACGCGTCAGCAGAAGGCGAAGGCGAAACCTGCGGCGAAGACCAAAGCGAAGTCGAAATCGAAGGCTGCGCCGGCTCGCAAAAAATCGGCGAAGCGCAAATCGGCGCGCGCGAAGTCGAAGAAGTAGCAAATTTGCGTCTTGCTACTGCTGCGGCACAGGTGGTGGCTTGGCCGATCTCAACCCACATGCGCTCCCGAGAGCAGCCTATGAAGGATGAGATCGGCGATTGCAGGGAGGCTACTCGAGCGCCACCACCGTTACCGACGCCGGCGCCAGCTTCACCGCGCTGGCTTTCGCATTCACGGCCTGTGGCTTGACCGTCTCCGGCGCCTCGAACGTATTCACGCTGTTGAACCTGGGTGCCGCCAGCGTCTCGCCACGCGCGCGCGTCGCTTTCACGCCGGGCACCTGCACATCGATCGTCACCGCGCGGCTCGGGTCGAGGTTGGTCAGCGCCACCCAGACTTTGCCATCGGCGCCTTTCGCGGCAATCGCATCCACGCGTGGCACTTCGACATCGCCATGCTTGTACGTGCCTGCGTCGAACTGCACCGGCAGGAACGTCGCGTCCTGGAATGGCACATACATCTTGAACACGTGGTAGGTCGGCGTCAGCACCATCTTGTCCTGTTTGGTGAAGATCATGGCCTGCAGCACGTTCACCATCTGGGCGATGTTGGCGATGCGCACGCGATCCGCGTGCCGTGCAAACGCATTCAGATTCAGCGAGGCGATGACGGCGTCGCGCTGGCTGTTCTGCTGCTCGAGAAAGCCCTCGGGCGTTCCCGGTGTTTTTGCCAGCCACACACCCCACTCGTCCACGGACAGCAGCACCTTCTTCGCCGGATCGTACTTGTCCATGATGTCGCCGTGCGTTTTCAGCAGGTCGTACATGCGCCGCGTTTCCTTGAGCAGCGTGGCGTAGTCGTTCTCATCGAAGTCCATGGACTTGAATTTCGGCGGGAATTTCACGACGGTGTAGAAGTGCAGGGAAATGCCCTCGATATCCCAGGCCCAGGTCTTGTCCTTCCACGCGGCCATGACCGCTTCGGTGTATTCGGTGTGCGCGGTGTCGGGCCCGACGGCAATGCGGCGCATGGTTTGTTTGCTGTTGTAGTTGCGCGCATAGCGGGCATACACCTTGAGCTGGTCGGTGTAGTACTCGGGCGTCATGGAGCCGCCGCAGCCCCAGGTCTCGTTGCCGAGTCCGAGGATCGGCACGCGATACGGCTCGGGGTGGCCGTTGGCGGCGCGCTGCTGCTGCAGGGCGGTCGGTTGCGGAGTGGTGAGGTACTCGAGCCAGTCGGCGGCTTCGACGGCCGTGCCGGAACCAACGTTGATGGATAGATAGGCGTCGGCGCCGATCTGGTCGAGGAAATCGAAGTACTCGTGCGTGCCGAAAGTATTCGGCTCGATCACGCCGCCCCAGTTCGGGTTGAGCGTGGCGGGGCGCTTGCTGCGCTCGCCGATGCCATTTTTCCAGTGATATTCATCAGCGAAGCAACCGCCCGGCCAGCGCACGTTGGGCACCTTGATGGCCTTGAGCGCCGCGACCACGTCATTGCGGATGCCGCGCGTGTTGGGGATCTTGGAATCGGGCCCGACCCATATGCCTTCATAGACGCCGCGGCCGAGATGCTCGGCGAACTGGCCAAAGATGTTGCGATCGATTTTGGCGCCAGGCTTGGCGGCGTCGACGGTGATTCGGATGGTGTCATCGGCGGCGGTGGCCGCCGGCGGGAAGATTCCGGCGGACAAAACGGCGGCAACGCATAGAACGGCGCGCGAAAGATTCATGGTGATTCCCCTGCGAAAAGCTGCGCGGAAATTAGCACGCAATGCGGGTCGGAACGGATGCGCAATTCGATATGTCAGATCACTTGGCCAGGAATTCCGCGAGCTTCCGCGCCAGCGTTTCGCTCTCCGCCTCGAACGATTGCGTCTCGATCTTGAGCAGTGGTTGTTTGACGAGCTGCAGGCGATCCGATTGCCACGCCGCCACAGCCGCCTCGAGTGCGACGCCGACGCCACCTTCCTTGTTTCCGTGGCCGGCCAGAACCACTTTCCGAACAATCTTCGGTCGCGCCAGCGCGAGTTCGATCGCCACGGCGCCACCGGCGCCCGCACCTAACAAGTCGATTTGCCGGAACCGCATGGAATCGAGGAAATCGGTGATGGCGTCGGCGTAACCAGCCGCCAGCAAAGTCGCCCCTGCCGCATCCGACTCGCCGCAACCGGGCAGGTCGGGGCTATAGATCGAGCGGCTGCTGCCAAGGCGGCGGGACAGCTCCAGGAACATGCGTCCGGTGCTGGCGCTGCCGTGCAGGCAAATAAGAGTGGTGAGTTCATCGAAGCCGCCACCTTCGGGAATGGCGTTATGCACGTGCAATTGGCCGTGCCGGCACTCGAAATAGGCGCGTCGCAGGCGCGGTGCGTGGGTATTCATGGCCAGCAACCTTAACCCAACGGCGGGCTGGCGAACTTGCCGCCGTGCATAGGGGTTCCTGGGGCTTTTGACAGAAGTGAGAAGCGCATTCGCATTTCTCGGCGACGGGTAAAAGTCTTCAACCACTGGCCGCCGGGTGCAGACTAGAATCCGGGCAGAAAACGAAGATTTGGGGACTTTCCTCGATGCCACCGGTGATCACGAGCGCGCCCGCAACCGATGTCGACAACGAGGCAACTGCCGAGTTGCCGGTGCTGGACGTGGCTGCCTACGAAGCTGCGCTCAACGAACCTACGGATAGCTGGGCCGTGAACACCACGGTGCTGCAGCCCACCGCTGTGAATGCCGTCGAATCGACCATGGAAATGCCCGGGCTGCCGGTCGAACAGATACCGACACTGCAAGCGACTCCTGCTTACGATCTCGACCACAGCGGCACGCATGAAATGCCACCGATGCCGGCGCTGACGAGAAAGGCGCACCGCCAGACCGCCAAACCTGTGGCGGTTCCGGCAGCGCCAGCGCCGCTGGCTGCGCCGACACCGCCGACACCGCCGGCACCCACTTCGCGCGCGACGCCGCATGTCGCCGTGCCGGTCGCACTGCCGCCTTCGCCGCCGCTCATCGAAGAGCTGCGCAACGCGCTGGCCGCGGCCGAGAGGCGCATCGTTGAACTCAACGAGCGCGCCCGCATTGCCGATGCGGAACGTACCGTCGCGGTGGCGCGCGCCAACGCCGAAGCCGTGCAGCTGCGCGAGCAGTCAGCCGTGCACCTCGAGTCGCTGCAGACCGCGAAAGAACGACTGGCGGTGCAGCGCGCCGAACAGCCCAAGCTTCAAGACCAGTTGTTTGCGAGCGCCGATCGCATCAAGGTGCTGGAGAAAGATCTGGCGGCGCGCGCGGCGCTGCTCGCAAAGAGCGATCAGCGCTGTGAGGCGCTCGACGTCGACCTCATGAACCTGCGCGCGACGGTTGCGCGGCGCAATGCGCAGATCGCCATGCTCGAGGCGGACCTGGCCGCGCGCCAGCAGCTTCAGACGCAGTTGAGCCTGAAGCTCTCCGACGCCCTTGCCTCGACCGATCCGCACGTGCCGGAACTTCGTGGCGAGCTCCATGCGCGCGAAGAGCAGATCCGTCTGCTCAAGGCCGACCTCGAGATGACGCGCGCGCATGCCGCGGAAAAAGACCAGGATCTGCAGGTCGCCGAGGAAAGCATCCGCAATCTCGAGATCGAGGTGCGCGACAAGACCGGCAAGCTCGAAGAAGCCAACGTCACCGTCGAAGAATGGCGCGCGGTCATCGCCGAAAGCCAGCGTTCGATCCTGCAGCGTGATGGCCGCATCCAGCAGCTCGAAGCGGATCTCGACAAGCGGGTCGCTGCGGCCGGCGTCGCGGCGGACCAGACCGGCCAGGAAGTGGCGCTCGAGGGCCCGGCCCGCGTGCTGATCCGCACCGATGGCAACACGGACTTCGTCCACGTGCTCGGCCGCCGCACACGCATCGGGCGCGGATCGGACAACGAGCTGGTGCTCGATACCAAGCACATCAGCCGCTATCACGCGGTGTTGCTGGCGGGCCCGGTGCACACTTCGATCGAGGACCTGAACAGCACCAACGGTGTGTTCGTGAACGGCAAGCGCGTCGCGCGCCAGGTTCTCAAGGACGGCGATCGCGTCACCATCGGCCGGACGCAGTTCCGCTACACCGTCCGCGACTAGCTATTGCGGCTGCACTGCGCCGAAGTAGTGCTCATATTCCTTCTTGAGCGCGGCGAGCTTGGCATCGGTGGCCGCGGCGGCCACGAATTCTCCGGCGGTCGACCTCAGCCACTCCATTCCTTCCTTGCCGAGGCCGTGCGTCTCGTCCTTCGCCCAGACGTTGAACGCGCGCGTGAACGTGCGCTGATAGGAATAGGAAACGAGTTCGCGGCCATGCACGCGCACTTCGTAAGTGACCATCAGGCTGTTGTTGGTCACCACCGGTAGCAGCCCGAGCGTGCCGCCGGTCAGGATGGCCGAGAGCAGCCCCGTGGCCTTGCCGCTCGCGGTGGGTTGCAAGGTGTGCATGACGCGAAGGTGCAACGGGCTGCCGAACAATTCCTTGTCGAGTCGGGAGAACTGCTCGCTTTTCTTGATCAGCGCGAACAACTCATCGTCGGCGATGGAGCCATAAAAGCTCATCGCCGGCAGCGCTGTCGGTACGGCGGCGGGGTCGGCCGCGTCCGCCGAGGCACACAACAGAATGCTTGCGCAGAACATCGTCAGTTTCATGCGGTTACCCATGCCGGTTATTGGAAGCAGCTGAGCTGCAAAACCGCGCCGAGCGCGGCCTCATTGGCGATGGTCATGCTGCCATTGGCCTTCGGTGTGACCTCGACGAAATCGATGTGCGAATCGCGCAGGAACATGGCGGCGTATTTGGCTTCGAGCGCGAAATTCACGTTCTGCGGCAGCAGTCCATCCTTGATGAGCGCCGCCGCGTTCAGTGAGCTCACGGTGATGCCGAGCAGTTCGCCACCGTCGGAAACCACCGGTCCGCCGCTCGAGCCAGGCTGAATGGGCGCGGAAAACTGGAACAGGCCCACCGAACCTTTCATGCCGGCGCGCGCGCTGACATTGCCGCGCGTGAGGTTGGGGGAATCGGCCAGCAGTCCCTGCAGCGGATAGCCGACATTGGTCACGCCTTCGCCGAGGGTGATTGTCTCGCCCACGCGCAGCGGCAGGGCGCGATCCGTGGGTTTGCCACTGTCGACCACGGCGAGATCGAGCAGGTTGCTGCTGGCGGTCAATTTGACGGGCAGCGTGACCCCGTCCTTCTGCGCTTCGAGCACCAGGCAGTCGCGCAGCACGTGCGCGGCGGTGATCATCTGTCCGGATTTATTGATGTAGAACGCCGTGCCGGTGGTGACCGCCTTCTTGCGATCGATGAGCAGCTCGCGGTTGATGGCGGGTATCTGCGCCGCGGCCGGATACTTCCCGGCGTTCGGCTTGAGCTTGATCAGCACGTCGAACAGCACCAGTTGGGTAACGCTGCGGGCCGCATTCGGGAAACCACCCAGCGGACCCGGCGAATGCAACGCCACGCTCTGCGCCCGACTGCCCTCGAGCACTTTTTGGGCGCTGGCGTCGTAGACCTTGTAGTCCATGGTCAGCGAGAGCTGGCCGCTCGAAATGTTCCAGGTGGGATTGATGGAGATCAGCAGTCCGTAGCTGCCTTCGGCGAACGCGCCCGCGTCGGTGAGTGTCACGGTCTGCATCTGCGGGAACAGCTGGCCGCCGAGATCGCGGCGCGCGTCATCGAGCGACTTGCCGGGATAGGCCCAGGCGCCAATGCTGGCCACGTAGAAGTGCGTGCCCAGGTCGTTCGCCGGTAGATAGATGGCGACCGGCGTGTCATTCGGGATCTTGACGTCCTTCGGCAGCTTGACCCCCCTCGGCAGCGCGGTCCGGGCCAGAGCTGGCGGCAGGAACGCCAGCAGCAGCGCCGCCACCAGGGGCTTCCAAAAAATGGACTTCCAGCGAATGGTTGGCATGTGTCGATAGGCTCCCTGCGGCGGGATTCTAGACTACCGGGCCGCAACTCCACTGTGCCGCGGTCGGCGCGCCGGTTAAGCTAGCCTCATATCTATGTCTGACACCTATATCGAACGCATCCTTCGCGCCCGCGTCTACGACGTTGCCATGGAGTCGCCGCTGGAACTGGCGCCGCGGCTGTCCCGTCGCATCGGCAACAGCGTGCTGCTGAAACGCGAAGACCTGCAGCCCGTGTTCTCGTTCAAGCTGCGCGGCGCCTACAACAAGATCGTTCACCTGTCGGACTCGGTGGCCAAGCGCGGCGTCATCTGCGCGTCCGCCGGCAACCACGCCCAGGGCGTCGCGCTGGCGGCGAAACGCCGTGGCATCTCCGCGGTAATCGTGATGCCGCAAACCACCCCCAACATCAAGGTGAGCGCGGTCCGCGACCTCGGCGGCGAAGTGGTGCTGCACGGCGACGACTACGACAGCGCCTACGAACACGCCCAGTCCATCGTGCGCGAAAAAAATCTGGCGTTCGTGCATCCGTTCGACGATCCGGACGTGATCGCCGGGCAGGGCACCGTCGCCGTGGAAATCCTGCGCCAGTCGCGCGACGACGTGGACGCGATCTTCGTGCCCGTGGGCGGCGGCGGACTCATTGCTGGCATCGCCGTATACGCCAAGTACCTGAACCCGCGCATCAAGATCATCGGCGTCGAGCCGGTGGATGCCGCGGCCATGCACGATTCATTGCAGGCCAAGAAGCGCATCACTCTGGAGCGCGTCGGCGCGTTCGCCGATGGTGTCGCGGTGCGCAAGGTGGGCGAGGAAACCTTCCGCCTGTGTCGCGAACACGTCGATGAAGTGGTGCTGGTCGACACCGACGAAATCTGCGCCGGCATCCAGGACATCTTCGAAGATACGCGCTCCATCGTCGAGCCGGCGGGCGCGCTCGCGGTGGCGGGCGTCAAGAAGTACTGCGCAAAGAACCACTGGCAGGACAAACGCGTGGTCGCCATCAACAGTGGCGCGAACATGAACTTCGACCAGTTGCGTTACGTTGCCGAGCGTTCGGACGTGGGCCAGTCGCGCGAGGCGCTGTTCGCCGTCGAGATTCCCGAACAGCCCGGCAGCTTCCTCAAGTTCTGCGAAATCCTCGGGCAACGCGCGGTCACGGAATTCAACTACCGCTTCGGTACCAAAGAGCGCGCGCAGATCTTCCTCGGCTTCGCGCTGGCACGCGGCAAGGAAGAGCGCGATGAGGTCATCGTGAAGCTGCGCGCTGCGGGCTACGGCGTTACCGACCTGACCGACAACGAGAGTGCGAAGCTGCACGTGCGCTACATGGTGGGCGGCCATGTCAATGGAAGCGTCGCCAACGAGCGACTCTACCGTTTCGAATTTCCGGAGCGCAAAGGTGCGCTGCTCAAGTTCCTGCAGGCCGTCGGCACGCGCTGGAACATCACGCTGTTTCACTACCGCAACCACGGGTCCGACTACGGCCGCGTCCTCGCCGGAATCGATGTGCCGTCGTCCGACACGGCCCAGTTCCTCGATCACCTCAACGTGCTGCACTACTCCTACAGCGACGAGACTAACAATCCGGCTTACCGGATATTTCTCGGGTCCTGAGCTCTTTCGACCATCGTCGGGGAACACCGGCCGGCAACACCGGTCTGTGTAGAATGCCTCCCGCCGCCGTCATCAGGTCTCTATTGGTGTTCGACGAAAAGCATCCGCTATACGTGCCCTATCGCATGGCGAAGCGCATCGCCGTCGGCATCGTCGGCGGATCGGTGCTGGTCATTGGCATTTGCATGATCGTGCTGCCGGGGCCCGCATTCGTGGTCATCCCCGTGGGCCTGGGCATCCTCGGCCTGGAGTTTGCCTGGGCGCGAATCTGGCTGAAGAAAGCCCGCGCCAAGGCCGAGGAGATGGCGCGCAACTTCAACCACAAGAAACCGCCAACTAGCTAGCCGCGCTACTCGATCGGCAGTTCGAACATCAGCTCGCGCGCGAAGCGCACCGGCGGCGAACCGTAAGACAACACCTTGTCGTGATACTCGCGCAGATTGAACGCCGCGCCGAGTTTCTGTTCGGCTTCGCCGCGCAGCGCCAGGTGTTCCTGCGCACCCACGAAGTACACCGGTAGTTGGGCCGAGGTGAGTTGCGCGCGCGTCCACTTGCCCGCGGCCTCGCGCTCTTCCTGGAAGCCGGACTCGGTCAGCAGCTTCATCGCCGCCTGCCGCGAGATACCGTCCACGTGGACTGCCTGGTCGAGCAGCGCGTTGACGATGGAGCGCAGATACCACTTGAGCTGGATGAGTTTCATGAGCGGATCGCCATCCATGTAACCCTGCTCGGTCATGAGGTGTTCGGCGTATACCGCCCAACCTTCGATGAACGGGTCCGACGCCAACACTTTGCGAAGTGTCGACGGAAACTTGTTGGCGTGCGCGAGCTGCAGGAAGTGGCCCGGCATCGCCTCGTGGATGGTGAGATTGTGGATCGAGCGCGAGTTGTATTCGCGCAGGAACGAATCCGTCTGCGCATGCGTCCAGGCTTCCGGAATGGGCGAGACCGCGTAGAAGGTTTTTTGTCCCGCGTCGAGCGGCCCCGGCGAGTCGCAGTACGCGAGCGCCACCCCCCGCTGGAACTCGGGCATGGCGATGATTTCCAGCGGCTCCTCCGGCAGCGTCACAAGAGCTTTCTCACGCACGAAACGCGTGGTGTCCGCCAGCGCGGCGCGCGCGGCACCGAGCACCGCGTCACGCTGCGGATGCTCGGCGTAAGCGAGCTCGAGCGCCGCCCTGATCGCCCGCTGCTGTTGCGCATCGCTCGGTTTGTCGGGCGTGGGCGGTGCGGCAACCTTGGTCCTGGGACGCGCGTTCTTGAACAGCGGCCCGTTGATGACCGAGCGTGCAATTTCATACATCGCGGCGCGTGTCGCCGCGAGTTCCGATGCGGCGCGCGTGCGAATCTCTTCGCGCGACAGCGGCGAGAACAACGCGAAGGCGAGCTTCTGATCGTAAAGCGATTGCCCCAGCCGGAAATCGCCCTTGGCTTCGGGCGTCAGGCGTTTGTCGAGCCAGATCTGGTGTTGGGTCAATGCGCTGCGCGCCCTGGCGCTGCTGGCGCGCAGTGATTCCTGTTCGGCGGCCGGCAGCGCGGCGATCTGCTGCGCGACCTCTCCGTCGAGCATCGCGATCAGGCCCGCGTTCTGCTTCGCGGCGGTTTCCGCGTGCACCTTGGGAACGCGCGCCGGTTCGAGTACTTCGCGCACCTGTGCGAGGAAGCGCGGCAATTCGTCGAGCCGTTTGCCAAGATTTTTCAGGCGTTCCGGAGCCGGCGCGAAGTCGCGCGCCAGCAGGTCGTACAAACCATCGCCGGCAATGCTGGTGTAGATCAGTGGATTCCAGCGCCAGCCCTGCAGCGTCTGGATTTTCCAGCGCTCGTATTGCAGGTCGTGCAGCAACAGCAGCGCGTCGACCTGGTTGGCGCGCGAGAGCTGGCCGCGGTCGATGGGTTCCAGCGACGCTAGATAGAGCTCGGTGAACGTAAGGCGCGCATTCCAACCCGCCGCGCTGACATCGTCGAGGCGGTCGTCGAACCGGTGATCGCCGAGCGACGTCGCGCCCACGGGTGATTGCCCCGGCGATTCGCGCAGGTAGCGCTGCGCCAGCGCTTCGAACTGCTGATCCGCGCTCGGCGGCGGCGGCGGAGCGGGCGGTGGGGGTTCGGGTTTGATCGGCGTCGGCGCGCAGGCGCACAGCAACAACGCCGCCACGCCACCTACAAAACTTCCAACGCCCGCTTTCATGGTAAAGCCCCTCGCCGGTACAGACGCAATGGCCAACGGAGCGCGACGTTACCAGCTAAAGTGCGGGCTCGCAGCCACGCCATTCGCGGACCCTTGAGTACCCTATCCCGATCGCCTGCCATGCAGGCGTTGCGCCATCCAGACTTCGCACGCTATGCGTTCGGTCGACTCGCCGGCACGCTCGCCTGGCAGATGGTCGACGTGGTGATCCTCGTCCAGGTCTGGCACCTCACGCGTGACTATCTGTCGCTGGGCCTCGTCGGGCTCGCACAGTTCCTGCCGTTTTTCGTGCTGCTGCTGCCCGGCGGGCAGATCGCCGACCGTTTCGACCGCCGCCTCATCATCGCCTGCGCCTTCTCGATAGAGCTCGCCGGCGCGATCATGCTGCTGGCTTTCACGCTGCTCGGCGGTACCAACGTATACATCTGCTTTCTGGCCGCCGCCTTGTTAGGCGTAGCGCGCGCGTTCTGGGCGCCGGCGGGGCAGGCGATGACGCCCAATCTGGTGCCCAAGAACCTGCTGCCTGGCGCCATCTCGGTGAACACGGTGTTGTTCCAGGCCGGAGTGATAGCCGGCCCCATCGTTGGCGGCGCGCTGTTGAAGGCTGGCTACCATTTCGCGTACGGCATGGCCGTGGCATTGCTCACCACCACCGTGCTGTTGATGGCCGGCGTACGTCCGGTTCGCGCCCAGGCGGTGGCCGAATGGCGCTGGCACAGCGTGCTCGATGGTTTTCGCTTCGTATGGCGCAAAAAGCCTTTGTTAGGCGCGATTTCTCTGGACCTCTTCGCGGTCCTGTTCGGCGGCGCCGTGGCGCTGCTGCCGGTGTTCGCGGAGCGGGTCCTGCACGTCGACAGCCTGGGACTCGGCTTTTTGCGGGCTGCGCCCGCCGTGGGTGCCGGGGTGGTCGCGCTGACGCTCGGCGTCCGCCCGATCCAGAAAGCTGCAGGCCGCTGGATGTTCGGCGGCGTGGCGTTGTTCGGCGTCTGCACCGTCATCTTTGGATTGTCGACGTCGTTCTGGCTCTCGCTCACCGTGCTCGCATTGGCCGGCGCCGGCGACATGGTCAGCGTGTTCGTGCGGCAGTTGCTCGTGCAGCTGGAGACGCCCGACGCCATTCGCGGCCGCGTGAGCGCGGTCAATTCGATGTTCATCGGCGCATCGAACGAGCTCGGCGCGTTCGAATCCGGACTCACGGCGAGCTGGTTCGGCGCAATCCGCTCGGTGGTCTTCGGCGGTCTCGGCACTTTGTTCGTGGTGGCGTCGTACATGCGCCTGTTTCCGGAGCTGCGAAAACTCGATCGATTTCCCGAGGCCGTGCATTAGTCAGGCCTGACAGCCACTTCGGAAAAACCCGCCGCAGCGGCGGCCTTCATGTGAATTGAAGAGCGGGACATCCAGTAGTCGGCCGAGCCGCGTACTGGATTTACTCGGTCCCTGTACATAAATACAGTTCGCGCATGAACAGCGCGATCAAAGGCCGCGGTGCGCTTTCGCAGCCACCGGGCCGCTTCGACAAACTCACACAGACTCTCGAGCACGACGGCTGGTACGAAGACGAAGAGCCCGCGAAGCGCGAGACCGTCGTGTTGCCCGAGACCGCGCGCACAGTCATCAGCCGCAACAAGTCGCCGGACATTCACTTCACGCAGTCGATCAATCCGTATCGCGGCTGCGAACATGGATGTGTTTACTGCATCTCTGGCGACACACCTATCCTCATGGCGGATGGCACCACAAAGGTGATCGCCGAGGTAAAGGTGGGCGATGCGATTTACGGCACCGAGCGCGTGGGCTGGTACCGCCGCTACGTGAAGACTCGCGTCCTCGCGCACTGGAGTGTCACCAAGCCTGGCTTTCGCATCTCGTTACAGGACGGAACGACGCTCGTTGCAGGACCCGATCACCGCTTCCTCACTGAGCGCGGTTGGAAATTCGTCGCCGCCAGACATGGCGGCATGGAGTCGCACCCGCAGCTCGAAGCCAACGACAAACTGATGGGACCCGGGCGCGTCGCGCTCGACCACAAACAAGAGCTGGTCGGCCAGACCGTAAAAAGCGAAGCAAACCTTTCCATCACCAGCATCGAACCCGTCAGCAGTGCGATGCTGCTCTTCGATATCACGACCGGAACCGAAGACTTCATCGCCAATGGCGTCGTGAGCCACAACTGCTACGCGCGCCCCAGTCACGCTTACGTTGGTCTCTCCCCGGGCCTCGATTTCGAAACCAAGCTCTTCTACAAAGCCGACGCTGCCGCCGTCCTCGAAAAAGAACTCACCGCGCCCGGCTACAAATGCGCGCCCATCATGATCGGCGCGAACACCGATCCCTATCAACCTTTGGAAAAGTCTCTCAAGGTCACCCGGTCTGTGCTCGAGGTGATGCTCAAATACAAACACCCGGTCACCATCACCACCAAGGGAGCACTGGTAGCGCGCGATGTAGACCTGCTCGCGGACCTGGCGCGCGACGGACTCACTCGCGTGATGTTCAGCATCCCCACGCTCAACAACGACATGAAGCGCGTGCTCGAACCGCGGGCCGCAGCGGCGGGCGCGCGGCTCAAGGCCATGCGCGTCCTGGCCGAGGCCGGCGTGCCCGTTGGAGTTCTGGTCGCGCCCATCATTCCCGTGCTGACCGAGCACGAAATCGAATCGGTGCTCGAAGCGAGCCGCGAAGCCGGCGCGCAGCTTGCCGGGTACACGCTGCTGCGGTTGCCGTGGGAAGTGAAAGACCTGTTCCGCGAATGGCTGGCTGAGCATTTCCCCGAGCGCGCCGCGCACGTCATGTCGATCGTGCGCGGCATGCGGGGCGAGCGCGACAACGACCCCGAGTTTGGGACGCGAATGCATGCCACCGGGCCGGTGGCGCAGCTCATTCGCCAGCGTTTTGAGCTCGCCTGCCGCCGCCTGGGGTTTCCGCGAGATCGAAAAATCTCGCTGCCGACGAATCTTTTTTGCCCGCCCCTACGTACTCACCCTCAGTTGTCGCTGGATTTGACGCGCTAAGTTGGGAACCACCGCGGCTCGCGTGAGGTCACAAAGTGACGATGCTGCAACGTGGCATACTTGCCGCGCCCATAGACATCCCGCATCCACGCCCTGGGAGCAAGTCCATGAAGAGCGCAATCCGCATGACTTCAGCGTGTCTGGGGCTCGCCATGGCAACGACAATCGTCGGTGGCTGTATGCAGGCCCGCATCGAAGAATCCCGCGAACTCGCCACGCCCCTCCAGAAAGGCGAACGTGTCGTCATCCTCGCCAAGCCACAAATCGAAGGCGCCGGCGCGGAAGACGAGTTCATGGACTGCATCGGTTCCAATCTCGAGGGCGGCAGCCACGGCCTGGCGGTTCACGACAACAATGATTTCGTCGACCAGATGTTTCCCTGGTTCGAGCCGAGCACCGCGCCCGGCAAGCCGGAGGCCATGAGTGCACTGCTGGCGCGCCCCGGCGTCGCCGAGCAGGTCACCAAGACGGGCGTGCGTTATGTAGTCTGGCTCGACGGCAGCACGCGCAAGACCGACGGCGGCGGCAGCCTCGCTTGTGGCGCGGCCCCCGGTGGCGCAGGCTGCATTGGCTTCGGCTGGTGGCAGAAAGAGTCCGCCTACGAGGCCACTATCTGGGATTTGAAACAAGCCAAGTCCGCGGGTAGCGTCGGCACCAATGTCACTGGAACTTCCGCCATCGTGGGGGCAATAGTTCCTTTGCCATTCATCGCGCGCGTGCAAGCCACGGCATGCAATCGCATGTCAGCCCAGCTGCGCAGCTTCTTTTCGGGAACCGACGTTCACGCCGCCGGTACCCACTGATTACCGCAGGAGATTCGCATGCGCACTCCAACCCTGATTTCCCTCGCTGTTGCGGCAGCGGTTCTCGCTGGCTGCGCATCGAGCGGCGGTGGTGGTGGTTCGCCGGGAATGCCCAGTCCCTCGGGTGGAATGCCTGGCGGAATGCCGGGCGGAGATAGCGGTGGAATGCCGGGAGGAATGCCGGGCGGAGATAGCAGTGGAATGCCTGGCGGCAGCTCGGGAATGCCAAGTATGCCGAGCTTGCCGGGAGAAACGCCGTCTTCCTCGCCGTCTTCGAAGCCCAGCCTGCCGAGCGATTCGAGCGGCAGCTCGAGTGGGTCCAGCGGTGAGGGCGAATCGAGTTCGAAATCCTCCAAAGACGGCAAGTCGGGCAGCGCTGCGCCGGAAGGCCCGGCCGGTGATGCGCAGACTTCCGAAGAAAAGCGCCAGGCCGGCGAGAAGAGCCTCGACGACTCACTCGGCGATTTCGACAAGACCTTGAAGAAGGAACAGGAGCGCGTCGCCAAAGAGCGTGATGCGCGCGGCAGCGCCGAGGGCGAGGGTTCCGGCGCTCAAACGGAAGACAGCGACGGCGCCGGCAGTGGCACCGACAGCGGTGGTCAGCCGCGCAATGGCGACCTCAAGTCGGCGGGCTCACCGCCGAAGGGCTCCAACGACGAAGGCAATCCCGCTGCCGTGGACAACAGTGGCAAAGGGTCGGGTGGCAGCGGTGCGGGTCATCAGCGAACGGTGAACACCAGCGACGACGACATCGTCGCCAAGCGTCTGCGCAAGGCCGCCGAAGAAGAAACGGATCCGGAGCTCAAGGAACGGCTCTGGAAGGAATACAACGAGTACAAGAAAGCGGCGTCTTGATTCGCTCGAGGTGATCTCATGAAACTCAAACTACTTGTACTGGCCGCGATAGCGATTCCCTTGTCGCTCAGCGCGTGCATGACCGCCGAGACCAAGCCGATTCCAAAAATCGAGGCGAAGCAGGCCACGGTGCACATTCCGCAGGCCGAGCTGCTCGACGTCGGCATCCGCGTGTTCGATGCGGGAATTCCCAAGAATCTCGAAGGCGACGTGGAAGCACTCGCCAAGAAGCGCATCTATCCCGATCTGCGTCGCGCCGAGGCGCGTTACATCCCGACGCTATTGCGCTCGACGCTCGAGGAAACCGCGCAATGGGGCGCGGTGCGCGTCATTCCGAATACCGCCGACTTCGTCGACGTCATCGTCACCGGTCAGGTCATCGATTCGAACGGCGGCTTCCTGGCGGTCGACATCTCGGCCAGCGACGCCGCGGGCCGCGTGTGGATCAAGGGCAAGCGTTACAGCAGCCTGGTCGACCTCGGCGCCTACAAGACCAACGCCGCGCTCAAGGCGCGCGACCCGTTCCAGAACGTGTACTCGGAAATCGCCAACGACCTGGTGGTCGCGCGCGACAAACTCACCGCGCTCGATCGCGAGAACATCCGCAAGGTAGCCAATCTCAAGTTCGCCGAAGATCTGGCGCCCGATGCCATGCGTGGCATGACGGTGGTGGACAAGAACGGCGTCACGCAGGTGGCGCGTCTGCCCGCCGATTCCGATCCGACGCTCGGCCGCATCGAGAGAATCCGCGAGCGCGATACCGCGGTGGTCGACACCGTGAACGACTATTACGCAAGCTTCGCCGAGACGATGGACGACTCCTACGACAGCTGGCGTCAGACGAGCTTCTCCGAGCTGGAGAAGGAAATGCGGGCGCGCTCGAGCGCGCGCACGCGCACCGTGCTGGGGGCGGCCGCACTGCTCGCCAGCATATTCGCGCCAAATTCCTGCAGCACCTATGACGCGTGCCGCATCAACAATGCGATGCGCACCGCCGGCACCATGGGCGGTATCGCCGCGGTGCTGTCGGGCATCAAGAAATACGCGGATGCGCGCACCCATGCCGACGCGCTGAAGGAGCTCACGCAGAGCTTCCAGTCAGAGGTTGCGCCGCAGGTCGTGGAAGTCGAAGGCCACACGCTGCGCCTGACCGGCACGGCAGAAGATCAATATCGGGAATGGCGCAAGATGCTCAAACAACTCTATCTCGAGGAGTCGGGCGCCGCCGCCGCGGCTCCGGCGCCTGCGCCGGCACCCGCCACCACCACGGCGACCACCAGCGTCAAGCCACCCTCAAGCTGAATTAGTTAGACGCGCCAACACGACTCCGTGACAAACCAGAACCAGGCCGGCACCAAGCTGTGCGGCCGTTTCGTGCTCATCGAAAAACTCGGCGCCGGCGGCTACGGCGAGGTTTGGCGTGCCCGTGACGAATTGCGCGATACCGAAGTCGCGCTGAAAATCCTCTACTCCCAGTTCCTGAGTTCCGATGCCGCCTGGGAAGTGTTCCAGCGTGAATTCACGCTCACGGCGCGCCTCAATCATCCCGGCGTCCTGCGCGTGTATGAGCCGGTGCGCACGCCCGAGGCGACGGTGTTGCCCATGGTATTCGCCTCCGGTGGCGACCTCCGCCAGATGCGCGGCGCGCCGTACACCAAGATCCTGCCGTTGCTCATCGACATCGCCGCCGCGCTCGAACACGCGCATTCGCGTCGCATCGTGCATCGCGACCTCAAGCCCTCGAACATCCTGCTCGACGGCGCCGGCCGGCCGCTGCTCGCGGATTTCGGCGCCGGCGCTTCCGAAGGCGACAACTCCAGCGGACCGCCGGGTTCGCCGTTCTCCGCCAGCCCACAACAACTGGGCGGTGAACCGGCCCGTCCCGCCGATGACATCTACGGTCTCGGCGCGTTGGCCTACGAACTTCTGTCGGGTTACCCGCCTTTCTATCCGGCATTCGATGCGAAGAAGATCGCCACCGAACCGGTGCCGCGGCTCAAATCGGTCAAGCCCATTCCGCCGCGCCTCGAGTTGCTGGTGTCGTGGTTGTTAGCCAAGCAGGGGCGCGAGCGTCCGCCGTCGATGCGACATGTGGCCGATGAGATGAACGCCGTGCTCCAGGATACCCTCGGCCTCGACAGCGGCGCGGCCCACGCCGCCGCTGAAGCCGAAGCGGCCATCCTCGGAGCTGCCGCAGAAAACCTGACACCCGCCATCATGGCCGACGAGCCGGAACTGCCGCCGATGAACGCCGTGCGCGAGCTCGAAGAAATCGATCCCGGCATGTTGCCGCAGGTCGATGAGCTGCGCGCGCAGGTGGTACGTGAGCTGCGTTCGCGCAATCGTCGGCGCGGCTGGGCGGTCTTCGCCGGGTTGGTGGTGGTCGCCAGCGCCGTGGCGCTGTTGCTGCCGAAACTCGCCCGCGAGCAGAAGGTGGACGTATCGCAGCTGCAGCTTCCGACCGGCCCGAGCGAAGCGGAACAGGCGGTCGCGAAGCGTGCCGAGGAGCTCACCAGCAAACACGGCGAACTCACCCAGCGCGTGCTCGATCTCGACTCACGCGCGGCCGCGCAATGGGGCGGTCCGGAATTCGCCGCCGCACGAAAGTCGCTGGACGACATCGGCGGCATGCTCGAGCGCAAGAAATACGAGGGCGCGCCGGCACCGCTCGCCGATCTCGAGAAATCGCTGGCTGCCATCGAGGCGAAGATTCCCGAGGCGCTGACCGCGCAGCTGACCGAAGGCAAGCGCGCGCTCGCCGCCGGCGAATTCGAAAACGCGCGCCAGGCATTCGATACGGCGCTCAAGATCGATCCGCAAAACACCGAAGCCACCGAGTGGATCGGCAAGGTCGCCGCGGCCAGCGGCGTGGTGCCGACGCTCGCCGACGCGGAGAACGCCGAGGCCGCCAAGGATTTGCCCAAGGCGCAAGGGTTGTTCGCTGATGTGCTGAAGCGCAATCCGGGCAACATCGCGGCCACCGAAGGTCTGGCGCGCGTCAGACGCGCCGCGGCCGACAACGAATTCAATGCCGAAATGGGCGCAGGCCTGTCCGCGCTCACCGCCGGGCGCCTGGCGGAGGCAAACACTCACCTGCAGCGCGCGCATCAGCTCCGGCCGGACAACACCGAAGTCGGCGCCGCTCTGCAACGCGTGTCCGACACGGGCAATGGCCGCAGCACCGCAGAGCTTGCCGACAAGGCCTCGAAGCTGGCGGGCGAGGAGCGCTGGACCGAGGCTTTGGCCGTTTATGACGAGGCGCTGGAGCGCGACCCCTCGTTGCAATTCGCGCAGGTCGGCCGGGCGGCGGTTGCACCCCGTGCGGAACTCGGCAAGCGGTTACAGACACTTATAGAGAGACCGGAACGGCTCGCCGCCGACGAAGTGCGCGTCGAGGCGGAGCGGCTGCTGGCGCGGGCCCGGGCATTGCCGAGCCAGGGACCGGTGATCCGCTCGCAGGTGTCGCGCCTGGAACTTCTGCTGCCGACTTTCAATCAGCCAGTAATGCTGGCACTGGAATCCGACAACGCCACTGAGGTTGCCATCCAGCGCGTGGGATTTTTCGGAGCTTTCGACCGACGTGAGGTTCCCTTGAAGCCCGGCAAGTACACCGTGACCGGCAAGCGCAGCGGCTTTCGCGATGTGCGCCGCGAGATCACCGTCGCGCCCGGTCAGAGCGAACAAACCATCGTGATCCGTTGCCTCGAGCCGATTTGAAAAGGTCAGTCTGATGGAACCTTCCCGCTCACTTGACGCGTCAATCGTACTGCGCAGCGCGCAGGACGAAGTGCGTTACGGCGCGCGCGTGGTGTTCGATCCCGAATCCGGCCTCATGCGTTCCGATCATGACGATGCGGCGCCGCCGTCCGCGCAGCCGCCGGCCAGTCTGCGTGCGGTCGCCGGCCGCTGGATGTGCGACGCCACCGCTGAAAATCGCGTCAGCGTCAACGGCCTGACCGTGGGCGGCGCGCGCATGATCACCGCCGGCGATGTCATCACCGTTGCCGGTGCGCAGTTGCTGGTGGAAGAAGCCACGGCTGCCACGCTGGCATTGCGCCGCTTCGACCTGGTGGGCAATGACACGTTGCCGCCCGTCGGCGACAGCGTGCGCACCATCGCGCCCCCGGCGGAAGACCTCGCCATCGATCTCGGCGAACTGCCGAGCATCGACGGCTTCGTCGCGCCGCGTGCGCGCGTCGTCGCGCGCGGCCAGTGGAACTACGCCGCCTGGGCAATGGCCGGGCTGTTGTTGCTGGTTCTCGGCCTGTTCGCGTTGCTCGAGCCCATCGCCCTCGATCTCAGGCCCGGTGATGCCGCGGTGAAATCAGTCGGCACCTTCTCGTGGCAGTCGGCCTCGAGCGTGTTCGTGTTCCCCGGAGAGCATCACCTGCACGCGCAGCGCGTGGGCTACCTACCCGCCGATATCACCGTCAAGGTCGGCGGGCCGGCCCAGGCGCACGCGCTCATCCATCTCATCAAACTACCCGGCAAGCTCGAAGTGGATACCGGCGGCGTGGCCGCGGAGATATCCGCCGATGGTGCGCGGCTCGGGCGCGTGCCGGGCACGGTCGACGTGCCGGCCGGTGACCGCACACTCACCTTCAAGGCGCCGCGATATCTCGATCATGTCGAGCGGCTGGCGATTGCCGGCGGTGGCGAAAAACAGAAACTCAAGGTGGCGCTCAAGCCTTCCTTCGGCGTCGTCACGGTCGGCTCGGTGCCGGCCGGCGCGCAGATCGAAGTCGACGGCAAGGTGGCGGGCGCCACGCCCGCGAAAATCGAAATGGATGCGGGCATTCGCCGCGTGCAGGTGTCATCGCCGGGGCTTCGGCTGTGGACCTCGAGCGTGGTGGTGAACGCGGGTACACCGCAGACCATCGGTCCCATCGAGCTCGGCGCGGCCGACGCGCGCATCACCGTGCGTTCCGCTCCGTCGGGCGCGCAGGTGACCACGGGTGGCAGCTTCCGCGGCATTACGCCGGTGACCATCGACCTGTCGCCGTGGGCACTCCCAAAGTATGCCCTCTTTTTCATTGGCTCGCGGTTGGATCGCCTACTTTTTTTCTCTGCTCTTTGCGCTGTTGATTGCGTCATGGGCTGAAGAATCCCAAAACAACCGGATCAAAGGCGGCCCACGCCGGGGATGTGAGCAGGAGTTCTTAACTCAAACTAATCGGAGGCGCCGCGACGATGCGTGGGGCGTCCCGAAGTCGGTCGTCGACCCCGTGCGGTCGCGCCTGTACCGCTGGTTGAGGATGGAAGGCATCCACGACCTG
>JBDTSV010000156.1:0-6555 GCA_039930985.1 Pseudomonadota bacterium
CCCATCCACAAATCGCCAGCCACAGAATCGCTCGCTTGGTGCCCATTCGCTGAATTTCCTGTTTGACCCGCGGACTGATTCTGTCGCGGCAGTTCGTAATCTAACTTTTCGGCGGGTGAATGGGTACGCGTGTCCCGATGAAAGCAGTCATGGCCTGGCAGCGCGCAGCCAGCGTGGGCAGCGGATAGAACATAACCGGGTCGGCAATGCCGGTATGAGACAACACGCGCCGCTTTTCCAAGGACTGAAGCACTAGCTACTTCCACACCCCGGCGGCTTTCTGCGCCTTGAGGACTTCGATGGTCTCGGCCCGGATCGCGTCGGGCGACTTTTGCAGCGCATCCCGCGCCGCGTCGGCCACGATCTTGTTCTTGCCCTTCGCGGCCAGCTCAAGTGCCGCGCGCACCTGGGCGTCATCCTTGGCGATGCCAGACAGTGACCACTGCGCCGAAGTGGCGGTGAGGTACTTCATGAGGTCCTGTCGTTCGCCGAGATTCTTCAACGCGACGATGACGTCCTGCGCATAGCTCACGTCGCCGGTCACGAAGTAGCAGCCCCAGCTCATGTCATTTTATCTTCGGCTGAAGCAGCACCTGCAGGAAGAGATCCGCCGGGTCTGAATCGATGGCCTTCTGGAAATACGCGCGCGCCGGCTCATCCAGCGACGCGATGGACTGCTTGAAGGCTGGCTTGCGCTCCGGATAGCGCGCGAACAGGCAACTGAAGGCCACTTGCGTCATGCGGTCCGTGTCGTCGTCGGTCATGACATCGCTGCCAGCCACGAAGCGCATGGCAGCCTCGACGCGCTCCGGCTGTGGATGCTTGTAGTACCCCTGCATGAACGCGCCGTATTCCTGCTTGGAGGTGAACGGGCTTGGTGGCTCGGCTGCGAATGCGCCGGTGCCGAGCAGCAGCGCGGCGATCAGCGGGACACGGACGCGGCAGTGGGTCATCGGAGTTCCTGTGGGAGGGGATAGTAGCGGGAAGTTAGAGCCCCTTGTTGATGATCAGGTCTTTAACTGTTCTGGGCCGACCGTTCGAGCGCAGTGAGTCGGCGGATGGAGGCCCGTTGCGTTATCGCGTGCGGCACCGCCTGAAGCGGTGGAAGGCGGGGAGTGCGGAGTATTCTATTTGACTTGTTCGGACCGCGAACCGACAGAACGGTGGAGCAGATTTGGCGTGGAAGACAGCGTCGAGTTGCAAATTAGAGGAAGCAGGGCGGAGCTTGGTCCGGACGGGATCCGGCTCAAACCGCGGTATCTGCGCAAATCAGTCCTGATCCCATGGAACAACGTGATGTATGTCAGTCCGGTTCCCACGGTCCGGCGCGATGGCAAGGACTGGATATCGTTTCGGGGCGAAACGATGACACCTGAAGTGCTGGGTCGGTCTGTCCAGTTCTACCTGGTTCGGGTCGCAGTCCACGATCGGCATGTCGTTCTCTCCAGTTGCGGATTTTTTGCAAGGGCAGTGTTTCGCGCGTCATTTCTGCTCAAGCCATTGCAATCCGGTCCGAATGAAACCGTGCACGCCGATCAAGGATGTTTCCGGCTGGATTTCGACCGTAGCTGGGTGCGGAAGAACGGAGCCAAACTGATCGCCGTGCTCGAGATCGTCGAAAAGCACTCCGGCTTTAATTCGCTGATTGCCGAAGATTGATGCGGCCGTTTGATAACATAGAGTTGACCAAATCGGTTATTTTGATAAACTCTTTGTTATGCCAAAAAACCCCCGGGCCCTGCTGACCTTGCCCCCCGCCGCCAGCCAGGCGCTGCGCTCACTGGGCGAGAACCTCGCCATCGCCAGGGTCCGGCGCCACGAATCGCAGCGCACCTGGGCGCAGCGGCTGGGAGTCTCCATTCCCACACTCATCCGCATGGAGCGCGGGGATGCCGGGGTCGGCGTCGGCATCTACGCGACCGCGCTGTGGATGATCGGCCGGGCCAACGCCTTGCCGGATCTTGCCGCGCCTGCCAACGATCGCGGCGCAATCGAAATCGACGTTCGCACGGCAGTCAAGCGGCGCGCGGCCAGATCCGCTGCCTCCGCCGAAGCCCGGCTCGGCCGAAAGGCCAGATGACCTATCAACCCACAGACCGTCTGCACCTGTGGCTGCTGACGCAGCCGCAACAGCCGGTGCTCATCGGCGACCTCCATCTGGTTCGCGCAAGCCAGGGCGTGTCGCTGCGCTACGCGGACAGCTGGCTGAAAAATGGTTTCGCGCTCAGCGAAGACCTGCCGCTCATCGATCAGGAGTTTCTGCCGGCAGAAAAAAATATGGCTGCCGGCGCGGTCGACGACGCACGGCCGGATCGTTGGGGTGAGCGGGTGATCCGAGTCATGGACAAGCCGCCGCGATTGTCATTGCTCGAGTTCCTCTACTTCGCCGGCGACGACCGCTTCGGTGCTCTCGGGGTCTCGACGTCCGACGCGCAATATTTGCCGCGACGGCTTGGGCCGCTGCCTTCAATCGAGGAAGCGGACCAGATTCACGAGCTCATCAGGAAGTTGCAGGCCAATGAGCCGGTGCCCGCGGCGCAGCAGCGTCTCATCTCCCCGGGCGTCACGATGGGCGGGGCTCGCCCCAAGGCGCTGCTCAATATCGAAGGCGAGCAGTGGGTCATCAAGTTCGCCGACGGCGAACCCACCGACACGCCGCTGATCGAACACGCCTGCATGACGCTGGCGGCAAAGGCGGCAATCCGCGTCGCGCAGACCCGACCCATACGCCTTAACGTCGGGCACGCTGTGGCGATCAGACGATTCGATCGCGATCGCTCGAGGCGGCTGCACTGCGTTTCCGCGCACGTCGCCTTGCGAGCCGCGGGCGAACGATTCGGTTATCCGGAATTGGCGCAGTTGCTGCGCCGACGAGGCGTGGTCGAACGCGATGTCTATCTAGCCCACATGCACGAGCTGTTTCGCCGAATGGTTTTCAACATCCTGATCGACAACACCGACGATCACGAGAAGAATCACGCGCTGCTGCTCATGGATTCGCAGCAGTACGAGCTCTCACCCGCGTACGACGTGCTGACCTCCGGGCAGGCGCTGGGCTTTCAGCAGATGCGCGTGGGCGAACAGGAAGCGGACTCCACGCTCGACAACGCGCTGTCGATGTCGCAATTCTTCGCCCTCAATCGGGATGCGGCTATCAAAGAGGTGCGCAAAGTGGTGAGCGTCGTGGATCGATGGCAGCAGCATTTCAAGGAATGCAGAGTGACTCGCGGTGACATCGCGCTGTGCGCAGAGCAGATCGATCGGCCGTTTCTGGCGGATCAACGCCGCAGGTTCAAGGGAAAATAGTCCAGTGCATCAAGGCGCTTTCACGAACGCGACGGTGCCCTCCGCTCGATTTGCCACGCGCACACGCCCGTTCATCGCGCCGTCGTCTATCCATCCCGCGATTGTCACCGCCGCCGGCCCCGCGGGCTCCATCGCCGGATTCGCCGGGAAGATGCCCTCGAACTCGATCTCCACGTAGCCGTTCCGCCACCGCCCCTTGACCGGTAGATCATTGCCGAAGGTGCCGGACCAGATGCCAGCCAAGGTTTCTCCCTCACGGGTGAGCTTCAATGTGGCTTTCATCGGGACGGCATCGGTGACGGCCGTCACGCGCCATTCGCCGGCCGCTTCGCCACCATTGCGCACAGCAGCGGGTTTCGCATGCGTGATGCGCAGGTTCGAGAACCAGGTGGTCTGCCCGGGAAAGCCCCACAACGCGACGTGACCGGCCAGATCTTCGCCCTTCAGTCCCTTCACGATCAACGTGGGCTGCGGCGCGCGGTTGATGAACAATTTCGCGTCGCGTCCCGTCACTTCGATCTTCAGATGCGTCCAGGCTCCCGCCTCCAACGGCGCGTACGCTTCGTACACCGATGGCCATGCACTGCGGAGCAGCGGCCAGCTGAAGCCGGGCTCCGCCACGTATTGAACGGCATGATTGCGCTTGGCCTGATCCGGGGACGTTGCATTGCCGGGACGTAGATAGAACAGCTCGTAGCCACTGACGTCGTCGCGGGCGCGAAACGCAATGCCACCGAACCCCGGCGCACCGGGAAACAGCGGCGTGGTGATCTCGATCGCCATGTCCGCTTCGATCACGCCGTCCTGGAAATTCACGCCGCGCAGCACCGCAAACCCGTCGCCGCGCGCGGGCTGCACCACCCGCAGGGCCTTGCGGGCACGGTACTCGCCCGTGGAAACCGTTACGCCGTGTTCGCGGATTCCATCGATGGTGGCGAAATCAAAAGACTGCACACCCGGTAGCTCGCCGGCCTGCAGTTCAACGCCTGCCGCGAGCGCGAGCAACGCGACTGACAGCCTGAGCACGCCTGAGTGGAATCGTGATTCTGTGGTCGACATGGTTCGATCTCCCGATAACGTCAGCAGTAGACCCGAAGAACGCCGTAAGTCTTTCAGCGCTTGCGTCGAAGCGACCGCGGCGTACGCTGAACCGTAGCGGCCGCGCTCACCAACTCATTTGCCACGCATGGCGCGGAAGACGCCAATGCCGACGAAGAGCGCGGCCTGGCCAACGAGCACGAGAACCCATCCCGCACCGAGAAACCGGATCAGCACGGCAGAAACCGCGATCGACAGGCCGGCCCAGAGTAGGCCGGCGTTTGCGCTTGCCTCGCGCGCTTCCGCTTTCCCCGCGCCATACAGCACGAAGGCGCAGACCGAAGATGTCCGGCCACACCAACACGGCGCCTGGGTCTTGCGCGCGATCACCAGGTCCAGCTTGGGCAGCACCGCAGGACGTGCGAACCCGCGTTATGGAGTTCCGCGCGCCAATGCGTCTTGCGGCAGATTGGTCTCGGCATTTAGTATGTCTTACGTACAAAAATAAGGCGTGAGCCTTGAAGCGCGAATAGACCCGCCGCGAAAGGGAATTTCATATGAGATTGAGCACCATCGTTCGCGACGCATTGGCGCTATGTGCCGTTGCAATCAGCCTTGTCTTCTCCATTGCGGAGGCCCAGTCCGCCGAGCAAGCCGTACTGGAGGATTTTCAGCCATCGTCGCTGAACCGGCCTGGCCAGCAATACCCGCAGGTCAATTCGCAGGGCTATTCACGCTACCGCGTCGAAGCGCCCGAGGCGAACAGTGTCAAGGTGACGATGGCGGGCGGCACGTCCCTCACCAAGGCCGCGGACGGCTCCTGGATGGGCACGACGGCGCGCCCCGCGGATGAAGGCTTCCACTACTACAACGTGGTCATCGACGGCGGCAAATTCCACGACCCCTCCGCGCTCAGCTTCAACAATTCGAGCGGCATCGAAATCCCGGCGCACGACCAGGACTTCTATGCGCTGCGCGAAGTGCCGCACGGCAACGTGCAGCAGATCCTGTTTGCGTCGCCCAGCACCAAACAACAACGCCGCGCCTTCGTCTACACGCCGCCCGGCTACGACGGAAGCGGGCGCACCCGTTATCCCGTGCTCTATCTACAGCACGGTTGGGGCGAGGATGAGACGTCCTGGCCGAACCAGGGTCGCGCCAACCTGATCTTGGACAATCTGATCGCCGAGGGCCGGACGGTGCCATTCATCATCGTCATGACCTACGGAATGACCAACGACCTCGGCTTTGGCGGGCTCGCTAAATTCGACATCAAGCCGTTCCAGACCGTTCTGCTCGACGAGCTCATTCCCTACATCGACGCCAATTTCCGCACGCGTGCCGATCGCGATCACCGCGCCATGGCCGGCCTTTCGATGGGCGGGATGGAAACGAAGATGATCACAATGGCCAAACTGGACGAGTTCTCCTACATCGGTCTCTTCAGCGGTGGCACGTTCGACATGAATGACGTCAACTCCACGCCCGGCTTCCGTGACCGCGTGAAACTGGCATTTGTTTCTTTCGGCAGCCGCGAACTGGAAGGCAAGCATGTCGGCCCGCCCGGCGGCCCTCCTGTTGATCCGCTCGCCAATGCTGCGGCTTTGAAGCAAGCCGGAATCACGAGCAGCGTGATGTACGTGTCGCCGAACACGGCGCATGAATTTCAAACCTGGCGGCGCAGCCTGCACGAGTTCGCGCCCTTGCTGTTTCGGGATCAGCGCAAATCGGCGAAGTAGCTGGTCGGCGACTTCGGTACCAATGACTTGACTGCCAAGCGCAGCATCGCGACGCAGTGATTCGCCAAGCCGATTGCTCCCTGGGTGCGATGCAGGTCAGGATTCTAGCGGGCGCGCGGGCCGGCGCAGAGACGGCGCGCAGCGAGATACACTGCCGCCGTCATGCGGCTCGGTCTTCAGCACACTTATTCCGCACTACCTTCGCGGTTCTACGCGCGCGTTGCGCCCACGCCCGTGAAGGATCCACGGCTAGTCGTTTTCAATTCTCGTCTCGCTGAAGCGCTCGACCTCGATCCAACCGCCATCGAACGCGAAGGTGCAACCTGGTTCTCAGGCAATCAAACGCCCGAGGACGCCGACCCGATCGCTTTGGCGTACGCGGGTCATCAGTTCGGCAACTTCGTGCCGCAGCTCGGTGATGGTCGCGCCATCTTGCTAGGTGAACGGGTGGGGCGCGACGGCGTGCGGCGCG
>JBDTSV010000157.1:0-78598 GCA_039930985.1 Pseudomonadota bacterium
GCTCGATTGGCTCAGGAGCAAGCCTCAAGAGCTCGATTGGCTCTGGCGCGACTGTGAATAGTTCAATCGGTTCTGGCGCAAGCGTAAACAGCTCGATTGGCTCAGGAGCAAGCCTCAAGAGCTCGATTGGCTCTGGCGCGACTGTAAATAGTTCGATCGGTTCTGGCGCAAGCGTAAACAGCTCGATTGGCTCGGGTTTCAACTAGGCAGAGATCGACGAAGGTCGGTGGCGCGCCCCTCCTTGTGTTGCGAAGGAAGCGATGGCGATAGCATTCTTGTGTTTTCACGACACATTGCGGAACAAAACATCTGTTTTTAGCGAATCGCGCGAATAAGTCGATAAGTGCCGGCTGACCCGCCGTGGGAAAGTGCTGCGCGGAACGACGATGAAACCATCGAAAGAGGACGCCACCGAGATGGCGTTAGCCGCGCTACTCGATGTCCTTGCTTCGATCTTGGTCCCGCTCGAAATCACGCCAGCACGCTTGGCTCAGATAGCTCGGGCGTCGTTCGTCAAGGCGAGCGCGATTCACGCACGAATGCGAAGCTCCGGGCGCCCCCATCTCGCGCGAATTGCGGCCCTGACAGGACTAAGCAGGGCCGAAGTAAAACGTGTCGTCGCAGCGAACTACAGCTTCGGCCCCCGTGAAGTCGAGACCTCGCCAAGAGCGTTACGCGTGCTTCACGCATGGCGAGGATCAAAGGAATACTCTCGCGCAGGCCGCGCAAAATCGCTTCGCATTAGTGGTCCATTTCCGAGTTTCGAAACTCTCTGCCGGGAATTCAGCGGTGACATCCCGCATAGAGTGATCCTCACCGAACTCGAAAGCAGAAGTCGCGTAAAACTCAAGAAGAAGCGCACGTGGGTTTCGGCAATAGGAACATCGCGCTCGCGAGTATCATTCAAGCGCGATCTTTCCAATCTTGTTTTTGCGGCTTCGCTGATTGGTGAGTTTTCCGCGAGCGAAAGAGTCTTAGTAAAGCGAAAAGACAAGATTAGATCTTCAACTGAAATTCAGGATTCGTATTTCGAGAACGCAATCGCGGGTCGCGTAACAGAACTTCTCGACAATCTTCCCGAAATGTTTGCGACGAACAAGAATGTTTCAAAGAACAAGCATTGCGTGAGCGTCTATACGCTCGTTTCAACAGGCAAACGAACTCGCAGTCAGCGGAGTTGAACGTGGCTACCAAAGCACAGCGCGTCAAGTATTTCGGAGGAACATTGACCACACTGTGTGAGTTAATGAGTTCGTATGGGATCTCAAAAGAAACTGCGGCGGCGGAATTCAAGATTGCGCTCGAGAGAGGATATGTCGGAGGGCAATTGTCGCCGAGTCGTGAGACGCGCCCAATTACAAGCATGGCCGACTTATGCAAGCGCTGGCATTTCGAAAAAGCGTACTTGGACAAGGATGGAAAGCCGAAGCCACTTACGTGGAATGGAATAGCGGGGAGCTTGCTGAAATTCGCCGAGCGAATAAACGGAAAGAAAGAAGCCCGAGAGGTAATAGCCGATCTAATCTCGCGCAAACTTATTCGGCGCACTCGCAACGGCGAATGGCTACCCAAAGCGCAAGTCGTTGCTCCATCTGGCTTAGATTCTGCGCAAGTCCTTCGCACGGCGACAATGCTAGAACTCTTGCTTCGTACCGTTGCATATAACAGTGAACGAAACTACCGCGGCGATGTCCTGCTTGAAGTCCTTGCGCAAGTGCCTCGATTGCCCGCCGCCGAGATCGGCGCCTTCAAGAAATTTTCGAAAGCGCAGGGACTCACATTCGCGATGTCTGTAGATGACTGGCTTGAATCGCGAAATATTTCTAGATCGAATCGCAAGCGAGTGCCAACACGTGAAGCAGGTGTTATTGCGTTCGCGTTCGAACACCCGACGAAACGCTAGTTACAGCGACAAAAACTCCAGTCAATTTCGAGGCAACTCATCCCTCAGCGCTCTTCTCAAAATCTTGCCGACATTCGTCTTCGGCAATTCTGGCCTGAAGTAAACGTGCTTTGGCACCTTGTATCCGGTGAGCGCTTTGCGGCAGTGATCGATGATCTCCTGCTCCGTGAGATTTGGGTCCTTCTTCACGATGAACAGCGCAACCACCTCGCCTGACCTTTCATCAGGCTGTGCTATCGCAGCGGCCTCGAGCACTCCCGGATGCGTTACCGCGATGCTCTCGACTTCATTTGGGTACACGTTGAAACCGGACACGAGGATCATGTCCTTCTTCCGGTCTTCAATGAACACGAGGCCGCGCTCATCAATGCGCCCAATGTCACCAGTGCGGAGCAGATCGTTTCCGATCATCACCTTCGCGGTCTCGTCGGGACGGTTCCAGTAGCCAGCCATCACCTGCGGGCCGCGCACACAAATTTCTCCGACGACATTGATACCGAGCTCATTCCCATCGTCATCACGAATGCTGATCTCGGTCGAGGGAATCGGGAACCCGATGGAGCCGTTGAAATCTTCGCCGGGTAGATTGATGCACGCGGCAGGTGACGTTTCGGTCAGGCCCCACGCCTGCGTCAGTATCTTCCCGGTAACCTCTTTCCACCGCTTGGCAACCGCCTCCTGTACAGCCATGCCGCCGCCGAGCGTGATATGCAGATTGCTGAAGTCCACCGTCTCGAACCCCGGTGTGTGCAGCAATGCATTGAAGAGAGTATTTACGCCGCTCAAGTAGGCGAACTTGTACTTGCGCAGCTCGGCGACGAATGCAGGGAAGTCGCGCGGATTCGTGATGAGTACGTTGCGCCAGCCGAGGATTATGAAGAGGAGGCAGTTCGCCGTCAGCGCGAAGATGTGATACAGCGGCAATGCGGTGACAAGCGTCGCCGGCTCGCGAGGCAGCGTGGTCCCTATCCACTCGCGCGCCTGCAGCACATTCGCCACCATGTTGCCATGCGTGAGCATGGCTCCCTTGGCGACCCCGGTGGTTCCGCCGGTGTATTGCAGAAACGCGATGTCGGAATGGGTGAGCCTGGCGGACTGCAGCCGGACTTCGCTGCCTTCATTCAAAGCTTGTTTGAATCGCTTGGCGCCGGGCAGGCTGTATGGCTTCACCTGCTTGCGCTTGTGACGCACGACGAAGTCGACGATGTTGCCTTTCGGGAAGCCGAGCAACTCGCCGACGCTGGTCAACACCACGTGTTTGATGGGGGTGTGAGCAATCACTTCTTGCAGCACATGCGCGAAATTCTCGACGATCACGATGACTGTTGCGCCGGAGTCGCTCAGCTGGTGCTCGAGCTCACGCGCGGTGTAAAGCGGGTTGGTATTGACGACGGTGAAGCCGGCCCGTAACGCGCCGAGGATCGCGATCGGGTATTGCAGGGTGTTAGGCATCATGACGGCGACGCGGTCGCCCTTCTTGAGTCCGCAGCTGTGCTGCAGGAACGCCCCGAATTGCACCGACAGAATGTCCAGTTCGCCAAAGGTCATGGCTTTGCCCATCTGCACATAGGCGTCGCGCACGGCGTGGATGGCGAGTCCGCGTTCGATGAGCTCCTTGAGCGAGGGGTACTCATTTATGTCGATCTCAGGGCGAACGCCCGGCGGATACGACTTGAGCCAATGTTTTTCCACGACGATCCCTCGAATTCGGTCTCGCAGGCTAGCTCGCGGGTTTGCGCGGGGCAACTAGCAGCGGCTTGAGCTTGGGCCAGACGTTTTCGAGCATGCGCGGCTGCCCGCTCGCGTTGGCATGAATGCCGTCGCGTTGCATGAGCGTGGGGTTCAGCGCCACTTGGTCGAGCAGGAAGGGCACAAGGGCAATGGAGTTCGCCGACGCCAGCGATGTGTACATATCGCGGAACTCCTGCGCGTATCTCGGGCCGTAGTTAGGTGGAATCATCATGCCAACGAGCACCACGCGCGCTTGCGACCCGCGCGCCAGCCCGATCGCTCGCTTCAGGTTCTCTCGGCTCGTCGCCAGAGGCAATCCGCGCAATCCGTCGTTGCCACCGAGCTCGATGATCACGACGTTGGGCTTGTGCAGCGTGAGGACGCGCGGCAGGCGCGCGAGCCCGCCCTGCGTCGTTTCGCCGCTGACGCTGGCATTGATCACCTTGTATCCGTACCCTTCGGAAGCGATCCGCTGCGCGAGCAGGTTTACCCATCCTTCCTTGATTTCGATGCCGTATCCGGCACTGAGACTGTCGCCGAGCACGACGACGGTGCGGGGCGTGGCGACTTCGGCTCCGGCAGGGTTTACCAGCGCGAAGACCAACACCAACTGAATGAATCTGATGAGCGTACTCAAAGCCGAAAGCCTCACAAAAAAGGTTACCAGCCCGGAAGGGATGCTGACTATCGTGGACGATGTTTCGTTGGACATTGCCGCCGGGGAATCAGTTGCCATTGTGGGGGCTTCGGGCGCGGGTAAATCCACGCTGCTTGCGCTGCTGGCGGGCCTCGATACACCCACTTCCGGACGTGTGACGCTCGCGGGCTCCGACCTGACGGCGCTCGACGAAGATGGCCGCGCACGACTGCGCGCCGAGCGCGTTGGCTTCGTGTTCCAGTCCTTTCACCTGCTGCCCTCGCTGACGGCCGTCGAAAACGTGATGTTGCCCCTCGAGCTGGCCGGCCGTCGTGATGCGCGCGCCGCCGCTGCGGAAACTCTGGGGCGCGTCGGTCTGGCGCAACGCACGGGTCACTACCCACGCCAGCTCTCCGGCGGCGAACAGCAGCGCGTAGCGATTGCTCGCGCCTTCGTCACGCGCCCGGCGGTGCTGTTCGCCGATGAGCCCACCGGCAACCTCGATACGCACACCGGCGAGCGCATTGTCTCGCTACTCTTCGAGCTCAATGCGGAAGTGAACACCACGCTGGTGCTCGTAACCCACGATCGCACGGTGGCGACGCGTTGTGGCCGCGTATTGCAGATGGATTCGGGATTGTTGAAATGAAAGCCTCGTCATGAACGCTTTGGCGCTGGCGTTGCGAACGTTGCTTCGCGAGTGGAAGTCGGGTGAGCTCGGTGTGCTGGTGCTCGCCATTACGGTGGCGGTTGCCGCGCTCACCGGCGTCGGATTCCTCGTCAATCGCATTGGAATCGCGGTCGACAATCAGGCCGGCGAAGTTCTCGCCGCGGATCTGCGTCTGGAATCCGGGCAGGTGATGGACGACAAGGCGATCGTCGAAGCACGTCGTCGTGGCCTCGAGGTGGCGCGCGTCACGGGTTTGTTCAGCGTGGTCTTCAACGGCGACATCAACCAGCTGACATCGCTGCGAGCGGTTTCGGACCAATATCCGCTGCGGGGGCGCGTGATGCTCTCGGACCAGCCTTTCGGAGCACCGCAGGCCGCCGAAGGCAATCCGCGGCCTGGTGAGGTCTGGCCAGATTCGCGCCTCGCCGCCGCGCTGGGCGCGAGCGTGGGAACTGAGCTCAGCATCGGCGCACGCACATTTCGGGTTGCGCGCATCCTCATCACGCGTCCCGACCAGGGAGCCACGTTTCTGGAGTTGGCACCGAGCCTGATCATGAACGAGGTGGATCTCGAATCCACGCAACTCATTCAGCCCGGCAGCCGCATGCGCCTGGCGCAGTTGTTTGCTGGACCCCGGAATGAGATTGCGATGTTCAAGGAATGGCTCGAAGCCAACAAGACGCCACAGGAAGAGATCGAAGACGTCGCGGACTCCGCTCCGCAGATCAAGTCGGCCATCGACCGGTCGGCGCGCTTTCTCAGCATCGCGAGCCTGGTAGCGGTGCTGTTGTGCGCGATCGCCGTGGCAATGGCCGCCCGGCGCTACGTGCATCGGCACCTCGACTCGGTCGCGCTGCTGAAGACACTGGGCGCGACGCGCGCCTTCACCCTAACGGTGAGCCTGGTCCAGCTCACGATAGTTGGCCTGCTGGCCGCGGTATTGGGTTCGATACTCGGGTTTGGTGCGCAGGCATGGCTCGTGAAGGCACTGTCCGGTCTTCTGCGCGGCGATCTGCCGGCACCCGGGCTCGCACCTCTCGGCATCGGGTTTCTGACCGCTGTCGCGGTGCTGGGTGGTTTTGCGCTGCCGCCTCTGCTGCAGTTGTCGCGAACGCCGGCCCTGCGCGTCCTGCGTCGCGACATCGGGCCACCGCAGCCGCTGGTGGTGCTCGCATTCGGTCCAGCGGTCATCGCCATCGCCTTCCTCATCTATTGGGTGCTGCGCGATCAACGCACCTTCCTGGTGTTTGTCATCGGGCTCTCGGCTTTCGTCGCGGCGGTTGCCGGCGCCGGCTGGCTGCTCGTAAAGCTAACTACCCGGTTTCGCGGCGGTGTCGGCGTGTCGTGGCGCTACGGCATCGCCAACCTCGGCCGCCGGCGCACCGAGAGCGTGGTTCAGCTCACCGCGTTCGCGCTCGGCATCATGATGCTGTTGCTGCTCGCGGTGGTGCGCAACGACCTGCTCAACGACTGGCGCCGCAGCCTGCCCGCCGATACGCCGAACTTCTTCTTCATCAACATTCCGCCGGACCAGCACCAGGAATTCACTGCGTTCCTGGAAGCCCGTGGCGCGCTGCACGCGCGCGCGCGGCCCATGGTCCGTGCACGGATGACGCACATCAACGGCAAGGCGGTGGACGACATCAAGTTCACCACGCGTCGCGGACGTGAGTTCGCCAACCGCGACCAGAACATCACCTGGTCCGACGTGTTGGGCAGCGACAACGTGATAACGGCTGGTCACTGGTTCACGCCTGAGGAGTTCGGCAAGCCACTCGTGTCGGTGTCCACGGAATACATGGAAGAAATGAACCTCAAACTCGGCGACTCGCTGCAGTTCGACATCGCGGGCGAGACACGCACCGCGGCCATTTCCAGCGTGCGCGACGTGAAGTGGGACAGCTTCCAGCCAAATTTCTTCCTGATGTTCGCGCCGGGTTTGCTGGAGGGTTCGCAGGGCACCTGGATGACCGCGGTTCACCTGCAGACCAGCAATCCGAAAACCATCGCCGACCTGGTGCGCCGCTTTCCGAGCGTGTCGGTTTTCAACGTCGACGATCTGCTTCGCCAGGTGCGTTCCGTGATCGACAAGGCCGTGGCCGCAGTACAGAGCGTGTTTCTATTCACCCTCATGGCGGGTCTGGTCGTACTCGTTGCGGCCGTGCAGGCGAGCCGCGAAGAACGGCGTTACGAAAGCGCCATGCTGCGTACGCTCGGAGCGAATCGCGCAACCGTGCTCAAGGGCCTGCTGTCCGAGTTCGCCGCGCTCGGCGTGTTGTCAGGCACGCTGGCCGCCGGCGGTGCCTCCATTGCCGGGGTGTACATCGCCAGGCGCGTCCTGCAGATTCCCTACACCGCCGATCCCTGGGTATGGTTTTACGGCCTGGTGGGCGGGGGGTTGTTAGTCTGCCTCGCGGGGTGGCTCGCCACCCGCTCGGTGGTGAATCAACCTCCCTTGCTCACATTGCGGAGTGGGTGATGACGCAGGAAAAACTGCCGCGCCGGCGTGCGATGGTCGGTTGGTACGACCCGCGGGTGCTGGCGCATTCCGCCTACCAGGTCGCCATCGCCAACATCTTCGGGCGTCATTCCGATACGCGTCTCATCGAGGCGCTCGCCACGCAGCCGCAGAACGAGTTCGATTACTCTGCGGCGCAAGGCGATTTCTGGTTCGACTACACGGCTGACATCGGCGACGGCTTCAACTCGACGTTCGCCATCGCCGACGCTATGGCACAGCCCGAGCTCGAGCTCGAATACCCGGGCGGGCACGTGACGACGCAGGCCGGCCGGGTGCTGGTTTTTGGCGGCGACGAGGTTTATCCGTACCCGTCGCGCGCGGAATACGACGTGCGCACGGAAACTCCCTACCGCCTTGCATTCGCCGCGCGTTCGCGACCGGACGTCTTCGCGATTCCGGGCAATCACGACTGGTATGACAGCCTGGTGGCGTTCTCCCGCACTTTCTGCCGACCGGAACGCGGCTTCGCCGCCTGTCCGACGCGGCAGACGCGCAGCTACTTCGCGCTCAAGCTGCCTGCCAACTGGTGGTTGCTGGCCATCGATCTGCAGCTCGGAGCCGATCTCGACGAGCCTCAGGTGCAGTACTTCCAGAAGGTCGCCGGGCGCATGGATGAATCAGCCCGGCTCATCTTCTGCGTACCCGAGCCGCGCTGGATTCTAGAGGATGCGTATCCGGCGCACTCAAGCTACGAAGAACTGTCGAGCACGCGTTTTCTCGAGGAGCAGGTCTTCCGGCGCAAGGCGCGCATCTTTCTCACCGGCGATCTGCATTTCTACAAGCGGCACGAGAACGCGGAAGGAATTCAGAAGATCACGTCCGGTGGCGGAGGCGCGTTCCTGCATCCGACTCACGCTCCGGCGACGAAAACGCTTCGCAACGGATTTGTCGAACGTGCCGTATATCCAGACGAGCGCACTTCGGCGCGACTGGCCTGGCGAAACTTCCTGTTTCCCGCGCTCAATCCGAAGTCTGGCTGGCTCTACGCCTTTCTCTACGCGATGTCGGCGTGGCTCGCCTCGGCGAGCCTCGAAGCCTCGGACGTCATCGATCTGCCGACGGCGCTGGGTGCCGCGATGAATGCGGCGATCCGCGATCCCTTGAATGGCATGTGGCTGGTGACCATCGTCGGCGCGTTCATCTTCTTCACCGACACGCACATCCGTTCGTGGCGAATCGCCGGTGGCGCCTGTCATGCGCTGCTGCATCTGGCGGCGGCCTTCATGGTCGGCTGGGGCGCGCTGCTGCTCACCGTGCGCGGCTTCGATCTCGCCTATGGCAGCATCGCGCAACTGCTCATCTCCGGGCTCGTCACCTTCATCGTCGGCGGTCCGGTCGGTTCCTTCATTCTCGGCGCCTATCTATTCGTCTCGATCCGCATCTTCGGACGCCACGGGAATGAGGCCTTTTCGTCGTTGCGAATCCAGGACTTCAAGCAGTGGCTGCGGCTGCGCATCGATGCCGCGGGCAATCTCACGATCTATGCGATCGCCATCGACCGCGTTCCGCGGCGCTGGCGGGCGGCAAAGCGCAATGGCGAAGACACGATTCACGCGGACGACGCGCGGGCCAGCGCACCACGGCTCATCGACAGGGTTGAAGTGCGGCCCTGAACGGCCGGTTCGATCGCTAGCGTGCGATGCTGAGCCGGAACCAGCCGATCGGCAGACTTTCACGGCGCAGGTTGAGACCTTCGATGGTCAGCATGTAGTCGCCGGGACCAAACGCGCCCGCATTCAGCGAAATGCGCAGGTGGCCGTTCGAGTCCTTTTCCACGCCGTCGAGCACCGCGACACGTCCCTGGTTCACGCGGTCGATCGACACTTTGAATGCGCCGAAACGGGCCCACGAGAGATCGACTTTCATTTCGGCGAACTCGCCATAGCTGATGGTCAGCGTCGACTGCGCCGGCGGACCATTGCGCGCGATCCCCACGACAATCGTGCGCTTGTGCGTCGAAGGTGCGATCGGACGCTCGAGATTTTCGACCTTCTGCTTGGCTATCGTCGCGTTACGCGATGACACCTGCATCGCCAGTACCGCACAGCCGATCAGCGCCACCGCCGCGAGCGCCGCGGCACCCATGGAGTAGGCCGGCTTCTGCCACCAGCTTTTCGGTTTTTCCGCCCAAGGTTCGGCAATGCCCGCCGCGTCTAATAGACGCAGACCTGCGTTCACCTTGTCGGCGAGCCCGAGCTCGTCGATGAGCTGCGGACGCGAGCGAATCAATTTTTCGAAATCAGTGACGCCTTTGGGCGGCAGACGGCCGGCGAGGTAACGCTCGACGATCTGGTTCTTTATGATGAATTCACGATCCATCGCAGGCGCAGGTGTGCTGGGCGCAGCAGCACCGGTTGTTGGTCCCTGGTTCACACCAGAGGAGTCGAGACGAGTCGCAGCTTCCATCGTGGTTCAAAGTTCCGCACATTCAGGGCCGAGCGGACCTCACGGTTCAAGCCAAGACGCACGCGCCGCAAAAAAGCCAGGCGCCACTCAGGCTGGTATCTGCCGTTGGTCCTACAGGATCGCACGCGCTTATGCTGCGATTCTTATGTCCGCAAGCCGCTGCGCCGCTTCACATTCCACGCACTGGTTCTCCGGCTTCTTGCGACGCAGTTCGCAGTTTCTCGCTGGCGACCGCCGTAGACCGGCGGCGGTGCCGCCGCCGTTAGTGTTCCTGTCCGTCCAATCGAGGTTTGTCAGTTCATGAAGAAATCCGCAAGGCCGCTCGCCATCGCCGTATCGTCCGCCTGTCTCGGGCTCATCGCCCATGCCGCGATCAGCGCGGAAGCGGAAACCGCCATCACTATCTACAGCTCCGCGCAGCCGGGAGCGATTTCACCCGAGTTCTATCGCCCGGTACCGGGCCAGGGCGTGCCCAACGCGATGTCCGTGCCCGGATATGCGCTGGTGCGTGACGACCGCGACGTGAGCATCAAGCAGGGCCGGTCGCAACTGTCGTTCACCGACGTCGCCGCGCTCATCGATCCGACCACCGTCACGTTCACCTCGCTGACCGATCCGTCCACGCGTGTCCTCGAACAGAATTTTCAGTTCGACCTGGTGAGCACGCAGAAACTGCTGCTCAAGTTCATCGACAAACAGATCACGGTCGACAAGCCGAACGGCAACAGCGTGACGCCGATTACCGGCACGCTGCTTTCGGCCACCGACGGCATCGTTCTTCGCGGAACCGACGGCTCTATCTACTCGCTGCCCAGCTACACCTCGGTACGCTTTCCGGATCTTCCCGGGGGCCTCAACACGCGCCCGACGCTGGTGTGGGACATCCAGTCACCCTCGGGCGGCACGCACAAGTCGCGCGTCACCTACCAGACCGGCGGCATCACCTGGTGGGCCGACTACAACCTCATCTTCAACGAAGGCGCGGATGCCAACACCGGCCTGCTCGACCTGTCGGCCTGGGTGAGCATCATCAATCAGTCGGGCGCCACGTATTCGGATGCCAGGCTCAAGTTGATCGCCGGCGACGTTAACCGCGTGCAGCCCGAGGCGGATGTGGGCATGCGGCGCGAAGTCCTCATGAAAGCCAATGCCGCGGCGCCCACGGCTGAAGGGTTCGTGCAGAAGGACTTTTTCGAATTCCATCTGTACACGCTCGGCCGCAAGACCACCTTGCCAAACAACTCCACCAAGCAGATCGAGCTGTTCGACCAGGCGAAGCAGATACCGGCGAAGAAGGTGCTGCTCTACTACGGCGCGCTGCAGCCGTATTTCTACCCGACCCCGTACACCGACCGGAACATGGGCGTGCAAAGCAACAAGAAGGTCGACGTCTATCTGGAATTCAAGAACGACAAGAGCTATGGCCTTGGCGTGCCGCTGCCGGCTGGACGCCTGCGGGTCTCGCAGCTCGACAAGGCGGATGGCAGCCTCGAGTTCATCGGCGAAGACAAGATCGATCACACGCCCAAGGACGAGCAGGTGCGCGTGAAGCTGGGTTCGGCCTTCGACGTCGTGGGCGAGCGCCGCCAGGTGAATTTCACGGTGGATACGGCCGCGAAATGGATGGAAGAGGAAATCGAAGTGAAGCTGCGCAATCACAAGACGCAGCCCGTCGACGTGGTGGTGAAGGAGAATCTCTACCGCTGGAACAGCTGGAAGATTCTCACCAAGACGCATCCGTTCGTGAAGGAAGACGCGCGCACCCTCAGTTTCCCCGTAAAGGTGCCGAAAGACGGCGAGACGATCGTCAGGTATCGCGTGCGCTATACCTGGTAGCGAGCCGCCCTGCCTGTCTACAGGGGGCCGCGCGATACGTGACTAATGCGGGCGCGGACGCTTGAGGAAGTATTCGACCTTGTCGCGGTAGGTGCGCGACAACTTGAGTTCCTGTCCGCCCTCGAGGCGCAGGAAATATTCGCCGTTCATATGGGCGCGCAGGCTTTTCACCCGCGTGAGATTCACGATGGTGGAGCGATGCACGCGCTGGAACAGCCGCGGGTCGAGCAGGTTTTCCATCTCGCGCATGGTGGCGCGCAGGATGTGCGTGTGGCCGCTGGCGTGGATGCACAGGTAGTCGCCGGCGGCGTCCACCCACTCAATGGCGTGCACCGGAACGCGCACGGTCTCGCGCCCATTGCGGATCGGCAGCCAATTCGGGGCTTGCTCGGTCGTAGCGGGCTCGCCCGGCTCGATTTCGCCGCTGCCGCGCAATTCCGCGAGCAGGTTCACCAGCTGGTCACGCTCGGCGACGGCTGTTCGTTGCTCCATGAGCTCGCGTACGTGCACCAGCGTTGCCGCCAGCCGCGCATCGTCGACCGGCTTGAGTACGTAGTCGATGGCGCGCGCCTCGAAAGCCTGCACCGCGAACCGGTCATACGCGGTGACGAAGACAATCATTGGCAGTTCGTGCGGCTGAAGCTGGGCGAGCACGTCGAAGCCGGAGAGGCCGGGCATCTGGATGTCCAGGAATACCAGGTCGGGGCGCTGGTCGCGAATGGCCGCGAGAGCCTCGCGGCCGTTGCTGCATTGGCCGACGACATCGATGTCATTGGCGACGCGCAAGCGCAGCTCGAGTCCGCGCCGCGACAGGGCCTCATCGTCGACCAGCAAGGTCCGCAATTTGCGCGAGGTATTCACTAGGGTGATGACATTTCCAGGGGCAGCCCGAGTTCAATGCGCAGCCCGGGCTTGTTGTCCAGGGTGGCGAATCGGTGGCGATCGTCGTAGAGCACGGCCAGGCGTTCACGCGAGTTGCGCAGGCCAACGCCGCGGCCGGCGCCTGGCGCCGCGCCCGTGTTGAGACCTGGACCGTCATCGGCCACTGCAAGTTCCAGCATGACTCCCCGCACGCGACCCTCGACGCGAATCGTGCCGCCCTGTTCGGAGGGCGACACCGCGTATTTGATGGAATTCTCGATCAAAGGTTGCAACAGCAGGCTCGGTACCAGCGCTTCGAGCGCGCGCTCCTCGACCGCGAACTCGAGCCGCAGGCGATCGCCGAACCGCAGGCGCTCGGTGGTGAGATAGAGGTTCATCGCTTCGACTTCCTGCCGCAGCGTCACCTTCTTCATCGGGTCCTGATCGAGCGTGTATCGAAGGAATTCCGACAGGCGCATGATGGTCTGGTTCGCGGTGCGGTTCTCGTTGTCGAGGATCAGCGTCGAAATGGCGTTGAGGGTATTGAAGAGGAAGTGCGGATTGAGCTGGTAACGCAACATCTTTAGCTGCGCTTCCTGTGCGAGCGTCGCCGCGCGCAGCGTCGCTTCGCGCTGCTGCTGCAGGGTTTCGTAATACTTGATGCCGAAATAGATTCCGGTCCAGCACAGCAGCACATAGGTCGACAGCATTGCGTTGGCGAAGAACTCGAGCGGTGACTGCACGTCCCAGTCCATCGAGTCACCGGCGAAACGCAGATACGCCGAGTTGATGATCACCCGCCATACCAGCGCGAACAGGTAGCAGCTCAACAGCGCCACCACGATGATGACGCGCGGCGATCGCGTCCACAGCCTGCGGTAGATGTAGCGCAGCTCGAGGCTCAGCAGGAAACCGCCGCCGGCGGCGATGAGGATGACCGTCAGGTATCCGCTCATGTGCTCGTACTTGGTGTCGTACAGCAGCGTGCCGAGATACTGCGACAACGCATACGCCAGCCAGCCGCCGATGTGCATCGTCCAGAACAGCACGACGCGGTTTTTCAGCAGTGGATCCAGGCTGGCCATCGGACAAAGGTACGGGAGCCAACCCCGGCGAACAAACGTCCTGGCGCGAGGCGCGCTCGCCTCGTCTGATCGGCGGCGCAGTCGGTTACTTGGTCTTTTCGGCGACGAGCTTGACGAGCGCCCGCGGCTGATCGAGCAGGAATCCCTGCGCGTAGTCGAGGCCCACCGCCGACAACCAATCGCGTACGGCAGGCGTGTCGACGCGCTTGGCAACGCAGGAAAGTCCGAGGACCTTGCATGCCTGCGCGATCGCCACGACCAGCGCCTGCGGCACCCGGTCTTTCATCGCGACTGCCGTGATCTTCGGGTCGAGCTTCAGGAACTTGAGCGCCGACGAGCCTAACCACCGCAGCGAATTGTGATGCAGCGTGAAGTCGTCCAGCACCAGGTGGCAGCCGATCTTCTCGCAAGCCTGGACGAACATGTCCACATCACGCACCTGCTCGACGCACGACTTCTCGGTGATCTCGAAGCCGATGGCCTTGGCCGGTACCTTGTGATTCTTGAGGACGGTGGCGACGAAGCTGGCGAACTTCGGATCCGCGATCGTTCCCATGCCGAGGTTGATGGAGAAACTGGCGGGCGCGGTTTCCCAGACGCCGCGGTTCTCGGCCATCCAGATGACCAGCTGTTCGACCACGATGCGATCGAGATCCGAATTCGCGCTGGGGTCATTGACGTCCTGCATGACACGATCTGGCGCCACGCCGAATTCGTTGTCCGCGTGGGCGTCGCGCACCAGCACCTCAAAGCGGCGCGTACCGCCGGTCCCCTTGAGCTTTACCAGCTGTTGCACGTGCAGCTCGAAGATCTGGCCGTAGAACTCGAACTGGCCCGCGCCAACCTGGAGTTGCGGCACTTCGTCGACGAATTCCGGCTCGACGTTCATGTCGGCATCGGGTTCGAGAGCTTCGACCTCGGTGGTCTCCTCTTCGCCGTCGACCGGCTCGGCGTACATGGGCTCGAGCTCGACCGGCACGGCAGGCTCGTCCTGGATCAGTTCCGGGATGGGATCGCCATCGAGCCTCAACTCGAGCTTGGGCAGTCGATCGGTCTGCACCACGCGCAGATCGGGACGTTTCGGTTCAGGCTGTGACGGACGCGTAGCGCCTTTCAGCAACGACCTCGGATCAATGTCGGAAATCTCGAACGCGATCGAATCGGAGGCGGGACTCCCGCTCGGACGCTGCTGCGCGGCGGGCTTGGCCGGCTGTGCGGCGGGGCGAGCTGCCGGGGCGGCAGGTCTCGCCGCGGGCTGGGCGGCCTTGGGCGGCGGGGCCATCGGGGGTCTGGCCGGAACAGCCGGGCGCGGCGGTTGCGGTGCCGGGGCGCGCGCCTGCGGCGCGGCGGGTTGCTGAGCCGGGCTTGCCGGGCGAGCTGGGGCCATCGGCGCACCGGGGCGCGCTGCCGCCGGGGGCGGCTGCATGCCGGGCCGGGGTGGCGGCGCCTTCGGAGGCTGCGGCGGGCTAACTACTCTGCCGGCGGCCGGCGCCGAGGGCGGCGGCGGTGTCACGGGAGCGGCGGGTGCGCTCGGCTTGCGCAGGAACGCGAGCCGGCGCATGAGGTTGGTGGTGGTCGGCGTGACGAACTTCGCTGCGCCTTTGCTGTCGAGGAATTTCGCGTCAGCGATGATCATCGCGAGCCCGAGGAGATCGTTGAGTGGCGATCGCGCCGGCAGGAATGCAGCCGAGCGGCCGTCGCCGATGCTCTGGAAAACGTAGGTCCGGTCTGCGCCGGCCGCAAGCGCGGCGGCCGCTTCGACCACGAGGTTGTGTTCGTCGGGGCCAAGCGCGCCTTCATCGAGCCACAACACGTCGCCACGTTCGTCGTGCAGCGAAATGGATTGCAGTCGATTGCCGGAGAGCGCCTGTTTCAGTGCTTCGCCGATCGCGGCCTTTGAATCGCCGCTAGTTGTGACACTCGCGCTCGCCTGCATTCGTGAAAATTTCCCCGGACTGAGCCTGCAGACTCGCAAATCAACGCCCGTCCCGCCGTGACTCAGCTCCCGTTCCCCGACGACGCGTCATGGCAAATCGCTCTAATTATGTTCAATTGGCGCGAGCTTCGCGCAGTGGTTCACATCGCGCTGCAGGAAGGGAAAACCGCGGTCGGCGGCTTCGACTTCGGTCTTGCTACCGGCCGCCGATTTGTTGGGCTAGATTTCGTCCGCGAGATAGTGCCCAAACAGCATTTTTTTCAAGGATTGAGGGGAAACAAGGATGAAAATCTCAGCTGGCGCGCTGCTGCGCGCGTGTCTATTCGTGGCGTTGCCCGCCAGCGCCATCGCGCAAACAGAACCAGTAATCATCGAAGCCGAGTCCGGAACGCTCGGCGCCAATCTAACTACCGGCACGCTCGACGGCGCTACGTACGTCACCACGACGGTGAACCGGACGACGCCGCCGACCGCGCCGCACATCGCCACGTACTCCGTGACGTTCCCGGTGGCCGGTAACTACGAGCTCTATGCACGTTATCGCGTCGGGCCCGGTGGCGCTGACGATGACAGCTGGTATTTCGGGCAGGGCTTCGGTGAGAAAACGCCCGAAGACGGCACGCAATGGGCTTTGCAGAATGAAACGGGAACCGGCTTCACCAGTCCGTCCGCGACCGTACTCATAGGCGGAGCCGCCGGCACCACCGTGTTCAAATGGGTGAAGATCACCGGCAGCCAGGGCCCGACTGCGTGGGTCGTTCCATCCGGCGCGCTGACGCAAACATTTCAGTTCGCATCGCGCGAAGACGGCATGTTCATGGACAAGTTCGCATTCGGCCGGCCCGGTGTTTGCTACACCGTCGCCAATCTCGATGCGGGTGCGGCTGCAACCGGCACCTGTCCGCCACCGCCGCCGCCGGATCCGCCACCGTATACGCGCACTGATCCGCCAATCGCCGCCGGCAAGGACAAATTCCTCGGCAGCGCCTGGAGCCCGGGCACTGCCTCGCTCAACTTCGCTAACTACTGGAACCAGGTGACGCCGGAAAACGGCGGCAAGTGGGGCTCGGTGGAAGGCACGCGCGACGTCATGAACTGGGCGCAGGCGGACGCCGCCTACGCGCTCGCCAAGCAGAACGGGTTCCCGTTCAAATGGCATACGCTCATCTGGGGCGGACAGCAGCCCAACTGGATTGCGGCGCTGCCGCCTGCGGAGCAACTCGAGGAGATTCGTGAGTGGTACGCGGAGATCGCCGCGCGATATCCGGATATCGACCTGATCGACGTGGTCAATGAGCCGCTGCACCAGCAGCCGCGAGCCCCGACCTCAGGCGGCTACATCGAAGCGCTGGGCGGCGACAATGGCCTGTACGGCACGGGTTGGGACTGGGTGATCAAGTCGTTCGAGATGGCGCGTGAGTTCTTCCCGCACGCCAGGCTTCTGATCAACGACTACAGCATCACCAACGATGGCAATGCGACCACGAACTATCTGCAGATCATCAAGCTTCTGCAGGATCGCGGTCTCATCGACGGTATCGGTGACCAGGTTCATGCGTTTTCGACCACGGAACCGGCGCCGATGACCAATCACCGCAACAACCTCAATCGCCTTGCAGCCACCGGGTTGCCGATCTACGCCACCGAGTTCGACCTGGACGGCGTGCTGGCCGGCGTCGTCAATGATGACGTGCAGTTGGCTAACTACCAGCGCGTGTTCCCGGTGTTCTGGGAGCACCCGGCCGTCAAGGGCATCACGATCTGGGGCTACGTCCGCGGCTTCCACTGGCGAAACGCCCAGGGCGACTGGCTGCTCTATCCGAACGGCGGCGAGCGCCCAGCTCTGCAGTGGCTGATCAAGTACGTCGGCAACACTCCGGCGGTAGTTGGCGCGGACCAGTCGTTCGAGGTGAGTGAAGCCGCGGCTTCCGGCGCGGCCGTGGGCACGGTGCTCGCCACCGATACGGATGCGGGCACGGTGCTTTCGCAGTGGCAGCTCACCGATCCCAGCGGCAAATTCGTCATTGATACCGCTACCGGAATCTTGAGTCTCGCGCCCGGGGCGTCGCTCGACTTCGAAACCGAGACTTCGTATTCGGTGTCGGTCTCGGTATGGGACGGCTATGTCCGCAGCGCGGCGGCGAATGTGAAGGTGAAGGTCACCAATGCGAACGACAATGCGCCGGTCATTACCGCCGGCCAGACCTTCGACATCGACCAGGGCTACCGGCGCACCGTCGCCGCCCTGGAGAGCTCCGATCCCGATGACATCAACCAGATCGGATTCACGACCTTCCAGGGCTGGGCGATCGTCGGCGGCAACTCGGGTTCGGTGTTCAGGCTGACGCCGAAGCTGGGCGAGCTCGAAATCGCGCGTCCGTTGTCGATCGATTGGCGCAAGACGTCTTACAGCGTGGTGGCGACGGTCAGCGACGGAACCCATACGAGCGCCGCGCAAGGCGTGACCGTGGTGATTCCGAAGCGCGTGGACATGTGCCTGTTCGACGTCATCCGGCTGAACGTGCCGAAGACGACGGCGCCGGTGGTCTTCCTGCTGGGTGGCAATCTGGGCTCGTGCAGCCCGCTGTAATCCGCCGATGGAATGAAGAGGGCCGGTGTGCAACCGGCCCTCTTTTTTTTAGGCTTTAGCTCAGCCGCCGAGGAAGTCCCGCTTGCCCACATCCACGCCGTTGTGGCGCAGCAGGTTGTAGGCAGTGACATGGTGGAAGAAGAAGTTCGGGATGGCCCAGGTCTGCAGGAACGTGAGGCCTTTGAACTCCACGGTGCGGTCGCGCAGTGGAATCTTGATGTCGCGCGTTTCGCTGCCTTCGAGTGAAGCCGCCGGCACAGTGTCTATGTAGTCGAGCGTCTTCTTCACGCGCGCGACCAGCTCGTCCATCGTGGTTTCGTTGTCGTCGAATTTTGGCGGATCGATGCCCGCCAGGCGCGCCATGGAGTTCTTCGCGAAATCGCTGGTGAGCTGGATCTGCTTCGAGAACGGCAACATGTCGGGCGCGAGCCGCGCGTTGACCAACACGTTGGTATCGAAGCTGCGCGACTTGGCATTCGCGGCTCCTTTCTCCATGACGTGCAGCAACTGTGTGAGCGCTTTCTTGAACACGCCATGGCTCATCGCGTACATCGAAATATTCATAGGACTTCCCTTTTTAATTCCTTTAGTGAAACAATACGCACACCATCGCTCTCTTTGGTGCGCCTATGAGTGAATTATGGTCCGCCGCTCAGCTCGCTGTTTTCGCGCGAGTGGTCGAGCTCAACGGCTTTTCCGCCGCCGCGCGCGCCTACCGCGTACCAAAAGTGGCCGTCAGCCGCGCCATCGCGGATCTGGAAAAATCCATGGGCGTGCAGCTCATGAGGCGCACGACGCGAAGGATTTTCCTGACCGCAGCGGGGGAAGCGGTGCTGCCGCATGCGCGAGCCATCGGCATCGAAGTCGAGAAGGTACGCCAGCTCGCGCAAACCTTCTCTACCTCTCGCGAGGGACCCTTGCGCGTGATTGCCGACCCAACCTATGGGCGCGTGTTGCTGGCGCCACTCGTGCCGCGCTTCCTCGACAGCTTTCCCGACATCGCGCTCGACGTGGTGCTCGACGCCGCCGAAGGCGCCGAATGGGATGTTGCCATTCGAGCCGGCGTCAACGAGGACCCGAAGCTCGGGGCTCGGTTGTTGGGAGCGCCGCCCGCGGTGCTCTGCGCAACACCGGCGTACCTTGCGAAACATCCGGCGCCGGATCGTCCCGAGGGGTTACGCGATCACGCGCTGCTCACTCCCGCGGGCGAAGGCGCCGAGTACCGGTTCCAGATGACCAAGGCTTCGGCACGCGCCGAGGTTCGCGTGCGTCCGAAGCTGGCGGTCGACGATCCCGCGGTGTTGCACAGCGCGACTGTCGCGGGACTCGGCATTGGACTGCTGCCAGAATTCCTCTGTCGCCAGGGGGTCGCCACCGCCAAGCTGCGCAAGGTGCTTGCCGATTGGCAGGCGCCGTCGGCTGCGCCACTGTATGCCGTGTTCCCGGCTGGTCTGGAAAACGATCATCGCGTGCGCAGCTTCGTGGAGTTCGCCGCCGCCAATATCGTGCCGGCTCTGGCCTACTAATCTTTCTGGGGGAATCCTGATGTATCGCGCACCGGTCAAGGACATCCGGTTTGTATTGGATGAGCTCATCGGCACGCAGGCACTGCGCGCCTGTCCCGAATTCGCGGAGTACAGCAGCGAGACCAGCGAAGCGGTGCTCGATGAGGCCGCGAGGTTCGCCGAAATGGTGCTCGAGCCTCTGTGCAAGAGTGGCGACCGTGAAGGCGCGCGTTGGTCCGCTGACGGCGTGATCATGCCTGCGGGTTTCAAGGAGGCCTACCAGCAGTTCTGTGACAACGGCTGGGGCAGCCTGCGTTCCAAGGCTGAATTTGGCGGCCAGAACGTGCCAGCCGTGCTCGGCACGGCCGTCGAGGAGCTGTGGGCGACCGCGAATCTCGCCTTCAAGCTCTGTCCCATGCTCACGCAGGGCGCCATCGAAGCCATCCAGCATTTCGGCACACCCCAGCAGAAGCAGCTCTATCTGCCGAAGATGGTGCGCGGCGAATGGACCGGCACCATGAACCTGACCGAACCCCAGGCCGGCAGCGATCTTGCGCAGGTGCGCACCCGCGCCACGCCCGCCGGGCCCAACTACAAAATCTACGGCCAGAAGATATTCATCACCTACGGTGAGCACGACATGGCGCAGAACATCGTGCACATGGTGCTGGCGCGCATCGATGGCGCGCCGCCCGGCGTGCGCGGCATTTCTCTGTTCATCGTGCCGAAGTTCTGGGTGAATGCCGATGGCATGCCCGGTCCCCGCAACGACGTCAACTGCGCATCCATCGAACACAAGCTCGGCATCCACGCCAGTCCGACCTGCGTGATGATGTATGGGGAAAACGAAGGCGCGCTGGGTCTGCTGGTGGGTGAGGCCAATCGCGGCCTCGAATACATGTTCGTGATGATGAATGCTGCGCGTCTCTCGGTTGGCCTCGAAGGCTATGCGCAAGGCGAGCGCGCATTCCAGCAGGCGGCCGACTGGGCGCGCACGCGCGTGCAGGGCAAGCCGCCGCTGCCGCTCTCGAGGATCGCGGGCTCGGCCTCGATGGGCACCAGCTCCTCACCGGCGCCGATCATCGGCCACCCCGACGTCAAACGCATGTTGTTAGGCATGAAGTCCACGACCGAAGCCTGCCGCGCGCTGGCGCTGTATGCGGCGCACCAACTGGATCTCGGCGCCGCGCATCCGGATGAGACGATTCGCGCGGCGGCGCAGGCGCGCGGCGATTTGCTGATTCCCGTGGTCAAGGGTTTTTGCACCGAGAGCGGCATCGAGATCGCCTCGGTCGGCATCCAAGTGCACGGCGGAATGGGCTACATCGAGGAAACCGGTGCCGCGCAGACCTTTCGCGATGCGCGCATCACCTCGATCTATGAGGGCACCACCGGAATCCAATCCAACGACCTGATAGGTCGCAAGGTCGGGCGCGACCGCGGCGCGGCACTGTCAGCATTTATCGACGAGATGCAGAGTACGCTGGGTGAACTCACAGCGAATCATGCCGCCGCTGTGCGGGCGCGCACCGCGGCACTCGACGCCGTCGCGCGGCTGCGCAAATCGACCGACACGTTGCTCGCCGCGCTGGCGAGCGCGCCCGATCGCGCCATGGCGGTGTCCGTGCCGTTCCTCAAGCTCTGCGGTTTCACCATCGGTGGGTGGCTCATGGCTCGTGCCGCAAATGTGGCGGCACAAAAGCTCGCCGATGGCGCGAGCGACCGCGAATTCCTGGAAGCCAAGCTCGTGAGCGCACATTTCTATGCCACCCAGGTCCTGCCGCAGGTGCTCACGCTCGAGCATGTCGTGACGCACGGCAGTGATGCGGTGGTGGGAACCGAATCTGCGCTGATCTGATCGAATGCCCGGGCACCGAATTGTTTCTGGTGGAGAGCGCCATGGACAGACGAAACTTTCTGGCGATGGGCGGCGTGGCAGTGGTGGCTGGCGCGCGTGCCAGTACCGCCCATGAGGGCGGCACCCAGCATGATCACCTGGTCGGCGGACTGATCGTGCCCACCGCCAAAATGCTGATGCGGCGCATTCCTTCGTCGGGCGAAACCATCCCGGCCATCGGCCTCGGAACTTCCGGCCCGTTCGAGGTGGGCACCGACGAAGCAGCACGCGCGCCGTTGCGTGATGTCCTGGCCGGCTTCTTCGTGGGCGGCGCCACGCTCATCGACACTTCCCCCATGTATTCAACTGCGGAGTCGGTGTTAGGCGACCTGCTCACGCCGGCGCAACAAGCCAAAGTGTTCATCGCCACCAAGGTGTGGACGCCCGGTTCGGGTGCCGCCGCCGAACAGAAAGGCATAGAGCAGATGCAGCGCTCGATGGCGCTGCTCAAGCACAAGCGCATCGAGCTCATGCAAATACACAACCTGGTGGATCTCGCCACGCATCTGAAGACGCTGCAGCGATGGAAGGCCGAGGGCAAGATCAAGTACATCGGCGTCACTCACTACACCACCAGCTCCTACCCGGATCTCATCGCCATCATCCAACGCGAGAAGATCGACTTCGTGCAGTTCAACTATTCGGTGACCACGCGGGAGGCGGAGCAGAAGCTGCTGCCGCTGTGCGCCGACCGGGGCGTGGCGGTGCTCATCAATCGGGCGTTCGAGGACGGCAACCTGTTCACCAAGGTTCAGGGAAAACCGCCGCCGGCATGGGCCGCGGAATTCGGCGCCAAGAGCTGGGCGCAGGTCTTCCTCAAGTTCGTGCTCGCCAACCCGGCCGTTACCTGCGTGATTCCGGCCACCGGCAAATTCAAGAACCTGGTCGACAACCTGTCCGCTGGCATGGGACCGCTGCCGACGCCCAAACAGGTGGCGCAGATCGTCGCAGCGGTGGGTTGAACGCCGCGTCAGCCCGGCACGAGCTTGTAGATAGCCGCCGTGCGCACATCGATGAGGAAGAGCTCGCCGTCGCTGTCTTCCGTGAATGACGCGGGGTTGAGCGTCGAGTTCCAGCCGTCGGCCTGCACCATGGTCCGGGTCGGCGCCGTGTCGGTGGCGATATTCCAGACGAATCCCGAGCTGTAGTCCGCGAATACGTAGCGGCCGACGAGCGCGGGTATCGCGGTGCCGTGGTAGACGAAACCGCCAGTGACCGCCTGGCCGAGCGGATGCTCGTACTCCGCCACGGGCGGCGCCAACGGCGTCGCGGGCGTGCCGCAATTGAGCGAAGTCGCAAGCGTACCTTCGAAGCAGCGCCAGCCATAGTTGCCGCCCAAGACGACGCGATCCACTTCCTCGCGCGCGTGCGAGCCGACGTCGCCGAGCCACAACTGTCCGCCCTGGCGATCGAATGACCAGCGCCATGGATTGCGGAAGCCCCAGGCAAAGATCTCCGGGCAATCCTGCGTGCCGGTGCCGTCAAGATTGCACAGAGGATTGGTGGCGAACGGGTTATCGGCCGGAATTCGATATGGGCGCGAGCCGGTGGTGCCGCTCACGTCTATGCGCAGGATCTTGCCGAGCAGGTTGTTAGTCAGCTGGCCGTTGCCGGCGACGCCGCTGGCGCTGTCGTCGTTGCCGCCATCACCGATGCCGAGAAACAGATAGCCGCCGGGCCCGAACAGCAGGTGACCGCCGTTGTTGTGGCCGCCAGGCTGCGCCATCTCGAATACGATCTGCTCCGAGCCGGGGTTGAGAGTGGCGCCGTTGTCGAGTGTGTTGAATTGGGAGATGCGCAGCACGATGACATCCGGGCTGGTCTCATGCGTGTAGGCGACGAAGGCGCGCGGATCAGTCGGAAAGTCGGGATGAAAGGCGAGACCCAGCAACCCGTGAACATTGCGAAATACCACGCGGTCGCTGATGTCGAGCACGCTGCTGGTGGCGTTCACCGCCGGGGTGTCGGCGAATGAAACCACGTGACCGTCCTGCTGCACGACGACCCAGCGGCTGGCGTCATGCGGCACGCGCAGCAGCGAGTGTGCGGCCGTCAATGTCAGGCCACTGAATACGCGTTGAACCGCGAGGCGCAATGGTGCGGGCGACTGCGTCGTTGCGCTGGCCGCGGCCGACGCTGCCGAAACGTTTGGAGTGGCCGCGGTATCCACGGCCATCACGGTGTAGCTGTACGCGGTGCTCGCAGTGAGTCCGCTGTCCGTGTACGACGTGGTCTGCACCGTGGTCACGGGTGTTGCGCTACCGTTTCGGAACACGCGGTATCCGGCAATGCCGCTGTCATCGGTCGACGCGGTCCAGCTCACGAGAATCGAGTTTGCCGATTGCGCACTGGCAGTCACTCCCGCCGGCACCGAAGGCGGCGTGGTGTCACCTGCCGGTGGTGGTGGTGGCGGGGGCGGGGGCGGGGAAACCGCGCCGTCACCGCCGCCTCCGCACGCGGACAACAATACCCCGAGCGACGCCAACGCCGCGAGCAACACATTTCGATTCATACCGATTCCCTGAGATTGGTTTTTTTATGGCCTGTAGGCAGGACCAATCTCGCGCGCCACGCGCCACTGCGCCGTCAGACGCGGCGAACAGGCGCTACCACGGAAACGGAAGCGATGATGGCGCCGCGCGGAATGCGGCTGTAGGAAAACGCCGCGCGGATTCTGGCGCTCAGGGCCCGATCGCAGTGATCAGCTCGTCCATCGAGCGAATGACCCGGGCGCCGCTGGCCCGCATCGCCTCGGAGGCCTTGCCGGGCGCGAACCCCACCACTTTCATGCCGGCAGCCAATGCGGCCGCCGCGCCCGCCGGAGAATCTTCGATGACTATGCAGTCGGCGGGCGTGGCGCCGAGCCTGGCGGCGGCCAGCAGGTAGATGTCTGGCGCAGGCTTGGGCCGCGGCACCATGGATGTGACGTAGATGTGTTCGCCGAACTGGCCGGCGAGCCCGGCGACCTGCAGCGAGAGCTGCACGCGCGCCAGCGGCGACTGCGATGCCACGGCCATACGGTGGCCGCGCCGCCGCAGTGTTTCGACCGCGACCCCGACGCCGTCGACCGCCTTGAGCTCGCGCAGAAAAGCGTGCGCCGTGGCGAACGCCCAGTTGTAGACCCAGGCGGCGGATGGACGCCGGTCAGCGCGCACGGCGATGGCGTCGAGAACGCCATCCACCGTCTTGCCGAGAAACAGATCGTGCGCTTCGTCGACGCCCATCGTCAGGCCAAGATCGCGCGCCACCTCCGACTCGACGCGGCTTGCCAGGTATTCACTGTCGATGAGCACGCCATCGCAGTCGAAGATCAGAGCCGGAAGACGGGCGTCGCTCAAACTACCCTCAGTTCTTGCCGGGATTCAGGTTGATGAAGGGTGTGCCGCCGCCCAGCATGTACTGCGGCAATACGCCATTCCATTTCTGCACGGCTTCCCATTCGACGAGCTTGGCATTCTGCTCGAGTGCTTCGGCGCGAATCTGCATCGACTTCGCTTCGGCTTCGGCCGACAGCACTTTCTGCCGCGCCTGCTCTTCGATCTGCTTGGTGTGATTCTGCTCTTCGATGGCCTTCTGTTGCGCGATTACATTGGCCTCGACCGAATTCTCGAACTCGTGCGTGTAGGTGATGTCGGTGATTTCGAACCGCGAAACCTCGACGAAGCGCTCGGCGAACTTGGCACGCATGGCCGCGAAGGTGTCGGCGCCTGCCTTGTCGCGATTGGCGATGAGGTCGACCGCATCCCACTTGCCGACCACTTCCTTGAGCGTGCCTAGCACGACCTGGGGAATCAGCTTCTGCTCCCAGTCGCGTCCCACGTCGCGATACACGATGTGCGCCTTGTCCTGCTGCAGCCGGTAGTTCAACGTGTATTTGATATGCGCCTGCTGCACGTCACGCGTGTACGACTCGGTGTCGCCATCCTGGCGCTGCACGCGCGTATCGATTTCGATGATGTTGCTGGTGATCGGGTTGTAGAAATACAGGCCCTCCGGCAGCGAGGTGGAAGTGATTTCGCCGAAGCGCGTTTTAACGCCGCGCTGACCGGTGTCCACCACCTTGATGCCGCAACCGGCGACGCTCACGACAATGATGGCGATGATCGCGACCACCGCCCACAGGAGGATCTTGCGGATGGGCAGGTCGACGCGGCCGTCGCCGTTGCCGCCGACGCTGCGAAAAACAGGTGTATTGAAAGCCATGAACAATTCTCCCTTTCGACTGTTAGCCGCGGCGCAGGCGCGCGCGGCCATCTGCTGACAGCAGCGCGATCGGCCACATCAGCGACATACGTAAACGTGTTTGCCAGCGCTGCGCACGCGCGGGCATGCCTTCGGTCGAGTACAGGTAACTCGAGGTCGCGGCGAGCGCCAGCACGATGAAGCCGAAGATCCAGATGATGGCGGCGAGGCGCAGCAATGCGAAAACCATTTCCGATTCTCCCCCGCGCGCCATCGCGCGTCTAACTCTTCTCGTAAGGCTCGTGCAGCTTGACCGGTTTGCCGGACTTCTTGCGCATGCGGATGTTGAGCATCTCCACCGCCACCGAAAATGCCATGGCGAAGTAGATGTAGCCCTTCGGCACTTTGTGGTCAAAACCCTCGGCGATCAGCATGACACCGACGACCAGCAGGAACGACAGCGCCAGCATCTTGATCGAAGGATGTGCCGAGACGAACTCGCCGATGGCGCGCGCGAACAGCATCATGAGGCCGACCGACACGACCACCGCGGCGATCATGACAGACACCTTGTCGACCAGACCGACCGCGGTGATGATCGAGTCCAGCGAGAACACCATGTCGATGAGGATGATCTGCACGATGATGGCGCCGAAGTTGGCCGCCACGCCTTTCGATGCGTGTCCTTGCTCGCCTTCAGTGAGCTGGTGGATCTCCATGGTGGACTTCCAGACCAGGAACAGGCCACCACTCATGAGAATGAGATCGCGGCCCGAGATAGCGGCGCCGAGAATGTTGAACAGCGGCGCGGTCAGCCCGACGATCCACGACAGCACCAGCAGCAGGCCCACGCGCATGAACATGGCCAGAAACAGCCCGATGCGACGCGCTCGCTCGCGCTGGGCAGGCGCGAGCTTGTCGACGAGTATCGAGATGAAGATGATGTTGTCGATGCCGAGTACGAGCTCGAGCGCCGTCAACGTGAAAAACGCGATCCAAACCTGCGGATCTGACAGGAGAGCTGCAATGGCATCCATGAGTGGCTGCCATATTAGAGGAAATCAGTTCGCGAGGCCGACGCCGAAGCTGGCGAACCCGATGCCGCCGTAGGTATCGCTGTCGATCATGCCGGCGGTCACCGACCAGTCGAAGTGCGCCGAGCGCGCCTGCCGGTACGTGACCACCACGCTGACGCTGCTGGTATCGAGAATTGCATCATGCACCGACGAAAAATCCAGTGCGAACGAATGCCGGCCGAAGCCGCGCTCGATGCCCACACCCGCTTGACGGTCGATCGTTCCCTGCGCCTGCGTGAGGAAAGATCCCAGCAGCGCCTCGATGCGCGGCCTGCGGGAGAGTGTCGGCGAAGCCGCGAGATCGAGGAACCTGGTGAAGTCGTCGTCGTAATCGTATTCAACGGCCAGCGCATAAACAGTGAAGTCGCCACGCGTGAAACCCAACTGCAAGCCGCCGCCCACCGCACTGAAGTCCACGGCACGCCGCGCGGTCCGCAGCGGCAATTCGAGCGTGAGCACCACATTCATGGCGCGATGCCGGCCGAGCAACGCAAACTCGAAGTCACCGAGGCGCATCCAGGCGCGAGCGCCCAGCGTCGCTGCGCGGTAGTTAGTGGCGTCGTCGAACAGGTCGTAGCCGAGGGCGACGCCGGCCCGCTCGCCGTGCAGCGAGGCAGCCAGGTTGAGCAGCGTACCGTGGAGGTCGGCCGTCTCGGTCGAGCTTGAGCTGTACCCGGCACCCGCGTTCAGCGTGAAATGCTCCGAAGGTGAGACGCTGAAGTCCGCATCCATGCTGAAGCCGCCGGAATCGTCCGCGGTCACCGCAATGTCGGCGGTGAGCGGCAGCGCGCGGGCATCTTTGCAAGCCAGACCAAAGGCGAAGGCAAATATCGCCGCAGCCGCGCTACGCTGGGGCAACCGACTCATGAGCGCTCCCTCGACCCGATCCTGTGCGGTTAACGCGCGACCCCGCGATCGGTTTACCACGCGAAAGCTGTAACCTGCGCGCTTGCCATAAAGAATCGAGGAGACCATGCGCGCACTGATCGCCCGCAGCCTGGTAGCGCTGGCATTGCTCGCGTTCGCGCTGCCTTCATCCGCACGCCTGCAATCCGGTGACGTACAGGTCTGGCAGATGCAGGAGATCACCTTCGCGGTCGCCCGCGAATACGCGAATCCTTATGTCGATGTCGAATGCTGGGTTGACCTGCAAGGCCCGGACTTCAAACGGCGCGTTTACGGTTTCTGGGATGGCGGCCGTACGTTCAAGGTTCGCGTGGTCGCGACGCGTCCCGGAGAGTGGAGCTGGAAGGCGGGATCCAATCCAGACGATCCCGGCCTGCGCGGTGCCGGAAAATTCCGCGCGATCGCCTGGAGCGCGGCGGATCTCGCGGAAAATCCCAACCGCCGCGGCTTCGTGCGCGCGACTGGCAACGGACATGCGTTGCAGTACGCCGACGGCACGCCATTCTTTCTCACCGGCGATACGTGGCTCGCGGCTTCGACATGGCGATTGCCCTTCAAAGGCGTGCGCGCGGCCACGGACTACGAACCGGCGGAAGGCATCAGTTTCGAAGAGGCCGTCGCGTGGCGAAAGCGACAGGGCTTCAATTCGGTTTCATTCATCGCCGCGTTTCCCAACTGGGCCGCGGATGAGCACGGCGCCACGTTCGCCAACAAGGATGGCGTCTACCTGCGCAACGCATGGGAGAAGTTCGGCTCGTGGGCGCCGGACGCGAAGATCTCGACCGCCGATGGCGCCACGACGACCGCCAAGGACATGCACGACGAGCAGGGCAACCGCCCGTTCGAGATTTTCGCGGACCGCGAGGGCCTGGCGAATTTCGATGCACTCAATCCGAAATACTTCGCGAGTCTCGATCGCAAGATGCGGCACCTGTCCGAACAGGGTTTCGTGCCGTTCCTCGAGACCATTCGTCGCGACAACGCGCCGTCATGGAAACGCTATTTCGATTTCAATGCCTCGTATTCGCGCTTCGTGCAGTACCTGATTGCGCGCTACGGCGCCTACAACCTCGTGTTCAGCGGCATCCACCTCGACTGGATCCCGAAAGATTTCAGCCTGACCGCCGATGAGTTCAATGCCGCGCTGACGTATCACCATGCGAAGTACGGACCTCTGCCTTTCGGCCAGCCATTCACCACATTGATAGATCGCTCGACCTTCAAGGCTTTCGGTCACGGCGCTAATGCGCCGTGGCTGACGATGCACACCGTCGGCAACAACCCGCGCAATCACGCGATTTACCAGTCCATTGAAGAACTGTTTCGCCTGACGCCGGCGTACCCGGCGGCCAACCTCGAGCCGTACTACACAGGATGGAATCACGCCATCAATCGACCGGGTGGTGAGACCCCGGAAGAAAATTCGGAGCGCGACAACTATTTCGCGCGCGCCATGATGTACGGCTCCGTCCTGTCGGGAGCGCTGGGCGGCCACGTGCATGGAACGGCAGCCTACGACATGACCAGTACCGGAGAACCTTCCGGGTGGCGGCCATACTTCTGGACCGCCCTGCAGTACAAGTCCGGCGCGCAAATGCGCCAGCTTCGCGACTTCGTACTTTCGGAAGGCGATCGTTATCAGCAGCTCGAGCTGGCCGCCCAGGATCTTCAGCCGCGCATCAATGCCGCTGTGCCGGCTGATGGCCTGGATGGCTGGTCGTTCCTCATGCGCACGCCGGCGCGCGATTTCGCGCTCGCCTATTTCGAGAACCAGGCATTGCGAGCGCGGCTGGCGGGGTTCAGGCCGGGCGCGCGGTATGACTGGCGCTGGTTCGATCCGCGCAGCGGGCAGTGGAGCCACGCAATAGCACTGACGGCGGATGCCGCCGGGGTTCTCGTCGCACCGAGGTTCGTCCCCGGCGGCAATCAGGCCGCGCACGATATGGCTGCCAAAATTCTTACGTCGCGCTGAGCCGAAACGCCGATCGACCTGAATTGACTCACCCGGCGATTGCCAACATCCTGCGTCTTGGCAATCGAGGGGTCAGCAGAATCAGGGAGCGAATCATGCGCAAGTCGAAGCCGTTACCGATGTTCCTGTTCATTGCCGTTGCACAGTCGCTCGGCGCCACCGGGGCACTGGCACAGCAAACCACGCCACCCGAACCCGCGGCTGCGGATGAAGCTCCACTCGACGAAGTCGTCGTCACCGGATCGCGTATCCGGCAGAGCGAGCTCGGTGTCGCGAATCCAATCGCGACGTTTTCGGCAGATCTCATCGCGCAGTCCGGCAAAACGGACTTGGCGGATTTCCTCGCGCAGTCACCAGCTCTGCTGGGATCAACCACCGGGGACCTGACGGCGGGATCCAACCCCGGATTCGGCGAAGTGGGTCTGAACCTTCTCGACCTGCGCCATCTCGGGGTCGATCGCACGCTGGTCCTGGTCGATGGGCGCCGCCATGTTTCCGGCCTCGCGGGTTCCGCCGCGGTCGACATCGACGCCATCCCGACCGACCTGCTCGAGTCAGTGGACGTGCTGACGGGCGGTGCCTCCGCCATCTACGGCGCCGACGGTGTCTCGGGCGTGGTTAATTTCCGGCTCAAGAAAAACTTCGAAGGCCTCACGTTTCGCGGCCAGGCCAGCAGTTCATCGCGTGGGGATGGCGACAACCGCTTCGCTGCGCTGACGGCCGGCACGAACTTCAGCGAAGGACGTGGCAACGTGGCGATCGCCTACGAGTTCAGCTCGGACGAACGCGTGAACGACCAGGCCCGCGCCTACCTGCGCCCGCCACGCGCCGCCTATCTATTCCAGAACCAGGACGACCTCGACGACGATCCCAGCCTGCCCGACAACGTGCCCTACAACGACGTCCGCTATGCGGACAGTTCGCGCATGGGCGCGGTCGACGTGGATTTCGATTTTTCCCCGGACTTCGAAGGCAACGGCAACGCCTATGACCGCGGCTTCGTGCTCGAGAATTCCGGCGGTTACACGCAGGGCGGGTCCAGCACGTCAATCGATGGCTACCAGGGAGATCTGTTCCCCGAAGTGAAGCGTAACCTGGTCAACGTGCTCGGCCATTTCGACGTCAGCGATTCGCTGACGATCTCGGCCGAGGGCAAGTACGCGCGCACGCGGGCGTTTTCGGTCGCGCAGCCGTCCTACGACTTCTATCTGTTCATGACGCCCGACAACCCGTACATGCCGCAGTCGATCCGCGACTCGATCGTGCCAGGAGCGGCGGCCGCCTATTTCGAGGACCCCGATACGCCGGATGGCGTCCTCCTGACCCGCGACAACTACGACCTGGGCGTGAACGGCGAAGACACTTTGCGGGAGACGCTGCGCGGCGTGTTGGCCGCGAATGGAACCATCAACGAGAACCTGCGGTACGAAGCTTCGTACGTCTATGGTGAAACCAAGAGCAAAATCACCACCGTCAACAATCGGTTCGAGGACAAATGGCTCGCGGCCATCGATGTCGTCAGTGACCCGACCACCGGAATTCCGGTCTGCCGCTCGTCGCTCGATCCGGACGCAGACGCGTCCCTCGCCGGCTGCACGCCCTACAACATCTTCGGGGATGGAGTACGGAACCCGGGTGCCGCGGATTTCGTAAACACCGATAGTGTCTCCAACACCAAGGTTACGCAGCAGGTGGTCTCGGGCTCGCTCTCCGGCGATTTCGGTTCGTTCTTCAAGTTGCCGGGGGGTTCGATCGGCTTCGCGGCCGGCGCGGAATACCGGCGCGAAACGAGCGACTCGGTGCCTGCGCAGGAAATCCAGGATGGCCTTACGTGGAACGGGCCCGTCACACCGTCCTTCGGCAGCTTCGACGTCAAGGAACTCTTCGGTGAGATCAATCTGCCGGTGCTCGTGAACGCGCCGTATGCCAACCGCTTGACGTTCGGCGCCGCGTTCCGCGCGTCGGACTACAGCACCATCGGCCAGACCAACACCTGGAAGCTCGACGCGGTGTACGCGCCGGTACGCTCGGTGACTTTTCGTGCCACGTATGCGCAGGCGGTTCGTGCACCAAACATCGACGAGCTCTTCTCCCCCGAGAGCACCACATTCAACTTCATCACCGATCCCTGCGACGTCAACGAATTGAATAACGGCACCAGCACCCGTGCGGCAAATTGCGCCGCATTGTTGACCGGGCTTGGCATCGACCCGACGACCTTCCTGCCGTCGAATACTCCGCAGGCAACCTTGTTCACCGAGGGCACCTTCGGCGGCAATCGCAACCTCAGCGAGGAAACCGCGACCACGTGGACCGCCGGCGTCGTCCTGCGGCCGGAGTTCGCGCCCGGCCTGAGCCTGGCGCTCGACTGGTACGACATCGAGATCGAGGACGCCATCAATACGCCTGAGGCAGAGGAAGTGGCGCGGCTGTGCGTCGACAATCCGTCGCTCGACAACCCCTATTGCGCCGGCATCGACCGCGATCCCGATACGGGCTTCATCACCGGGTTCACTGTGCGGCCCGCCAACGTCGCGAGCTTCCGTACCGCGGGACTCGACATGACGCTCGACTGGTCGATTTCCACGGAAAGCCGCGGAGACTTCAAAGTGCAGCTCGTCGGCGGCTACCTCAACCGGCTCGAGTTCATATCCGTGCCTGGTGCCGAAGTGGATAGCGATCTCGATGAGCAGTATTTCCCGAAGTTCTCGGCGACTCTCGACGCCAGCTGGACCCACGGCCCGCTGACGCTCGCCTACGGGCTCAACTGGTTCGGCAAGACGGACCGGTTCACCAGCCAGGTATTGGCCGGCGATCCCGACTACAGCGATCCGCGCTTTTTCAAGGTGAAGCAGAAGTGGGATCACGAGATCAGCGCGGCCTACGACGTGGGTGACCACGTGAAAGTGTACGCCGGCATCAACAACATCTTCGATCAGAAGCCCGAGTTCGGTTACAGCTCGTATCCGATCTCGGCGATGGGCCGCTACTTCTACGCGGGCGCGAAGATGAATTTTGGCGCCGCCGGTAAATGATGGGTTGGCGCGGAAACGTGGCCGGTCTGGTGCTGGCCACGCTTCCCGCCTTTACCGCGACCGCCGCCGCGCCTGTCGAACTCGACGACTTCTATCTACTCGCGACCGTGGCCGAGCCGGCGTTCTCCCCGTCCGGCGATCGCATCGCCTACGCCGTCTCGAGCAACGACCGGAAGAGCGACCAGGCGACGAGTGATCTCTGGTCTGTTCCCTGGACCGGCGGCAAACCCGTGCAGCTCACGCGCACACCCAAAGCCAGCGAATGGCAGCCACGGTTTGGACCAGACGGAAAGTCGCTGTACTTTCTTTGCGATGCGGCCAAGGGCAAAACGACGCAGTTGTGGCGTCTGTTGCGAAGCGGTGCGCGGCCGGTCACGAAAATTCCCGGCGGCATCAGCGATTTCGATCTTTCACCCGACGGCAAGCGCGCGGCCGTAATCGCCGACGTCGGTCTTACCGTTGGCAACGAATCCGCAATTCCCCCGCCCATCGAAACCGAGCGTTTCGCGTTCAAGCGGGACGGGGAGGGCTACCTGGATGATCGAACTCAGCAAGTGTTCATCGTCGAACTGGCCACGGGTAAGGCCAGGCAGCTGACTTCGGGTGAGCGTGATCACTGGCGTCCCGCCTGGTCGCCGGATGGCAAGTCCATCGCCTACACCGCCAAGGATCGCGGTGAAACCGACCGTGACTCCAACTACGAAGTGTTCGTGCAGGGAGTCGATGCCGGCGAGCCAAAGAAGATCAGCACGTCGAGGGGTGCTGACAACGATCCTGATTGGGGCGCGCGTCCGTCGTGGTCGCCGGATTCGCGGCGCGTGCTCTGGCTGGAAGGAGGCGAGGACAAGTGGATCTACTACGCGACTCCGCAGCTGGCCGTTGCCGACCTCGCGACTGGCGAAGTGTCGCGCCCGGCGCGCATCGACCGGTGGTTCTACTATCCCAGGTTCGCGCCGGACGGTTCGATCGTCTCGCTGATCGAGCAGGACCGCGACACCTGGCTCGCGCGCATCGATCCCGCGAACGGCAAGATCGAGTATTTGAATTCGGGCCAGCGGTTCGGCAGCGACTTTGCCGTCGCTGCCAACGGCCGGGTAGCGCTGCTCGACAGCGATGTGGCGACGCCCGCGGAAATCTTCGCGGTCGATGGCCAGCGGCAGTTGACGCATCACAACGCCTGGACGGTGGACCGCTCGATCGGCGAGGTTCGTGACGTGTCGTTCGCCAGTGGCGACGCCGAGATCCACGGCTATCTCACGCTGCCCACCGGCTTCGACCCGGCGAGGCGCTATCCGCTGCTGGCCTATCTACATGGCGGTCCCGTTTACCAGCACAGCCACGAGTTCGACATCACCGCGCGTCTCTACGCGGCCGCAGGCTACGCCGTGTTGTCGATCAATCCGCGCGGTTCATCCGGGCGCGGCTTCGATTTTTCCCGCGCCATCTATGCCGACTACGGCAATCTGGACGTCAAGGACATCAGTGCCGGCATCACCAATGCCATCGATAGCGGCATCGCCGACCCCGAGCGCATCGGGGTGTTTGGCTGGAGTTATGGCGGCATCCTCGCCGACTACATGATCGCGAGCGACGCACGCATTCGCGCCGCGGTCTCCGGCGCTGGCGTGGCGAATGTGCTCGCGACATTCGGTGTCGACATGTACGCCCGCGAATACGTGTTCGAGCTGGGCACGCCGTGGGAAAACTTCGACACCTGGCGAAAGCTCGCTTATCCGTTCCTGCATCCCGAGCGCATCACCGCGCCGACCCTCTTCGAGTGCGCCAGCGACGACGACAACGTTCCGTGCGTGGGCGCGGAGCAGATGTACCAGGCGCTCAAGGTTCGCGGCGTGCCGACAAAACTTGTTGTCTACCCGGGACAAGATCACGGGCTCGACGTGCCTAGCTACCTCGTACACCGCATGCGCAGCAACATCGCGTGGTTCGACCGGTGGCTCAAGGTGCCTTGAGGCGGAATTCCGCGTCCCCGTAGTGAACGTAGTCCGCCCAGTCGGGTGAACGCCGCGCCTGGACGGCGCGGCGCGCCTTGACCAGCGCACTGCCGATACTGCCGCGCAGCAGTTGCGCGTAAAAGGCGCTGGCGAAAGCGGTGGCCGACGCGTCTTCCACGGCCCAGTGGGTTCCGACGTAGTGCGCGAGCCCGGCGCGCAGCAGCGTCTCGGCCAGGCTCAGGTTCTTGGCCATGCCATGGGCATTGCCCTTCCCGCGCCGCAGGCGTGCGGTTTCGCAGGCATTGAAGACTACGAGCGGCGGCAGCCTCCCGAGCGCGGAGAGATGGGTGCCGGTGAGCGCGCCGTCGGCGAGCGCGAGACCGCTCTCGCCCGGCTGGCGCGCATCGAATGCGGCGTGCCCGGCGTAATGAATGACGTCATGGCGCCCCGATTCGAATTCCGCGGTCACGCGCGCCAGCGTCGCGGCGTCACCCACGACTTCCGTCAGTCGCACGCGCTTCACAGGACTCAGGAGGTGCGCAATGCGCGCTCGCTCGGCCTCCGCACCAGGCAGGTCCCCGGTCGGATTCGCAACGAGCAGTACACCCAGCTCGTGCTGCTCGCGTCTGCCAGCGTCGAAGCGCGCCGGCACGAGATCGGCGGTGGCGTAGCGCCTGGACAACCCGCCATCGAGCGCCGGAAACCAGCCGCGAATGTTCAGCGACTCCCAGGGAACCCGGCTGCCCGCGGCGTCGTGCACCACTGAAAGTGCCTGGCCGCGCGTCGCGAAGAGCGCGCGCAGCAGCGCCGGATTCAGTGTCAGCGTGCCGAGCGTCTTTCCCAGTGCTTTCACGCGCGCGGCGGTCAATGAGTCGCTCTGGAATTTCAGGTCGAGCTGGTCGAGGGCCGCGGTCGCGAATTCCTGGCTCTGCGAATAGATCGCCGCCGAGCTGCCACCGGTGAGCAGCGACGCGCGCCACGTCTCGCGCGCTCCGGCGCGCGATTCCGCCGCCACGATCAGGTGAGCCGTGCCCGGTACGCGTCGCGAGCGCGTGGCAGCCGTCGCCCGCGAGGCCGCCAGTGGCGCAAGGCGCAACCCGACTCCCGGGCGCGCCTTCACGAAATCGGCGAGCCGCGCGTGGACGGCACGCGCCGTGCCGCGCGAAAGCACGTGCAGATCGACGCGCGCGAGGCTGGTTTGCCCTGAAGCCCGCGCGCGCACGACGCCGCGCAGCTGGGCGGCGAACGAATCGGCGGGCTCGATGCCGCTGTGCGCACCCCAAGCCACCGTGGCGAGCGAGCGGTACTGCGGCACCTGCGCGAAGCGCGCCAGGCTTTCCGCGGCGTGTTCGATCACATCGAGGCTGAGGCGATCGAAACGCCCCAGGCCCACCAGCAGATTGGCGGTGCGTGCGTTACGGCCGGGACGCAACAGGCTGCGCGGAATCGGCGTTATGTGGCCGGCATCGCCGCTAACTACCCGGTGCTGCAGCCAGTCGCCTATGACGCCACCGAGGCGCCGGTCGATATCGGCGGCGGCGCCGCTCGCCGGCACGCCGCGCAGTACCGCGACGGCGGTGGCGGCGGCACGCGCGTTGGCCACGTCGCCGACCAGCACGCGGATCGTCAGCGGGCGCGCGGCGGTGGCCCGCTGCGGGCGCAGGTGCGCGCGGCCGCGTGGCGCCTCGTTGAGTGTGTCGAGGAACAGCCGGCGCTGTTCCGGGGTCATGTGTGGCCAGTCGATCTTTCCCTGGTACTGCGCGCGCAATTCTTCGTCGCGCACCCGGCTCAGTGAGCCGCGTTTGATCGGCGGCGCCGCGGCGAATCTCTGCGTGGCGCCGGTCGCCAGCAGATCGACGGTGCCGGCGATCACGAGATCGGACAGCGGCATGTCACTGTGGCCGCACTCCACGTAGCTGTGGCGCGCACCGGCGAGGCGCGCGAGCTCGATCGGCACGGTGCCGTCGCCCTGCAGGCTGTATTCGTACTCGAAATCGCCGTCGCGCAGCGCGACGCCGGTGGCGGTGGTGCGATTGCAGCCCACGACCATGCTGAAGCGTGAGTCTGCCTGCGCCATGCGTTGTTCGAGGCCGCTCGATGCACGCAATAGAGCGGCGTCGGGGCCCGGACCTTTGGCCGGCCACGCTGCCGGATCGAACAGGTCGAGATCGCTCACGCTCTTGTTGGCCGGCAACAGCTCGTGCAGGCCGGGGAAACTGGCGAAGACATGGCGTGCCAGGAAGTCCGCGTCGTGCCGCAGGTCGAGCATGGCGATTTTGCGCACCACCGAATAGGTGCCGCGCAGCGCCTGCACCGCGGCGAGGGAACCGGAATTGGGCGTGCCCAGCATGATGAGCTGCGATACCTGTTTGCCCGCGGCGTGCATGAGCGCGGCACGGGCCACCAGGCCTCCCATGCTGTGGCCGACCAGCGCCACATCGTCACGGCCGTCGTCCGCCAGGCGCTGCGCGAGGAGTTTGCCGAGCGTGGCGATGTCGCGCCGCCAGTCGTAGTCGAGCAAGACGGCATCGAACCCGGCCTTGCGCAACGACAGCGTGATCTTGAGGTAGCTGTAGTTCATGGCGCCGAGCGGCACGATGCGCGACGCGTCATTCAGAGTGAGCTCGGTCAGGCGGCCGAATGCAATGTCGATCGGATCGAGCCACAGGATGTCATTGGAACGTTTGCCGCCACGGATGAAGCCGAGCTGCGAGCCCATGATTCCCGGCAGTACATACACGCGCCTGCGGGGCGCGGCCCGCGCCGCGCGCTTTCGTGTGGTCGCGCGCGCCAGACTGGACAGCTCTGCGTGCAGCTCCGCACCGAAATATTCGACCAGCCCCTCGTGCGCGGCACGGGATGCCAGCAGCGAGATCAGCGTGCTCTCGTCGAGCGCCAGCCGATCGTACGGAGTGATGTGGTCTGCCGGGCCGGTGCCAGTGCTCATGCGGCGGCTCCGAGTTTGGCGTCAATCCAGTCGATGACCGGACGCCAGAGCGTGTCGCGATGGCGCAGCGCGAAGAAGCCTTCGTGGCCGATCCGCGGGGAGCCCGCGTCCGCCGGTGTGTACCAGCGCGACTCGCGCGCCACGTTGGGGAAAAACCGGTTGATCGCCTCGATCGTGCGCCGCGTGGCGATGGGATCGTCGGTGAAACCGACGGTGAGCACGGGCGCGCGAATCGCCGCGAAGCAATTGTCCGATAGATAGGTCACCAGATCGGGGCTGAAATGCTCGCGGCGCAGGCACCAGCGGCGCCACTCTTCATAGACGCCGCGCGGCAGCGGCAGCCCGGCCCAGCCACCGCCGGTGGGCACATAGCCCTTGAGCGCCAGCATCAGCGGCCCGTGCACCCGCCAGAACCACCAGGCGAGATATCTGAACGGCGCGTTTTCCCACCGCCAGTAGCCGACCGAAGTGGCGATCTGCACGTGCACACGGGCGAGCGCATGGTTGGTGAGCAGCCCGAGGAACTGCCCACCGATGCTGTGTCCCAGCGTAACCACCGGTTGGTCCTGCGCGCGCTCCGCGGCCGCGTCGAGCGCCGCGCGCATGTCGAGCAGACCCCAGTCGCTCATGCGCGCCGTCTCGGTGGCGAGGTCCGCGGGCGCCGACAACCCCATGCCGCGATAGTCGTACAGCAACACGTCATAGCCGCGTGTCGCCGCGTATTGCGACAGTTTGAAATAGAAGCTCTGCGGAAATCCGGTGGCGCCATTCAGGACCATGACGCCGCGCCGCTGCGCGGCGATCAGCCAGTGAGCGCGAAGCTCGCGGCCGTCGGGTGCACGCAGTTTGAATGGCCGCGGATTCAAAGCGCGTGCGCCTTGATCTGCCGGGCCAGCGCCAGGATGACTGGGCGCCGGGCGCTGGATTTTCGCCACACGGCGCCGATGGTCCGCGTGGGTACCGGCTTTACGAATGGCTTGATGACGACGCCGCGCGCCGCGCCGTACGCTCCACGCCCCGCGAGCTCGGGCAGCAACGTGATGCCGACGCCCGCGGCGACCATCTGCCGCAGGGTCTCGAGGCTGGTGGCGCGGAAATCCTGCTTCTCCTGCAGCCCGGCACCGGAACAGATGTCGAGCGCCTGGTCGCGAAGGCAATGCCCGTCCTCCAGCAGTAACAACGTTTCATTGTGCAGGTCTTCCACTTTGATGCTCGCGCGCCCGCTCAGCCGGTGATGGGCAGGCAATGCCACCATGAATGGCTCCCTGTAAAGCTCGCAGGACTCGAGACCATCGAGCGATACCGGAAGTGCCAGGATTCCGACATCGAGTTCTCCCGAATGCAGTTTCTCGAGCATCAGATCCGTCTGATACTCGTACAGCATGAGTTCGAGGCGCGGCAGCTGCTTGCGCATTTTGGCCGCCACGTTCGGCAGTAGATAGGGTCCGATGGTCGGCAGCAGCGCGAGCTTGATGCGGCCGGCCAGGGGATCACCATGGCCCTTGGCAAGTTCTACGATCTCGTCGCTGGATTCGAGGATGCGCCGGGCCCGCTCGACGATCTGCTCGCCGGCGGCGGTGAGTGAGACCCGCTTGGGCGCGCGTTCGATGAGCTGCACGCCGAGGTATTCCTCGAGCTTCTTGAGCTGGGCGGACAGTGTTGGCTGGCTCACGAAGCTGCGTTCGGCGGCGCGCCCGAAGTGGCGCGTGTCCGCCACCGCGACCAGGTATCTCAGGTCTTTGAGTTTGAGGTCTGCCACTGGCTTTTCGGTCCCGTCGCCCCGATAGATGCGCTCTATTGAGTTTATACAATCAATCGATTGGCTGAAATGGGGTCCGTCCCGGACAATGCGCGCCATCCAGCCAGTTTCAGCAAGGCTATTTTTCACCAAGGAGTCGGCATGTTAGGTATCGGCCAGAAATTTCCCCAGTATTCGCTCACCGGCGTGGTTTCCAACGACCAGGCCAAGGCTTTCCAGCCTTTCGACCAGGACACCCACAAGGGCAAGTGGCGCGTAGTCTTTTTCTGGCCGAAGGACTTCACCTTCGTGTGCCCGACCGAGATTGCCGCGTTCGGCAAGCTCGACAAGGAATTCAAGGCGCGTGACGCACAGCTGCTCGGTGTTTCGACCGATAGCGAGTACGTGCACCACGCGTGGCGCAGCACCAAGGACGAACTGAAGACGCTGCCGTTCCCGATGTTGTCCGACATCAAACGTGAACTTTCGATCGAGCTCGGTATTCTCGACCAGGACGCCGGAGTCGCGCAGCGCGCGACCTACATCGTCGATCCGGAAGGTGTCATCCGCTTCGTGTACGTCACCGATCTGTCGGTCGGCAGAAGCCCCGATGAAGTACTGCGCGTGCTCGATGCACTGCAGACCGACGAGCTGTGCCCGTGCAATTGGAAGCAGGGCGAAGACACACTGAAGGCGGCCTGACCAGGTCACGGCAAAGGAGCCAGTCAATGAAAATTGAACAGATCAGGGACGCGCTGCCCGACTATGCACGCGATCTCAAGTTGAACCTCGGCAGCGTGCTGACGACCAATGGCGCGCCGGGACTCAACGAGAAGCAGATCTGGTCGATCGCGCTGGCTTCGGCGATTGCTGCGCGCAACACCTCGTTTGCGCGCAGCGTCGAGGCCGGCTCGCGCGCTCACCTCGCCGACGTGGAAGTCGAGGGCGCGAAGGCGGCCGCGGCCATCATGGGCATGAACAACATCTATTACCGCTTCCTTCATCTCGTGGAGGACAGTGAGTACCAGACCATGCCGGCGCGGCTGCGCATGAACGTGATCGCCAACCACGGCATCGACAAGCTCGATTTCGAGCTGATCTCGCTGGCCGTATCGGCGGTCAATGGTTGCGGACTGTGCGTGACCTCGCACGAGAAGAAGCTGCGGTCGCATGATGTGTCGCGCGAGGCGATTCAGAGCGCGGTGCGCATCGCCGCCACCGTGCACGCGGTAGCGGTAACGCTCGAGTTCGAGCAGAGCCAGCCGGCGGCGGCAGGCACCGCCGAGCTCGCGGCCTGACGCTTGACGATGGACGATGGACGATAGTGCGGCGCCCGGAAAGCCCGGGCGCCTTTCCGCAGGTGTGGTCGTGGTCAGTCGCGTCGACGAAATCTGGCGCGTGCTGCTGCTGCGTGTCTATAACTATTGGGATTTTCCAAAAGGGCTGGTGGAGCCCGGCGAGGATCCGCTTGCTGCCGCGCGCCGCGAGGTGCGCGAGGAGACCGCCATCACCGAACTGGACTTCCACTGGGGCGAAGACTTCGTCGAGACCCCGCCGTACTCGAACAACAAGATCGCCCGCTACTATCTTGCCGGCACGGAACAGTGGGAAATCGAACTACCAGTGAACCCCGAGCTCGGACACGCCGAGCATCATGAATTCAGGTGGTTCGGTTTCGCTGAGGCTGCGAAGGCGGTCGTGCCGCGTATAGGCGATGTGCTCGCCTGGGCGCGCGCCCGCGTCGATAGTTAGACGACCCGGCCGCGCCGTCCCCCGCGCAGGAAGTCCTCGGCGTGTAACGCCAGTTCGTCTACCGCGCGCTGCCGGGCTTCGAACGCGGCCCAGGCGATGTGCGGAGTCACCATGAGATTGGGAATGCCGGGCTCGAACAGCACGCTGCCGTTCGCCGGCGGTTCCTGTGCCAGCACGTCGATCGCCGCGCCGCCGAGATCGCCACCCTTGAGTGCGCTCACCAGCGCATCGAGATCGATGAGCGCGCCGCGTGCGGTATTGATGATGATGGCTTCGGGCTTCATTAGAGAGAGTTCGCGGCTGCTTATCAAGCCGGTGGTCGCGGGCGTCAAAGGGCAATGTAGCGACAACACATCGGCAACGCGCAGCAACTCATCGAGCGTGACGCGCACCGGCGAACTCACGGTGCTCGAGTCCGACGCCTCCGCGCCCGGCCTCTCGGCCACGAGCACGCGCATGCCGAGTGCGTTCTTGCAGGCCGTGGCAACGGCGCGGCCCAACGTTCCGAAGCCGACAATGCCGAGCACCTTGCCGGTGAGTTCGCGAATCGGCGGGCCGGGCACCGTGAATTGCTCGGATTGCGACCAGGTGCCGTCGACTGCCGCCTGGCTGTATTCGCGGAAACGATGCGTGAGAGTGAGGATCGCGCCGAGGACGTGCTGCGCCACCGACACGGTGCAGTAGTCGCGGATGTTGCACACCGCGATTCCGAGCTCGCGCGCGGCTTCGAGGTCGACATTGTTGGTGCCAGTGGCTGTGAGCCCGATGAAGCGCAGGCCGGGCACGGCGCGCATGCGCGCACGCGTGATGTTCAACTTGTTGGTGAGGATGAACTCGCTGCCGGCGATACGTTCGTCCACTTCCGCCTCGGTCGACGTGGCATACAGCGTGATGCCCGGCAACACGCGTTCGAGATTGGTGGTGTCGAGATCGCCGTGACTGACCGTACCGAAATCGAGAAATACCGCACGCATTCGCAAGATTCCCTTTTCCTAGCTAGTTCTCCCGGCGGGCGGCTGGCGATGGGGCAAATCCCGCGGGGGCTGCGAGAGTACCACCGGCCTGCGTCTGCGTGGCGATGGTCGGGGGGATGAGTTTGTACATCACCGGGGTCACGAGGCGCGCCAGCAGCGTCGAGGTGATGAGCCCGCCGATGATCACCCACGACATCGGTGAATAGAGACCGATGTTCTGCAAGGCGAGCGGCAGCAGGCCGCCGATCGCCGTGGCCGAAGTGAGCAGAATCGGCAGGAACCGTATCTCGCCAGCCTGCTCGATGGCCTCGTCAAGCGGCACTCCCTGTTCGCGAAGCTGATTGGTGAAGTCCACCAGCAATATCGAATTCTTGATCTCGATGCCGACGAGCGCCACGAAACCGATCGAGGCCACGAACGAAATGTCGTTGCCCGACAGCAGCAGCATGAGCAGTCCGCCGAACACGCCGAGCGGCACCACCGTGAGCACGATGAGCGTGGATTTGAAGTTGCCGAACTCGAGCACGAGGATCGCGAAGATGCCGAATATCGCGACGATGATGGCAATGCCGATGCCGCCGAACGCTTTCTGCCCGGCTTCCTTCTCACCACCCAGCGAGTAGTGATAACCGCGTGGCCACTGCATCTGGTCGAGTTTCGCCGTGATCTGCGTCGTGAGCTGCCCCACGTTGAAACCCTTTTCGGCATCGGCATCGATAGTCATGGCGCGCTCTCGGTTGAAGCGCTGGATGAGCGTGGGCGCCTTCTCGAACTCGAGCGAGGCGAGTTGCGAGAGCGGCAGAGTGCTGCCACCGACGCTGGGCACGCGCACCTGGTCGAGCGCCGCGAATTCGGCCTGTTGTGTGATGGGTGTGCGGACCACGATCGGGTACTGCTCGCCGGTCGTATCCTTGTAGGTGCCGACGGATATGCCCGCGACCGACAGGCGCACGGCGCGATCGAGTTCGGCGGTCTGCACGCCTAACTGCTGCGCCTTGCGTGAATCGATACGCAGCTTGAGATTGGTGCGCGCCACGTTGAGCGGGTTCTGAACATCGCGCGTGCCCGGAGTGGCCTTGACCATTTCCTCCACGCGATGGCTCAGCTGCTCGATGACGCCAAGATCGTTGCCGATCACGCGAATCGAGATCGGCGCCGAGATGGGCGGGCCGTTGGCGAATTCCTTCACATATATATGTGCACCCGGGTAGCGGCTGAGCCGCTCACGCAGGGACTGGAGCTGCTGCGGCGTGTGGCGCGTGTCGTATTCATGCAGCTGCACGAACACTTCGGCGTAGTTGGCGGCGTCGTTGCGCTGGATATGGTTGTAGTAGATCTGTGGATTGCCGTGACCGAGATTCGCAAACCAGCCGCGTACCTCTGGCATGCGGGCGAGCTCATCTTCGACGAAACGCAATGCGCGGTCGGTCTCCGACAGCGACGTGCCGTTGGGCGATTCCACCTGGATCAGGAACTGCGGTGTGTCCGCCTTGGGAAACAGGCTCGACCCGATGACGGGCACCAGCGCCGCGGAGAGCAGCAGCGAGCCACCGAGCGCCGCGGCCACCGTGAACTTCGGACGGGCCAGGCACCAGTGCAACGCCGGCCGGTAATAGTGGTGAATCACGCCCATGACGCGCTTGAGGATTCGGTTCTCATGCGACTGGCTTTTTTCGTCGAGCACGCGGCTGGTGAGGAACGGAATTATGAACAGCGCCAGCAGCAACGATCCGATGATGGTTGTGACCACTGCCATGGGCAGTACGCGGATGAACTTGCCAGCCGTGCCGGGCAGGGCCAGCAGAGGCAGGAAGGCGAAGATCAGCGTGGCCGTGCAACCCATGATGGCGACGAAAATCTGGCGCGTGCCGTCGAGTGCCGCCTGTATGCGCGACTTGCCCATGCGCATGTGCCGCGTGATGTTCTCGACGACCACGATGGAATCGTCGACCAGCAACCCGAGGGCCACGACAAAGCCGGCGATCGACAGCTGGTTGAGCGAGTAGTCGAGGAAATACAGGCAGGCGAGGCCGAACGACAGCGACAAAGGGATCGAGATCATGACGATGCCGGCCGCGCGCCAGCCGAGCGGCAACAGCGTGAGCAGCACCAGCGAAATCGCGATTCCGAAATCGAAATACAACCGGTTGAGCCGGTGCCGAACGTTCTCCGATTGATCGAAGCCGATCTCGAGGTTCACGCGCCTCGGCAGGTTGGCCGCATACGCCTTGGCCGCGGCGACCACGCGCTCGCGTACTTCGAGGATGTTGTAGCCATCCTTCTGGTTGGCGGTGACGAACACCGCGCGTTTGCCTTTGTAGCGGCCGGTGTAGCTATAGGCGGCGGTGCTCCAGCTCACGTCGGCGACGTCGCGGACCCGCACGATGCGACCATCGGCCGAGGCGATGACGGTATCGCGCACCTGGTCGAGCGACGTATAACTACCCGAGGTCTTGAGGCTGAAGCTTCGCGTTCCGAGATCGACGAATCCGGCTGGAATATTGGCATTCTCGCTCTGCACGGCGCCGATGACCTGGGCGGGTACCAGGTTGAGCTCCGACATGCGCTTCAGGTCGACCGCCACGCGCAGCTCTCGCGCCGGGTACGCCCAGCTTTCGGAGGTGCGCACGCCTTCCACGGTCTTCAGCGTGTCGCGTAGTTCGCGGGCGTAGTCTTCCAGCTCGCGATACGGGGCGTCGGCGGATACCAGCGCAATCTGGATGGTGTTCACCAGCCCCGGCGAAAAACGCCGGATGACGATCTGGGTCTCGGGCGGAAATTCCGGGCGCAGCGCGTTCACCTCGCGCGTGACCTCGTCGAATTTCTTGTCGGCATCGACGAAGGTCTCGAACTCCACGGCCGTGAACGACACGCCATCGCGGATCGAAGTCTCCATTTTCATGAGATCGTCGAGCGCGGCGATGCGGTCTTCGATGGGCTTGGACACCAGGCGCTCCAGATCCTTCGGGTCGGCGCCAGGGTAGATAGCCGCGATGGTGTAGCCGGGAATCTTGAAGTAGGGATCTTCCTCGCGCGGCACCTTGCTGAACGCGTACCAGCCGAGCGCAACCAGGCACAGGAACGCCACCAGCGTGAACTGGTAGCGGCGGATCGGAAACTCGAGAAACGACATGGTGCCTCCGCTCGCGCAGCTCTCAGCTCTCGGTGGCCGGTGGCGGTGTGTTGACGGCCTGCTTGGTGGTGTCACGCAGGATCTCGACCGGCTCGCCGTTCTCGAGGAACAACGCGCCATCGGTGACCACGGCCTCACCCGAGGCGAGCCCGCTCGCGAGCGCAATGCTGTCGGCGGTGATGAAGGCGACGCGCACGTCGCGGCGCTGCGCCTTGCCGCCATCGATCACGAACACACTGGCGCGATCGCCGTCTCCTTCCACCAGGGCGGCCATGGGCACATAAGTGAGCGGCGCTGCTTCGGTTGTCGGCGCCAGCCGCAGCCGGGCCACGAGGCCGCTGACCAGTCGCGGCGGCGGTGTGTCGAAATGCACTTCGATCGGAAACATTCCCGAGCGCTCGTCGGCGGCGCTCGCTATCTCCACGATGGTGCCGGTCATCGGTTGGCCGGGAAATGCGTCCATGCGGATCTCGCCCTTGTCGCCCAGCTTCACGTTGACGATTTCGCGATCAGCGAGCGCGGCCCTGACCACGTAGCCGCGATCGCTGTCGCCAAGCAGCAGCACCGGGCTGCCTGCCGGCACGAGCTCGCGCTCTTCGACGAGCTTGCGCATGACCATGCCGTCGCGCGGCGCCGTGATCACCGAGTAACCGAGATTGAATTGCGCCGATTTGAATTGCGCGCCGGCCATTGCCGCCTGGGTGCGCAGGTCCTGCAACTGTTCCAGACTGATGACCTGGTCGGCGTAGAGATTTTCACCGCGCTTCAAGTCGCGCTCGGCCTTGTCGGCCATCTGGCGCACCTGTTCAACCTGCGCGCCGACCTCGGTCAGCTCGATCTCCGCCAGTCGCTGGCCCTTCTTCACCACGTCGCCTTCCTGGACGTAGATGCGGCGCACGAGGCCGCCCGTCTTGAACGACAGGCGCATCTCGTGTTTCGTGACGACGACGCCATTGGTGTCGATGGGCGGCACCGCCGGTCCACTGCTCGCGTGCTGTATCCGCACGGGCGTGGGTTTCGCGTCCGGCGGCGCCGGCGTCTTGCCGCAGCCAGCCAGCAGCGCGGCCAGCATGGTGAGCGCCATAAGGCAGGCGCCCATGAAATCCGGCCGGTGCTTCGAGGTTGTCATGCCAATTCCTTCAGCTAGTTGGATGCCGCCAGCGGCAGCGTGCCCGCGGCGGTGGCGTAGTCGAGTTCGGCTTGGCGCGCGAGCACGGCGAAACGCGTGACATTGAGGTTGAGCTCCGCGCCAGTCAGGCTGGACCGCGCGTCGATGAATTCCACCTGGCTGATCGCGCCTTCATCGCGCTTGCGGCTGGCGATACGAAACGCGGCGCGCGCGGCTTCGGCGCGCGCCTCGGCGGTGGCGAGCGAGTCGGCGCTGGTATTCAGCCGATCGAGCGACTGCTGGACCTCCAGCTGCACCTGCTGGGTGAGCTCATCGCGTTGCGTGGCGGTCTTGCGCGCGATCGCATTGGCCTGGCGTACGGCGGCGCGGCGCGCGCCGCCGTCGAAGAACGTCCAGTTGAGCAGCAACGAAATGGTGGCGTAGTTCGATCCGCGGCCGAATTCGTATTCTTCGCCCTGGATGCCGCCGTCGGCGCCGAGTGACAGCGTCGGCCAGCGATCGGCGCGGGCCAGCCGCACCTGCGCTTCGCTCGCCTGCGTGAGGTGCGCGATCTCGGCGAGCTCCGGGCGATTCTCGAGCGCCGCGGAACGCAGTTCCGCCAGCGCCTGGGTTCGCGCGGCCACGTCCGCCGCCACCTCCGCATTTTCCAGCGCCGTATCCAGCGGTCGATTGAGCAGGAAATTCAGATAGCTCTGCGCCTGCGAGGCGCCGTTCTGCGCTTCGCGCGACTGCTGCGTGACCGCCAGCAGCTCGGCGCGGGCGCGCAGCACCTGGTCCTGCGTGATCTTGCCGTTGCGGAACAGCGAATCGTTGACGCGCAGATTCTCGTTGAGCAGCGCCAGGCTGGCGTCAACGATGCCACGCGTGCGCACCGCCGCCAGCCAGTCGAGGTACCCGACGGTGATGTCGCGCTTCAGCCGCCGCGCCAGCGACATGTGCCCATATTCGCTCGCGCCTAACAACTCGCGCTGCGCGCGCACCGCCGCGGGAATCGCCGGCGCGATCAGCGGCATGCGCAAGGTGATGCGCGTGTCCTGTTCGCGCTCGCGCAGAAAGGCGATGGTTTCGTCCTGCACCACCGGAAACTGCGGTTGCTGCCCCTGCGCGACCAGCAGGTCGTTGAGCGTCTGGTAGGCGGGATTCAGCAACGTTCCGAGCGGAAGCTCGATGGTGCGGCCGCCTTCGGCGCGCGTGTAACGCGCCGCGAAAGCCACTTCGGGAAAATAGCGCGCCCGGGCGGCGTCGAGTGCCGCCACGGATCGATCGACTTCGAGCGACTGCGCGCGCAGGCCGAGATTGGCCTGCAGACCCTGCCGCACGTAGTCATCGATGACCGCGGCCAGTGGCCGGCTTTCCGCCGCGGCTTCCTGTGCGTGGGCGAGCGAACCGAGAATGCTGAAAGCAGCCGCGAGCAACACAGCTGTATTTCTCAGATGTTTAGTCACTGGACGCTTGTCTAATGAGAGGCGCAAACGTTCCATGTTCGATTCCGTCGGTTCAGCTCTTCAGATCACGGGTGATCATGCTGATGGCATGGTCGATCAGCGTTTTCGCGGTGACGCCGTGGTGCGCGAGCGCGTGCGCCTTGGTCGTGGTGAGCTGGATGATTCCGTGCATGAATCCCCACAGCGTCACGCTCATCAGCATCGGCGAGCCGACGTCGCCGCGAATACTGCCGTCGCGAACGCCGGCATCGATGCAACTCACCAGAGTGGCCTGCAACCGGTCGCCGCCGAGAGCGCACGCCTGCTCCGACGGCGAACCTTCGGTTGGCTCGGGCGACTGCAATTCACACCGCGCCAGCGCATCGAAAAGCACGGGGAATTCCTGCGAAAACGCCACGTAGGCGCGGCCGATCGCGCTGACCTGTTCGAGGCCGGTGCGAGGGCGTTCCGCCGCTTCCACGAAGCGCGCGTGCAGCATGTTCATGGCGCGCTCGGCGAGCCCGAACATCAGATCCGAGCGATCCTGGAAATAGACGTACAACAATGCACGCGAGAGCCGCGCGCGGCGCGCGACGTCATCCATGGTGAGCGCGTCGAGGCCGACCTCGCGGCCGGCGGCTTCGGCCGCGTCGACGATCTCTCCGCGACGGCGCTCCTTTTCTTCGAGTCTGCGTTCGGCGATGTAACTCATGGGGCGAGAGCCTAGTGGGTCCCTTGACGTCATGTCAATTAGTAGAGCCGTGTGTAAATCGCTGTCGGGGGCAATCATCGTAAATGCGAACCCCTCGCATTTACATCCACGGTACTCAAACCGCATACTGCGGGCCGTGAAATCGCCCGAATCGAAGGCCAATTCTCTTGCGCTCGCCGAGTTGCGCCGCGGCGAGACCGGTCTCGTCGCCGGCCTCGCGGAAGTCGCCGGGTTCGACGATGGCAGCGGCAACGCCGCGGTCCTGATGGCACGGCTGCGCGATCTCGGCTTTGTCGCCGGCGCGCGCTGCCAGGTCATTGCCCGCATGTGGCCCGCTGGCGATCCCATGGTGGTGCGAATCGGAGGTTCCACCTTCGCGCTGCGCCGTGCCGAGGCCGCCGCAGTGCGAGTAGCGCGAATCGGCGAGCAACCCGTGCCGCGAGTGCAGCTGGCGCCGAAGGACACCAGCGCCGCGCTCGCCTGACGGCGCGCCATGGACGCGGTCGTTTCACAGGCGCCGTTGCGCATCGCGCTGATCGGTGTACCCAATTGCGGCAAGACCGCGCTCTTCAACCGACTGACCGGCAGCCGTCAGAAGGTCGCTAACTACCCGGGCGTCACCGTCGAGCGCCGTGAAGGCGAGCGCGTCGCCGCCGATGGACGCCCGCAGCGCGTGCTCGATCTGCCCGGAACCTACAGCCTGACGCCGACGACACTCGACGAGGCAATAACGCGCGACGTCTTGCTGGGACGCGTGGCGAACGCGCCGGCGCCGGAGCTCGTGGTCTGCGTGGTCGACGCAGTGCATCTGCCCATCGGCCTGCGCCTGGCACTCGACGTGAAGCGCCTCGGATTGCCGATGGTGCTGGCGCTCAACCGCATGGACGTTGCCGTGCGGCGCGGCGTGCACATCGACATTCCGCGTCTTTCCGCTGAACTCGGCGTGCCGGTATTGCCCACCATCGCGGTGAAGCGCGGTGGCGCCGACGCGCTCATCGAAGCCATCGAGTCTTCGCGCTGGTCCGGACTTCGCAGCGTGAGCGAGCCTCGCTGGCTTGAGCCCACCGCCGAGGACGCCGAACAGACGCAGAGCGATCTGCGCGGCGTGTTGGCAGCGGTGGGCTATGGCGCGCCCCAGGAAAATCTCTGGTTTGCGCGCATGGACGCGTTGTTGTTGCATCCCGTCGCCGGGCTCGTGGTGCTGGGCATGGTGCTGTTCATCATGTTCCAGGCGGTATTCAGCTGGGCGGAAGCTCCCATGGCCTTGATCGACGGCGGTATGGCGCAGTTCGGAGCGTGGACCGCGGCGCACCTGCCCGAAGGTCCCCTGTCCAGCCTTCTCGTCAATGGCGTGATCGGCGGTGCCGGCGCCGTGCTGGTGTTCCTGCCGCAGATCCTGATCCTCTTCCTCTTCATCCTGGCGCTCGAGGACTCGGGCTACCTGCCGCGCGCAGCCTATCTACTTGACCGCATGATGGGCGGCGTGGGCCTGTCGGGCCGCGCGTTCATTCCGCTGCTGTCGAGCTTCGCCTGCGCGATCCCCGGCATCATGGCGGCGCGCACCATCCCCAGCTGGCGTGACCGCCTGACCACCATCATGATCGCGCCGCTCATGACGTGCTCGGCGCGGCTGCCGGTGTACGCGCTGCTCATCAGCGCGTTGATTCCGGCGCGCGGCGTGGGCCCGTTCAATCTGCAGGGACTGGTGCTGTTCGTGCTGTACGCCGCGGGCATCCTGGCCGCGCTCATCGTCGCCTGGGTCATGAAGCACTTTGCGGGCAAGCGGCAGTACTCGCCGTTGATGCTCGAGCTGCCCGACTACCAGTGGCCGCACGCCGGCAATTTGTTGTTAGGCCTGTGGGAGCGCGTGAAGATATTCCTCTCGCGCGTGGGCGGCATCATCCTCGCGCTGATGATCGTGCTGTGGTTCCTGTCGAGCTACCCGGCTCCGCCCCTGGGAGCGACCGGCCCACCCATTCAATACAGCTTCGCGGGCAAGCTCGGCGCACTGCTCGAGTACATCTTCGCGCCCATCGGCTTCAACTGGCAGATCTCGATCGCGCTGGTGCCAGGTCTCGCGGCGCGCGAAGTCGCGGTGAGCGCGCTCGGCACGGTGTACGCCATGTCCGCAGGTGGTGACGACGTCGCCGGACGACTCCAGCCGGTCATCGCCAGTACCTGGAGCCTGGCTACGGGCTGTTCACTGCTGGCCTGGTACGTATTCGCGCCGCAGTGCCTGTCGACGCTCGCGGTGGTCAAACGCGAAACGAATTCCTGGCGCTATCCCATCATCATGGCGGCCTATCTGTTCGCGCTCGCCTACATGGCCTCGTTCTTCACCTACCGCGCGATCGCGGGCTGGGGTTAAGGTTCGCCACATGTTCCAGCAGATCGTGGTCGCAGCCATCGTGGTCCTGGCCCTCGCGGCCAGCGTGTGGAAGCTCATGCCGGCGCGAGGTCGCCTGCGTGCACTGCTGGCGCTCGACGCGTGGGCTGCACGTCATCCGCAGTTCGCTGGCTGGCGCGATCGCTCGTTGAAGCCGCGCATCGTACGCGCGGCAGGCGCAGGTTGCGCTGGCTGCGCCGCCAACGTCGGTATCAAGCCGCCGCAGCCGCCGCGGTGAACGTGCGCCTTCGTGAATCGGCGCGGTTCGTCGCGCTGCTCGCCTTGGTGGTCGCCGGTCCGCTGCTCGCCGCCGCGACGCGCGAAGTCCGCGACGATGCCGGAGATCCAGTCACCGTGAGCGCTGCGCCTTGCCGCATCGTCTCGCTGGCACCAGGCACCACCGCCATGTTGTATGCCGCGGGTGCCGCGCGTTGCCTGGTCGGCACCATCGCGCACAGCACCGAACCTGCGGAGGCCGAAAAACTGCCGATCGTTGGCGATGCCGAAACCCTCGACTTCGAACGGTTGCTCGGCTTGCGGCCGACCGTGGTCGTGGTGGCCGTGGACGTCGTTCAGCGCGTCCGCATCGATCGCCTCAGGGCTCTCGGAATTCCCGTGTACCAGGTGCACGTCACACAGCTGTCCGGCATGCCCGAATCCGTCCGACGGCTGGGGGCGCTCGCCGGGACGCAGGCGGTCGCGAACCACGAGGCCGCCGAACTCGACACCAGGCTTGCAACGCTGCGGGCCCGTTACCGTGATCGCGCTGCCATCCGCGTGCTGTACCAGATCTGGGATCGGCCTATCTACACGATCGGCGGCAAACACGTGATCACGGATGCGCTCGGGTTGTGCGGCGCCACCAACATTTTTGCGGACCTCGACACCGCGGCGCCGGCGGTTACGCGCGAGGCGGCGGTGCTGCGCAATCCGGAACTCATCATTGTCTCGGCGCCGCCAGGCGCGGCCGACGACTGGGTCGCCGAATGGCGCCGATTCCCGGCATTGGCCGCGGTGCAGAAGCAGCACCTCGTGAAGTACACGGACGAACGCATCGACCGCATGGGGCCGTCGGTCATCGCCGCGACGGCCAGCCTTTGCGCGCTCGTGGACCAGGCGCGGTGAGCCACCCGGAAGGGGCGAACGGCAGTTCTTGCCGGCGCCGTCTGTACCAGAATCCGCGCTGGCGGTATCTTCCGGTCGCCGCGCGCCCGGAATCTTTTCGCTGGCGAATGGTCACATAGCTAGCCGCAAGGTCGCGGCAGGGAGAACATCGATGCGAGCACTATTTTTGACGGGTGGAATTGTCATGGCCCTCGTCGGCTGCGCGAGCAGTGCGCCGCAAATGGCCTGGGGAAAACCGGGGGTAACCAAGGTGGACTACGGCACGGATGTCGGCATGTGTACCGGTCTCGCGGCGATGCAGGGTACCGGCGATGGTGCCAATACCGCTGGCGGCACTAACGGCAAGAACAATTCGGCTGGCGGCGGCGGCTCAGGCCAGGCTTCTCCGGATGCGGGCGTTCCGGCTGGCGGCTCGTATTCGGGTATGGCCTCATCTGATTACGCCCAGCGTGCGGCCACGCAGCAGCGCACCGCGGAAATGGCGGCGCAGCGCGCGCGCGCGGAGCGGCTGTCGAGCTGCCTCGTCGAACGTGGCTACCAGCAGTTCCCGTTGACCGCCGAGCAGGCCGCGCACCTCGCCACCCTGCAGAAGGGCACCAACGAATATCACGAATACCTGTACAAGCTCGGCAGCGATGCCGAGATCGTCGGCAAACAGAGCCGCGCGCCCGCCAAGTAGTCAGGCCGGTATCACATCGAAGGCGGCCGTCAGGCGGCGGCCGCCTTCTGAAAATGGCACGGTCCCGTGCCAGAAATAAGATGGGAACAGCACGAGCATGCCGGTTTCCGGCCGCACGAAGTGTTCCGCCGCGCATGCGTTGAGCCGCACGCCCGGTTCCCCGAACTTGAGCCATCCCGCGCGCGATTCGTGCGCTGTGCCGGGCAGTTCCACGTAGTAAGCCGAGCTCAACCAGCCCTGCGGGTGCACGTGATCGACGTGGAAGCCGCCTGGCTGCAACTGCACCGACCAGGATCCGGCGATCCGATAGGACGCTGCTTTCCTGCGATCGACCGGGTGCGAGTCTTCGTCTCGCAGGCGTCCGATGTAGTCGCGGATCGGGGCGTCGATCATCGAAAAAAACGCATCGACGATCGCATTGCCGGCGGGCAGGTTGCGCTGCGTCTGCGTGCCGCCGCGCAACGATTGCGCCAGCGGTCGCTGCGATGCGTGATGCAGGGACCGCAGTTCGCGCGCGAATGCTTCATTGAACGCGCCCACGTCGGCAAATTCCGCGGGCGGCTGCAGGGCATAAGTGCGCACCAGCCGCGCGTAGTCGTACAGGCGCGAGTAGCGCGCGTCGCCTAACAAACGCAGAGCGGTCGCGCGGTACGCGATGAGCTGTTGATCGTCCGGGCTGCCCGCCGCAAGTTCGTCGCACAACCCCAGGGCGATCGCCGCCGCGCCGGTGCGCAGCAGCGCCGGGATCAGGTTGCGCTTCGGTTGCGCTGGGTCGCGCGCACGCGCCACCGCAGCGTGCAGATAGGGCAGTGCGTCATGCGGGCGATCGAGATCGTCTAACAACACTCCGGTCGAAGTCAGGAACGCGGGCGACTCGGGCGCGAGCGCCAGGCCCTGCTCGACCAGGCCGAGCGCAACGGCTGCACGCCCGGAATTGCGCAACAGGTCCGCCGCGATGAGGCGCAGCTTGAGATCGCGCGGAAACTTTTCGACCGCATGTTCAATGGCAGCCGTGGCTTCGACGCCAGCGCCGCGTTGCCAGCGAAGCTCGGCTAGCAACACGTGCAGTGCGGCATCGGTGGGCCACAAAGACAGGGCGGCCGAGACTTTCGTTTCCGCGTCGCCGGTCCGGCCGGCGAATTGCAAGGCGCGCCCCAGCTGCACTAACAACTGTGGCGAATCGCGCGCCGCCTGCTCGAGTGCTTCGAGTTCGGCCAACGCTTCAGCCGCCAGGCCTTCGCGTTCCATGAGCAGCGCCCGCTCGAGGCGGATTTGCCGTGATCCGGGTGCATGTTGCAATGCAATTTCAAACGCGTCGCGGGCGGCGGCGAAGCGTTGCATATTTGCATTGGCTCGCGCGATGACCAGCCATGCCTCGATCGCAATGTCCTTGTCCGAGATTGCTGAAGCTTCCGCGAAGGCGTCGGTGAAATTGCCAATAACGATAAGAGAAACAATCCGTTGCAAGCGTTCTGGGTCGGCGGAAAGGGTCATGGATGGCTTGGCGGTTTTTACTGGTGTCGCGACAATTCATGGCTCGCCGAGACATGCGGCTCGGGCACAACTATTGGCAAAAAGGCTCTTGCTTGTGTACGCGATCTCGCTACACTCCAAAAAAATACTAACAATCGATTATCGAATTAATTAGCTCGGAATCAGTTCTATACAGGGGGGGCATTGCAGTGTCCAAAGCATCTAAAAGATTGCGGCGTGAAGCCGTAAGCGCGAAAAAGTCGCGCGTTACCGAATTATCCATTCTCGCCATCGGAGCAGCGCTGCTCGCTCCATTCGCCATCGCGCAAGACCAGGACGCGGCGGCTACCAACACCGCAACGACCAAGTCGGAAGACGATCTCACCGAGATCCTCGTAACCGGCATTCGCAAGGCGCTGGCGACGTCCCAGGAAATCAAGAAAGAAGCCGACACGGTAGTCGATTCGATCACCGCCTCGGACATCGGCGCGTTCCCCGACAAGAGCGTCGCCGAAGCGTTGCAGCGCATGAGCGGCATCACCGTCACGCGTTTTGCCGCCTCCGGCGACACCTCGCACTTCTCGGCTGAACCGTCCGGCGTCGTGATTCGCGGCCTCCCGCAGGTCCGAAGCGAATTCAATGGCCGTGACAGCTTCAACGCGAACAGCTCGCGCGGTCTGTCGTTCGGCGACGTCTCGCCCGAACTGATGGCCGGTGTCGATACGTACAAGAATTCCACTGCCGACATGATCGAAGGCGGTCTCGCCGGCACCGTGAACCTTCGCACGCACGTGCCCTTCGACTCCGAAGGCTTCGTGGCTGCGTTCTCGGCCGAGATGGGCTACGGCAATCTCGCCGGCCAAACCAAGCCCTCTGGTTCCGCGCTCATCAGCAATCGCTGGGAATCAGGAATCGGCGAGTTCGGCATCATGGCCAACGCCGCCATTTCGCAGGTTGTGACGGAATCGCAAGGCGTGCAGCTGCTGCGCTTCTTCCGTGCCGACAACGTCGCCGCCTACGGCGGTGGCACCAAATATATCCCCGGCGGCGTCGACATCCGCGAAAACACCTACGACCGCACGCGCAAAGGCGCGTCGGTGGCCTTGCAGTGGCGCAGCCCCGATGAATCATTGGTCGGCCTGTTGCAGTACAACCGGTCCGAATATGAGAACAACTGGGAGGAGTACTCCCTCAGCGCCGGCATCGGCGATGCGCAGACACCGCAGAGCCTGATCATCACGAACCAGTTCTCGGCGCCTGCTCAGGGCACGCCCGCCTACGCGTTCGACAGCCGCGGCGTGTTCACGCAGGGCATCATCAACGACACCCTGGCAAACAACGCCTGGATGAGCAACCCGTTCAGCCCGGTGCTGCAGCATCCGAACGGTTATCCGTCATTCACCTGCTATTCGTGGTCAGCACCAAATTGCCCCACCACACGTGGCGTCGGCATGGCTGCCGACACGCGTTCGTCCACGCAGACCAACCTGACCGAGGATCTGTCGCTCAACTTCAAGTGGAACGTGAACGAGAACGTCGCGCTCAACCTGGACGTTCAGAAGATCGAGTCGACGGTCGTCAATTTCGACAACAGTGCGAACAACAAGACCGGTACCGATCTGTGGCTCGACCTCACGGGTGGCAAGCCGCAATTCGAGTTCCGTAGACCTACGGGTTACGGCTTCACACCGGGTGGTTTCGCCGATCCGCAGAACTGGTTCCACGAATGGGAAATGGAACACGCGGAAGACAGCTCGGGTGAAGAGCTCGCCTATCGTCTCGACGCGGACATCAAACTCAGCGACGAAGGCTGGGCAAACTCGCTACGCGTCGGTGTGCGGCGCGCCGAGCGTGATCAGAACGTCAACTGGTCAACCTACAACTGGGGCGCCGTGCAGCCGATGTGGGGCGTCCAGGATGACGTGCCAGTCTTCCTCAACCAGAACCCGTGGCAGTACTCGTACATCGCCAAGGACCTCGGCCCCGACCTCGTCGGCGGCGGTGTCTTCGGCGGTGGCACGTTCCTGCATCCCCGCTTCGACATCGTCAGCAACTACAACGCCACGCGCGCGTTGTACGGCAACGGCCGCAGCAACAGCTGGGTCGCACTGGCCGATCGCACCTCCTGCCCGGTTCAACCCGGAAACGGCGGCTTGTTCTGCCCGGTGGAGCAGCTCGACGTTACGGAAGATACGAACGCGGCCTACGTGATGTTCAAGTTTGGCAACGACGACACGAAGATCGGTCCCGTCAGCGTCAAGGGCAACATTGGCGTGCGCTACGTCACCACCGATGTCTCCTCGACGGGTGGAGTGCAGTTCCCGCGCTTCAACAACCCGAACCCGCCCGGTGCAGGGCAGGCTCCCGACGCGCGGCTGTTCACGCCGGTCGACGACCGTGCGTTCATGAACTTCGGGTCGTACACGGACGCTGCTGGTGCCAGTCACAAACATTGGCTGCCAAGCTTCAACGTGCGCTTCGGGCTGACGGACGAGCAATTCGTGCGCTTCGCCTTGTCGCGCGCCCTCGCTCGGCCAGACATGGGCTTGTACAAGTTCTACTTCAGCGTCGCGGAAGTCGCGCCGACTTGCGCCAACGGCAACGTTGTCTACGCAACCCCGGGCGATTGCTCGACCTTCCCGGTCGCGTACAACCCGCGTTACACCGCGGGCGTGGGCAATCCGAAGTTGAAGCCGACCACGGCAGACAACCTGGACTTGACGTACGAGTGGTACTTCTCGGACACCGGCTCGTTCACCACGGCCTTGTTCTACAAGAAGTTCCGCGACTACGTGACCAACGTGTCGTACTCGCAGAACTTCACCAACAACGGCGTTACGCGTCCGGTCACCGTGACTGCGCCGGCCAACGCTGACGGCGCCAGCATCAAGGGCATAGAACTCGCGTACCAGACGTTCTTCGACAAACTGCCGGCTCCGTGGAATGGCTTGGGCATCCAGGCCAACGCCACGCTGGTCGACAACCAGGGCGTAACGAACTCGGGCCTGTCGACCGTGTCGGGTAACGGCGGAACGCTGCAGGACGCGCTCATCACCTTCACGGACCTGCCGCTCGAGGGCTTCTCCGAGAAGTCGTACAACGTGGTGCTCATGTTCGAGCAGCCGAAGTACTCGGCGCGTCTCGCCTGGAACTGGCGCAGCGACTACCTGATCAGCCAGTCCGACTGCTGCATCAAGCTGCCCATCTGGCAGGACGCCTATGGTCAGCTCGACGCGTCAGCCCACTACAAGCCGAGCGATAGCTGGGACATCTTCCTGGATGCCCAGAACCTTCTGCAGGCCGAGACGGTGTTGCGTCAGCAGGTCAGTGCGGACGGGTTGCTCCTGCCGCGCTCGTGGTTCACGAACGATATCCGGCTGCAATTGGGCTTCCGCTATCGCATCCACTAACCTGACGTTCTGAGAAGATCGGGCGCGCCGTATACGATACGGCGCGCCCTTTTCTTTTGAGACTGCTCGAGGAGGCCTGGAACGTGCGACCGCCGCTCAACATCGTCATCGTTGGTGGTGGCACGGCTGGCTGGATGACCGCCGCGGCCTTTGCCGCCGTGTTAGGCCAGCAGAAATGCCGCCTCCGGCTCATCGAGTCGAGCGAGATCGGCATTGTCGGCGTGGGCGAGGCCACGTTGCCGCACATCCGTTTCTTCAACAAGCGGATTGGCATCGATGAGCGCGAGCTCATGGCCAGGACCCAGGCGACGTTCAAACTCGGCATCGAGTTCGTCGACTGGGCACGCCTCGGCGACAGCTATATCCATCCATTCGGCGCTTACGGCTCGCGCATCGCCGGCGTGCCGTTCCACAACTACTGGCTTCGCCAGCAGCGCGCCGGCGGCAGCTCGGCCATCGAAGACTTTTCGCTGGCCATCGTCGCTTCGCGAATGAACCGGTTCACGCTGCCATCGGAAGACACATCGGCCGTGCTGTCGACCTTCGGCTATGCGTTCCAGTTCGACGCCTCGCTCTACGCTGCCTACCTACGTGGCTTTGCGGAGCAGCGCGGCGTGCAGCGCACCGACGGCAAGATCGTCGATGTGCAGCTTCGCGGCACCGACGGCTGGATCGAATCGGTGAAGCTCGCCGACGGATCGACCGTGAGCGGCGATCTGTTCATCGATTGTTCGGGATTCCGCGGGCTGCTCATCGAGCAGGCGTTGAAAACCGGTTACGACGAGTGGACGCGCTGGCTGCCCTGCGATCGCGCCGCTGCCGTACCCTGCGAAAACGCCGGACCGCTCACGCCGTACACGCGCGCCACCGCGCGTGAGGCAGGATGGCAGTGGCGCATCCCGTTGCAGCACCGGACGGGTAACGGTTACGTCTACAGCAGCGGCTTCATCAGTGACGACGAGGCGGGCGCGAAGCTCATGTCCCGCTTGGGCGGGAAGGCATTGGCTGACCCGCGCTTCCTGCGTTTCACGGCCGGCCGCCGGCGCAAGACCTGGAACCGCAATTGCGTCGCCATCGGTCTGGCCGGCGGATTTCTCGAGCCGCTCGAGTCCACCAGCATTCACCTGATCCAGGTCGCGATCACCACGCTGATCGACTACCTGACGGACGCACCGCTGCAGGAGCAGGAGCAGGGGCAATTCGATCCGCGCACGGTCGAGGCGTACAACCGCTGGATCGAGATGGAATACGACCGCGTGCGCGATTTCCTGATCCTGCACTACCACGCGACCGAGCGTGACGACGCGCCCATCTGGAACTATTGCCGGACCATGGATGTTCCCGACAGCCTCAAGCACAAGATGGAACTCTTCCGGCAGCGTGCGCGCGTGGTCACATACAAGGATGGGCTGTTCCTCGAGCCGAGCTGGCTCGCCGTGTACTTCGGGCAGCGCGTCATGCCGCGCGGCTACGACCCGCTTGCCGATGCGGTCGATGGGGCGGCGCTCACGCGCAAATTGCAGCAGGTGCGCGAGCAGATCCACAACGCGGCATTGGCCATGCCCACGCACGAGGATTTTCTGCGCAGCTATTGTCCGGCCAAACCCATGGTCGCCGGAGCCGGCACTTGAACGGCGTCGATCGCGTCGTCGTCAGCGGCACGGACGCGGTCGCGTGGCTGGCGGCCATGTCGCTGCATCGCGCCTTCCGTCATCGGTCGCTCGAGGTCGTGGTCGCTGACGGTGGCGCTGCGCGCGAGTCGCAAGGCGTTCGCTGGACGCTGCCGTCACAACGCGGCATGCACGCGCTGGTCGGCGTGCAGGAGCCGGATTTTCTGCGCCGCACTGGCGCCACTTACAAGCTCGCGAGCGAACACCTGGCTTGGCAGGGCGAAGGATCGCGCTTCCTGCATGCGCATGGCGACATCGGCACGCCCATCGGCGCTGCGCCTTTCTACAAATTCCTGTTGCGCGAGGCGATCGCAGGCCGACGCAGCAGCGCCGAAGACTATTCGCTGGCGGCCGCGGCCGCCCGGCTGGGCCGGTTCGCTCGACCGATGGGCGATGCCACCGACCTCACCTCGAGCTTCACGTACGGCTTTCATGTCGACGAGGCGGCCTACGTCGCCTACCTGCGCGAACACGCAATGCGCGCCGGTGTGCGTCGCGTCGAAGGCGCGATCGTCGGCATGGACGTCGCCGAGAACGGGCAAATTCGCGCGCTACGGCTGCAAGGCGGCGACATCGTCGCGGGAGATTTCTTCGTCGAGTGCGCCACACCACCGGACGAGTCCGGGCGCGACGACTGGTCGGCCTGGTTGCCTTGCGATCGGATGCTGTCTGCCGCGGCGCCGGCGCTCGCCAACCCGCCGCCCGTGACTCAAACCATCGCGGGTGCTTCCGGGTGGACCTGGCGTGTGCCGCTCGCCAGCGCGTCGGCGGTGGGTCATGTCTATGCCAGCGCATTCATCGATGACGCTGCGGCGCGCGCGCAGCTGCTGACTCTCGCGCCGGACGCCGCCGAGCCGCGCGTGACCAGGTTTCGCAGCGGACGGCGCCACAGATTCTGGCAACACAACCGGGTGGCGCTCGGCGCAGCGGCGGTCGAGCTCGAGCCCCTGGCCGGTGCCGACCTGCATCTCGCGCAGATCGGCATCGCGACGCTCATTGAGCTCTTTCCGCTCGACGCGCACAGCACCGTTGAAGCTGTCGACTACAACCGCGTCATGGGCGAACACGCCGACGCGCTGCGCGACTTCACCATCGCGCACTATCGTGCCGGCCGCGCGCGCCCCGGAGAATTCTGGAACGCGACGCGCGCCGCCCCACTGCCCGACACGCTGGCACACAAGCTCGACTTGTTCGGCGCGAACGGCCGCATTGACATACGCGACCACGAATCATTCGAAGAAGTCGACTGGGCCTGGCTTCTGATCGGCTGCGGCAATATTCCGCGCGCACTCGAAATGCAGATGACCTTGCAGCTCGACTCCGTGACCCTCGAGCAGATGCTGCCGCTGCGCACGCAAATCGAACGGCTCGCGGCTTCGATGCCGCGCCACATCGAGTATGTTCGACACCAGGCATCCGCGCCGGCGCGCGGCAACGGCTGACAGGATCATTGGCGAGTGAACAACCGGGTCAGGAAAATCGTGATCGTCGGTGGCGGCAGTGCCGGCTGGATGGCGGCTGCCTCGCTCGCCAAGGCGCTGGGTGGTGGCCAATACACCATCGACCTGGTGGAGTCCGAGGAAATCGGCACGGTTGGAGTTGGCGAGGCCACCATACCGTCGATCGTGGATTTCAATCGCTCGCTCGAGATCGACGAAGTCGAATTCGTCCGCGCCACGCAGGCGAGCTTCAAGCTCGCCATCGAATTCGTCGACTGGACCCGCCTCGGGCACTCCTACATGCATCCCTTCGGGTTCTACGGCGTGCAGATGTCGGGAATCTACTTCCATCATTTCTGGCTGCGGCATCGCGCCCAGGGTGGAACCCTTACACAGGATGATTTCTGCTCGAACATCATTGCGGCGCGCGCCGGCAAATTCGGGCGTCCGCTCGCGACCGACCGATTGCCGGTGCCCAATCTCGCCTACGCGTATCACTTCGATGCGGGGCTGTACGCCGTCTTCCTGCGGAAGTTTTCCGAAGCGCTCGGCGTCAAGCGGCACGAAGGCCGTGTCGAGCACGTGCAGTTGCGCGCGACCGACGGATTCATCGAATCGATCAAACTTGCGGACGGGCGCGTCATCGACGGCGATCTGTTCATCGACTGTTCCGGATTCCGCGGCCTGTTGATCGAGCAGGCGCTGCACGCCGGTTATGAAGACTGGAGCGACTATCTACCGTGCAACCGCGCCATGGCGGTGCCCTGCGAACGCGTTGTCGCCACCACTCCCTACACGCGCTCCACCGCGCGCGAAGCCGGCTGGCAGTGGCGCATTCCGCTGCAGCACCGCACCGGCAATGGGTACGTGTACTGCAGCGAGTACCTGGGCGACGATGAAGCCGCAGGCCTGTTGCTGACGCGGCTCGATGCGACTGCACTCGCGACGCCGCGGCCGCTGCGGTTCGTCACCGGGCGGCGCAAGGAAGTGTGGAAGAAGAACTGCGTCGCACTCGGGCTCGCCAGTGGCTTCCTCGAACCTCTCGAATCGACCAGCATTCACCTGGTGCTCGCGTCGATAGCGCGTTTGCTGTTCATGTTTCCGGGCGACGGGTTCGATGCAGCGACCATCGACAAATTCAACGCCATGGCGCGCGCCGAAACCGAGGAGATCCGCGATTTCCTCGTGATGCACTACACCGCCACGGAACGCGATGACACGCCGTTCTGGCGCCATTGCCGCGCGATCAGGAGACCCGACACGCTCAAGCAGCGCCTGGAAATGTTCGAGCGCAACGCCAACATCGTCGTGAGCGTGGGCGAGCTGTTCAGGGAGCCGAGCTGGCTCGCGGTGATGTTGGGGCAGGGCTTGCAGCCCAAGGCTTATCACCCGATCGCCGACATCATTCCGGACGCGGAGCTCGCGCGACGGTTGGAGCTCATGAGCGGCGACGTGCAGAAACGCGTGCAGACATATCCCTCGCACGACGACTTCATCCGCGCCCACTGCGCCGCGCCGCCGATGCCGGAGCGCACGGCGTGACCGCGCCCACGCGCACCGCGAGCGTCGACGGACACGACATCTTCGTGTTCGACGGACTCGTACCGGCCGAGGAATCGGCGCGGTACTTCAAGGCGATCTCGCAGGCGTCGTTCACGCGCACGGAAAAGGCACGGCCGGAGTCGGTCGAATACCGGCATTGGGTGTGCGAGATGCCGCTCGAGAATCTGCCGCGCACCAGGCTGTGGCTGGCCACGGAAAAAGCGGTCACGGATGTGAGGCCGAACGAGCGCTTCCTGCCGTATCGCGTGTACACGAATTTCGCGGCCTTCGGCGACATCTTGTTGACTCACTTCGATGCGTTGCCGAACACACGCGAACTCACCGCACTGTGGTTCCTGTGCGAACAATGGGACACGGAGTGGGGCGGCGAGACGCTGTTCTTCGATGCCGACGGCGACGCGCAGGTCGCGGTGTCGCCGAAGCCCGGGCGGCTGCTGTTGTTCGACGGTGCGATCCGTCATGCGGGACGGCCGCCCAATCGCAATTGCCCCGTGGCGCGTTACACCTTCGCTGTAAAGCTGCGCATCGCGCAGTAGCGTTTCTCAGTCGCGGAAATTGTTGAACTGCACGGGGCGGTCCAGCTCCGCCTTGCGCAGCAGCGCCATGGCCGCCTGCAGGTCGTCGCGCGATTTCCCGGTCACGCGCAACTTGTCGCCCTGGATCGACGCCTGCACCTTGAGCTTCGATTCCTTGACGAGCTTCTGCAGCTTCCTGCCGGCATCCGCGTCGATTCCATGGCGCAGCACGATGTCCTGGCGCGCCTCGGCGAGGTTGCTGACGGCATCTTTTTTCTCCAGGCAGCGCACGTCGATGCCGCGTTTGCCCAACCGCTGCGTGAGGATGTCGACCATCTGCTTGAGCTGGAACTCGCTCGGAGCCTTCAGGCTCACGGTCATGTCTTTTTCACTGAGCTCGAAGATCGCGCCGGTGTCCTTGAAGTCAAAGCGCTGCGTGAGCTCGCGATTCGCCTGGTCCACGGCGTTGGTGAGCTCATGACTGTCGAGTTCGGATACTGCATCGAAAGAAGGCATGGTGGGTTCCTGGCAGCTTAGCCGCGCAACGTCTTCTCGAGCCTGGACACCACGTCTGGACCCACCTTGCTGTGCAGGAAGTCCAGGATGACCGGCACGAATTTCTTGGCATCCTCGGCTTTGAGCCCGAGCTTGCCGAAGCCGCCGACCACGGTCGCGATGAGCGCGGCATTGCCGCCCATGGCGCTGGCGAGCCCGCCTAACATTCCGCCGAGTCCGCCGCCGGCCGCTGGCGCTTTCTTCATGAGGTCGCCGAGGCCCGGCACGCCGCCCAGCAGCTTGCCGAATTCCTCAGCGCCGAGCTTGTCCTTCGCGGCCTTGAACAGAACCGCCGCGCCGCCTTCGGCCTGCGGCATGCTGATGCCGAGGGTCTTGGTCAGCTGATCGATGAGTTCTTTCATGATTTTCCCCGTGGTTGGTTCAGTCGTAGGCCGGCGCGGGAAAACCGTCGGCGCCTTTGCGCCACGGGGTCCAAACCAGGGCCACCTCACCGACCGCGATATCGGATTTGCGCGCCGGCACTTCTACCTGACGCAATCCAATGGTGGTGGCGTCGAGCGTGGTCTGAAGACGCGCGACCTCGACGTCGACCTGCGTCTTGGTATCGGCGAGCCGCTGCTGCAGGACTTCCAGACTTTCCTCGGCGCGCGAGACGTCCTGCGATTCGTGTCCCCAGCGCGTCGCCGACCGCGCTGCCGTTCCGACGCGATTGATATTGGCCGCCGAGATGGTCTTGCGCCCTAACAAGGCGCCGAGAATAGAACTGCCTATGGACACCGCGGTCTGCATGCGCTGCTGTGAGAGCTGGCCCTTCTCGCGCTCGCGACGCTCTTCAGCGCGACGGATCTGCTCGGCGAGCTGTTGCAGCTTCGCCTGCCAGCGCTGGCGCAGCTCGGCCACCGCCGCATCACGCTTCTCGCGCGCGGCGAGAGTGAGGCGCGCGCGGAAGTCGCCTTCGGATTCGCCGCTTTTCGACGCGCTCTTGAACGCATCGCACACGAAGACGTTGGCGCGCGCGGTCTCGTAGAGATGAGCCTGCAGTCCCTTGGACCAGCCGGCATAGCTTGCGGCGCGTAGCGCCGCGCCGGACAGCTCGCCGTACTCGGCGTCCGATGATGGATTCGCGGACAGCCGCGACTTGAGCTGCGGATCCTGTACCGCGTCTTCCCACGACGCGTTGCCGCCGCCATCGTCGAAGGGGGCGAGCCATCCGCCGGTCTGCCAGTCGTCGAGCGCGAGCTTCGAATCCACATAGTGAAGCTTGGCGAAGCCGGCGATCATCGGTTTGTAGAGCACCGCGCCGCTGCCCTTGGTCGGCGCCAGGAAATATTCGGCAATTCCCGCGCCCACCGCCGGGCGCGCCGCCACCGGCGTCGTGGCCGGAGCGTTCGCCGTCACTGCCGCGGCGGAGCTGCCGGTGCCAGACTTGCGCGTGCCCATCACGCGCGCGATTTCCGGGCCGGTCAGTGGCCCACGCAGATAGGACAACGCCCAGCGCGTTTTCATGAGCACCGGCGCGTCGTCATGCACATTGCGCATCAGGAATACGCGCTGCGCGAGATTGGACATCAGGCCTTCGAGATCGGCGCCGTCTTCGCTGCCGGCCAGCGCGGACTTCAACCCTTCGATCACGCGCAGCTTGTCGCGCTCGGTCTGCAAGCGGCCGATGAACCAGGTACCGCAGTTGGCGAGACCCTTGTAGTCGAGATCGACGGGATTCTGCGTCGCCAGAACGACGCCGAGGCCGAACGCGCGCGCCTGCTTGAGCAGCGTGAGCATAGGTTGTTTGGAGGGCGGGTTCGCGGTCGGCGGAAAAAAGCCGAAGATCTCGTCCATGTAAAGAATGGCGCGCAAGGATCCCGTGCCCGACTGGGTGCGCATCCACGCAATGACTTCGTTCAACACCAGCGTCACGATGAACATGCGCTCGGCGTCGTTGAGATGCGCGATCGAGAAGATGGAGACGCGCGGCTTGCCCTCGGGCGTGAACAGCAGGCGCTGCGCATCGAGCGGCTCGCCCTGCATCCAGGTGGCGAAGCCCGGCGAGGCGATGAGATTGTTGAGCTGCATGGCCAGCTTGAGCCGGTCCCTGGCGGGAAAGAAGGTTTCGAGGTCGAAGGCGCCCAACTTGTCGAAGGCCGGCTTCTGCACCGCCTGGATCAGCCCGGTCATGTCGAGCGAAAGACCGGCTCGCCACGCGCCCTCCAGGATATTGGCCAGCAGGATGTGTTCGCGCGAGCCGATCGGATCGGCTTCGATCCCGAGGAGACTCAGCAGGCCCGACACCACCGAGCCGACGCGATCGCGCAACGCGCCCGCGTCGGCCAACAACTCAGCCGGCGGGGGTAAAAAGGAGCGCAGCACCGACAGCGGCAGGCCGGTCTCGGCGCCGGGCGTGTAGATAGCCACGTCGGCGGCGGCGCGCAGGCGGCCGATGCGCTCGGGAGCCTGGCCCCATTCGGCGAGCCCGCGTTTCCAGGTTTCCGCCGTCGTCGCCGCGAAGTCGCCAATGCTTACGCCTTTGCGCGCCGCGTCGCCCGCGTCCACCCAGGGTTCGAAGTCCGACGGCGCCAGGTTCGGAAACGTCAGCATCAGGTTGCCGAGATCGCCCTTGGGATCGATGCAGATCGCCGGTACGCCGTCGATCGCCGCTTCTTCGAGAAGTGAAAGGCAGAGGCCGGTCTTGCCGCTGCCGGTCATGCCGACGCACACCGCGTGGGTGGTCAGGTCCTTGGAGTCATAGAGGACCAGGTCGTCCTTGAGCGCGGAGGTGGCAGCGTCGTATTCGCGCCCAAGGTAAAAGGCGCCTAACTTCTCGTAGTCGGTATTCATGTTTGTTGACGGGCCGGAGTGCGGCCTCGTCACCTTTGAGATTTTGGTGGCGATTCTAAAGGATAAATTCGCGCCCACGCAGATTGTCGAATTCGGGGTCGACGAGCACCAGCGCGCCGGTGAGCGGCGGCAGCAGGCCGCGCATGGCCGCGAGTTCCCGCAATAGACGGATCGCGCCAGCAGTGTCGCCAGCCGCCTGCGCAAGGTCGACTTTCGCGCGGGTGCAGTCGGCGATCAGCGATTCGCGCCGCGGGTGGGCAGCGAGCTGCAGACAACGATCGGCGAGTGTGACGGCGGCCTGGTGGTCGCCGAGCCGCGCGCGAACGATCGCGAGTTCTCCGGTGAGAACAGGGTTCGCCTCCTGATGCGCAAGCTCGGCCTCGAGTTCCGCGCGGGCGGTCGCATAACTCGCATGCGCTCCTTTCGCATCACCCGCCAACCTCTGAGCGTCCGCGAGCCAGCGGCGTACCACGCCGCGACGCGTGCCGAGCGCGTCCGCGTGCTCGAGATATTTTCCGAGCAGCGCCACGGCGGCGGTCGGCTTCCGGTCGAGCTGGTACTGCCGGCTCAGCGCTCGCAGAGTTCGCCAGTCACCCGGCGCGGGCGTGAGCGATTGCAGCAACGCGCGCGCGCGATCGAGCTCGCCGCGTGCCTGATAGATCGTCGCGTCGATCGTGAGGATGCCGGCGTCTCCAGGCAGCAGTTCGAGCGCGCGATCGCACGTCTTGGCGGCCAGATCCAGTTTGCGCGCGGTGAGATAGTCGAGGCAGACCAGAGATTGTCGATAGGGGTTCAGCGGGTCGAGCGCCAGCACCCGCCGCGCGTAGTCGGCGCTTCGATCCATCTGGCCGAGCTCGTGCGTCAACTGCGCGAGCCCACTCGCGGCGTCCGCGCTCTGCGGCGCGCGCGCCTCGAGTTCGAGCATCGCGCTCTCCGCGGCCGAATAGTCTCCTTCCACGACGAACAGGTAGTACGCACGAGCCGTCAGCGTTTCGATGAGATCGGGCGCCAGCCGCGTCGCTTCCGCGAGCGCCCGCTGCGCCGCGACGCGCCGGCTCTCCGACCGGTCGTACGCCAGTGAGAAGAAATTGGCGTGCCGCCGCGACAACTGCGCCCAGGCAATGGCGAATCCGGGATCGAGCCGCACCGCTTCCTCATACGCGTCAATGGCGGCGCGGATCTCGTATTCCGTGCGCGTGGTGCGCTCGGCGAAGGCCCGTGCGCGCAGGTAGTACTCGTAGGCCGCCGGATTCGCCGTGGGCGGCCGCGTGATCGCGCTGCGCTCCTGCGCCGTGAGGCGCGCTTCGAGCGCGCGCGCCACGGACTGCGCGACTTCGCTTTCGATGGCGAACACGTCGACGGCGCTGCGCTCGTAGGTCTGCGCCCATAGTTGCCGGTCCGCAACCGCGTCGATCAGCGTGACGTTCACGCGTACCGTGTCGCCAGCGCGCTGTACGCTTCCCCCGAGTAGATAGGACACGCCGAGGCTGCGGCTGACCGCGGGCATATCGATCGCGCCGTGCGCATAGCGCGCCGTTGCCGTACGCGACAGCACGCGCAGATCGGCGATGCGCGTGAGCAGTGTGAGGATTTCATCCTGGATGCCGAGCGCCAGATAGTCATCGGCGCGCGCCTGGCTCCGATTCTCGAATGGCAGCACCGCGATCGAGCGGTCCGCGGGCACCTGCCCACGCGGCCACCAGAACAGGAAGACCGCCGCCAGTAGCGCGACGATCAGGGCGATTGGCAGACCCCAGCGGCGCCCGAGGCCGTCGGCGACTTTGGCAACGCGAGCCGGATTTGCGGGCTCAGCGGCGAGCGCCCGTACGGACGCGACGAACCGATATCCGCGCCCGGACTCGGTGACGAGAAAGCGATTCTCGCCGGGACTCTCCACCAATGCCTTGCGCAGCGCACCGATGCACTGATTGAGATTGTTCTCCTCGACCACGGTGTTGGGCCACACCGCCGCCATGAGCTGGTTCTTGTCGAGTAGCTCGCCCGGATGCCTCACGAAAAAGAGCAGCAGCTCGAACGCGCGCGAGGGCAGTGCGATCCGCGTTCCATCGACCGCGAACAGCACGCGCTGAGCAGGATCGACGCGGAAGCCACCCGTTTCGTAAACCTGTGTCGAGTCGGCCTTGTCCATGCCCTTGGTTTTCAGATCGTTTCAGAAGGATTCATTCGCGTTTCAAGACCGTTCGGCCCCACTAGCGCGATTGTCCGCCACGCCCACTCAGCCCGACGAAGTGAAACCAATGAACGCATCCCTGTCCAGCACTCGCCTTCGCCCGTCAATAGTCATCCCGCTCGCGCTGCTGATGGCGGCAATCGCCGTGGTCGGCTTCTGGCATACCTATTTCGGGGCTTTGTTCGCCGGTCACTCGCAAGCGCAGTGGTTGTTCCATGTGCACGCCGCCATCTTCATGGGCTGGATTGGCCTCGTGATGCTCCAGGCCTGGCTGGCGATGAGCGGGCGAACGGCGCTGCACGTGAAGGTCGGGCGGCTAGGCATGATTTACGGTGCGGCGCTGATCGTCTTCGGCCTCACCTTTTCGCTGATCGTACTTTCCCAGCGCATCGCCGCGATCGGCGTGGATGGCGTGAAAGGACAGTTCCTCGTTCCGCTGACCGACATGGGGACGTTCAGCATCTTCCTCATTGGCGCATGGCACACCCGCAAGCGACCGGAATCGCACCGGCGCTTCATTCTGCTCGCCACCAACACCCTGCTCATTGCCGCCGTGGGCCGACTCTTTGGCGGAACCGCGTCGATCGCTCTGCGCGACGTCATCCCGTTTCTCCTGGTCTGGCTCTCGCCCCTGTGGATAGCCATGACCTACGACGGACTGCGGCACCGGATGATGCACCCCGTTTACGCCTGGGGCGCCGTGCTATTGATCGTCTTGCGATACCGCCAGCTGCTGCGGGAGACCGACACCTGGATGTCGATCAGTCACTGGATTGCCGAGCGTCTCGTGTGAGGCGCTCACTTCTTGCGACGCGCGGCCTTCGCCTTCTTCTTGCGCGGCGCCGCCTTGCGGCCTGCTTTGCGGACGAGGGCGGTCACTTCGATCTCTATCTTCATGCGCGCGTCGGCCAGACCGACCACCATCATGGTGGCCGCGGGTCGCACCGCGCCGAATGCCTTGCCCATGGCCGGCCAGCAGAGCTCGAAGTCGGCGGCGCTGGTCAGGAGGTAGTGCACTCGCACGACATCGGCGACCCTGGCGTTCGCCTGTTTCAACGCGGCCTCGATGTTCTTCAACGCCTGTTCGCATTGCGCCACGGCGTCGTCCTGGATGGTCATGTTCGAGTAGTCGAAACCGGTGGTACCGGAGACGAATACCCAGTCGCCATCGACCACTGCGCGCGAATAGCCAATGCTTTTCTCGAACGTGGATCCCGAAGAAATCAGTCGGCGCGTCATCAAGCCTCCTCGCGTATATTTCGCGCCGTGGATTTTGCCACGGTTCTCTACTCCGGGACGCCGCATGCGCTCGATCATGAAGTTGATGGTTCTCGCCACGGTCAGCGCGCTGGCCTCGGTCGTACACGCCGCTGACAACCCCGGGGCCGCGGAGCTGGTGCGGGCCATGCGTTCGGATGAGATCGCGGTGGCCACCGCAAAACTCAGCTTCCTGAGCGGGTCGCTGACCCAGCGATACGGAAAGATCAGCGCTTCCTGCGTGAAGCGGATTCCCTATGAGGATTTCACCGCCGGCATGGCGAGCGTGGTTGGCACCGTTCTGTCACCCGTCGACGTAGAAGCGTCCCTCGCGTTCTTTCGCTCGGATGCCGGGGTGAAATATGTGGAGGGGCTGCTGCGCCGACTGCGCTCGCGCGAGGGCGGCGAGGCCGTGTTTCCCGAGGTTCCGGGCACCGAAGAGATTTCCCCGCCCCAGCAGGCGGCTATTGCCGACTTCTCGCGCTCCGATCTCGGCCACCGGATTATGGGCAAGGAATTGACGCAGTCGCCGGCGGCACAGGCCTTTGGCCGCGACGTGATCGCACAGATCGCCAGAAAGTGCGGCGGCAAGTAGCAAGACCTTTCATCCGCCTTGACGCCGCCTTCGCCCCTTGGCGATACTCGCCGCCCGATGAGCAATCTCAACACCCGCAGGATCTGGTGGTGGCGCCTCCAATAAGGAGTGGGCCTTCGGGATGCTATTGCGTATCTGATTACAGAACGAATTCCAAAAGAACCCATCTCCGGTACCAACCTGGGATGGGTTTTTTGTTGTCTGCGCGAATTACACAGGAGTTGATGCGGTGAAACCGCCTTTTGACATCGCTGGCGATCTCGACACCCCGGTGTCGGCTTTCGCCAAACTCGGAGCCTTCAATCCGCGCTTCCTGCTGGAGAGCGTCGAGGGCGGCGAGCGCCTGGCGCGTTATTCCTTCATCGGTTTCGGCAAATGCCTCGAGGTGAAGCTCGACGCCGCGGGTCTCGCCGTCGGCGACGCCAGGCTGCCGCGCCCGAAGGACAAACACGAGTTGTTGGACGCGCTGCGCAAGGCGCTGGCCGCCGCGCCCAAGCCACTGCCTGAAATGGCGGGGGTGCCGCTCGCCGGTGGCCTCGTCGGCTATTCGTCATACGACGTGGTGCGCTACTTCGAACGGCTGCCGGCGAATGCGCGCGCCGACAACCCGGTGCCGGACCTGCACTACGTCGCGCCCGAATCCATGCTGGTGTTCGATCACCTGACGCGCGGCATCGCACTGCTGCACGCGGGATCTGAAGCCGAGCGTCAGGCGCTGCGCCGCGAAGTCATCGGCGCGCTGCGCGGTGGAATCGCCAACTACCTGATTCCGGGCAGCGGCTCCGCGGAGCGGTACTCACCAGCGCAAGGTTCGTTGTCTCGCGACGAATACATGGCCGGCGTCAAACGCACGCAGGAATACATCGCCGCCGGCGACGTCTACCAGCTCGTCCTGTCGTCGCGCTTTTCCGGCCGTCATTCGCTCGATCCTTTCGAGGCCTATCGCGCCCTGCGGCTCATCAATCCTTCTCCTTATATGTACTTCTGCAAACTCGGCGACGTGACCGTGGTCGGATCGTCGCCCGAAGCCCTGGTGAAAGTGACCGCGCGCGGCGAAGCGCAACTGCGCCCCATCGCCGGGACGCGCCCGCGTGCCGATGATCCGGCCGCCGATCTCCAGCATGAAAAGGACTTGCTCGCCGACGTGAAGGAAAACGCTGAACACGTGATGCTCGTGGATCTCGCGCGCAACGATCTCGGCCGCGTCGCGCACGCCGGCACCGTGCACGTCGATCCGTACCGCGTCATCGAGCGATACAGCCACGTCATGCACATCGTCAGCGGTGTGAAGGGGCAGCTGGCGAAGGGCCGCGACGCGTTCGACTTGTTTGCCGCCACCTTCCCCGCGGGCACGTTGGTGGGCGCACCGAAGGTGCGCGCCATGGAAATCATCGATGAGCTCGAACCTGTTCGGCGCGGCCTCTATGGCGGCACCGTCGGCTACTTCGGCGCGCGCGGTGACATGGACCAGGCCATCACCATCCGCACGCTGGTGTTCCGTGGCGATGAATACAGTTACCAGGCGGGCGCCGGGGTGGTTGCCGACAGCGTGCCGGTCACCGAATACGAGGAAGTGCTGGCCAAGAGCGGCGCGATGGCGCGCGCGCTCAAGCTCGCGGCGGAGGGCCTATGAAAGGACCGGGGAGCGTGCGCCTGCTGCTGATCGACAACTACGATTCCTTCACCTACAACCTGGTGCAGGCGTTCATGATTCTCGGCGCCGAAGTCGACGTGCGCCGCAACGATGAGATCACGGTGGAACAGGCGGTGGCCTTGAACCCGACGCATCTGTGTATTTCGCCGGGGCCGGGGACGCCGTATGACGCGGGTGTCAGCATGGACATGATCCGCGCATTCGCCGGAACCATTCCGGTATTCGGTGTTTGCCTGGGGCACCAGTCCATCGTCGAAGTATTCGGCGGCAAGGTAGTCAGGGCACCGCGGCTCATGCACGGCAAAACCTCGCCCGTCACGCACGACGGCCAGGGTTTGTTCGCCGGCCTTCCACAGCCCGCGGAAGTCGGCCGCTATCACTCATTGATAGCCAAGGCCGATACGCTGCCCGCGGACCTGGCGATCACGGCGCAAACACCCGAAGGCGAAATCATGGGTGTGCGGCACAAGACACTCAAAGTCGAAGGCGTGCAGTTCCATCCGGAGAGTGTGCTCACGCCGGAGGGGCCGCGGCTCATCGGCAACTTCCTGACGATGGTGGGCGGGCGGCAATGAACCTGCGCGACACGCTCGAACACCTGCTGTCGGGTAAATCGCTGACGGAATCCGCGGCGGGCGACTTGTTGCGCGCCATGGTCGGCGAGGTGGGTGGCGGCGAGATGCCGCCGGCGCTGGCCGGTGCGTTGCTGGCTTCACTGCGTTCGAAGGGTGTAACCGCCGACGAGGTGCGCGGTTTCGCGCGCGCCATGCGCGCGCTGGCACGCCGGCCGGCCATACCTTCCGGATCCCGTGCCATTGACATCGTCGGCACCGGCGGCGACTCCTCGGGCAGCTTCAATCTATCCACCGGCGCGGCGCTGCTCACCGCCGCCTGCGGCGTCGACGTGATCAAACACGGCAATCGCTCGGTATCGAGCCAGTCCGGCAGCGCCGATGTGCTCGAGCAGCTCGGGCTCAAACTACCGCTGGACGAGGCCGCGGCGGGCGCTTGCCTGGCGGCGACCCGGTTTACGTTCCTGTTCGCGCCTCACTACCACCCGGCGATGAAGGCGGTGGTGCCGATCCGCCAGGCGATGGGCGTGCGTACGGTGTTCAACATCCTCGGGCCGTTGACCAATCCCGCAGCGCCGCTGTTTCAGCTCACGGGCGCCTTCAATCTACCCACCGCACAGCTTATGGCCGAAACCCTGTCGGGTCTGCCCATCGAACGCGCCTTCGTGGTTCACGGTGCGGAAGGCTGGGATGAGCCCACGCCGCTCGGGCCATTCACCGTGCTCGACGTACGTCCCGGCGAGGTCAAGGCCTCGATCCGCAGCCCGTCGGACTACGGCCTCGATCTGTGCGGCACGCGCGACCTGGCCGGCGGCAATGCCATCACCAATGCGCGCGCGTTGCGCGCCGTGCTCGATGGTTCCGAACGTGGCGCGCACCGCGACGCACTATTGTTAGGGACGGCGCTGGCGCTCGAAATCGTCGGACGCGTCGACAACCCGCGCGACGGCGTGGCCGTAGCCAAGCAGGCCATCGACAATGGCGCGGGGCGCCGCATCCTGGATCAACTCGCCGCGTTCGGCTCAGGGGCGGGTCTGTGAGTGACGATTTTCTGGCGTCGATGGCAGCCTCGAGCCGCGAGCGTTCCGCAGCCGCGCAGTCGAAAATTTCCGAACGGGAGCTGCGCGTCCGCATTGCCGATCTGCCCGCGGCGCCGCTGCTCAGTCTGGGTGCCTTCGATCTCATCGCCGAAGTGAAGCTGCGTTCGCCGGCGGTGGGATTGCTCAAGGACGCGAGCGTGGAAGATGTCGTCGCCCGGGTTGCCGCCTATGCGAAAGCCGGAGCCGCCGCGGTATCCATTCTCACCGAGCCCAGTCGCTTCGACGGTTCACTCGACGACCTCGCCGTCGGCGCGCGCGCGTTGTCTCCGTTGCAGGTGCCGGCGATGCGCAAGGACTTCCTGGTCGATTCATACCAGGTCGTCGAGGGCCGCGTTGCGGGTGCGGGCGGTGTGCTCGCCATCATTCGCATGCTGCCGCGACCGGAACTCGAGCGGCTCATCGACGCCGCGCTCGAACTGTCGATGTTCGTGCTGCTGGAGGCTTTCGATGCGCCCGATATCGAGCTGGCGCACGCGCTCGTGGACGCGCGCCGCGAACAGCGTGATCTGCTGCTGGTGGGCGTCAACTCGCGCGATCTGAGCACCTTGAAAGTGGTGCCCGGCCGGTTGGAGGCGCTGGCGTCGTCGCTGCCCGCGAACGTGAAACGCGTCGCCGAGAGCGGCGTGGCAACGCCCGGCGATGCAGCTCGTGCCGCCGCGAATGGCTATGACCTGGCGCTCGTGGGCAGCGCGCTGATCGCGGCCGCCGATCCGGCGCCGCTGGCGCGCGCCATGCTCGCCGATGCACGCGCGGCCGTGTCGATGCGCGCCGCCAGGGTCACGGGTCGCGCATGAGCCAGAAACTCTTCATCAAGATCTGCGGCATGACCACGGCCAGCGCGGTGAGCGCGGCGCTCGCCTGCGAGGTGGACGCCGTCGGCTTCGTGTTCGCGCCCTCTAAGCGAATCGTGACACCGGAGCGCGCCAATGAACTCGCGGCGCCCGCCCGCAACAAGATTGCGATCGTCGCGGTCACGCGTCATCCCACGCGTGAGTCTTTGCTTCAGATCCTGCGCGACTTCAAGCCCGATATCCTGCAGACCGACATCGAGGACCTCGAAGGCCTCGATCTTCCAAAGAGCTTGAGCGTGTTGCCGGTGATGCGGCCGGGTTCGATCGCCGCCTGCGCGTTGCCGCGGCGCGTGCTCTTCGAAGGCCCGGTGAGTGGCATCGGCCAAACTACTGACTGGGATGCCGCGGCGGACATGGCCAGACGTGCCCAGGTCATCGTCGCCGGCGGCCTCACGCCGCGTAACGTGGCCGCCGCCGTGGCACACGTGCGGCCTTTCGGGGTCGACGTTTCGAGCGGTGTCGAGGACAAACCCGGTTTCAAGAGCACCGAAAAGATCGAGCAGTTCGTCGCGGCTGCACGCATGGCGGCCCTGGAGTTGAATTCATGAATCCGACAGCAGCCTCCCACGATCCGGCCCAACTACTGGCGGACGAGCTCGCGGGAAAATACCCCGATGCCCGTGGCCGGTTCGGGCCGTTCGGTGGTCGCTACGTGCCCGAGACGTTGTTCGCGGCTTTCGAGAAGCTCGAAGCCGGCATGAAGAAGCACCTGCATTCGGCGGAGTTCCAGGAAGAACTCACGCGCGAGCTGCGCACCTGGGTCGGACGCCCGACGGCGCTCACGTTCGCGCCGACACTGTCGAAGGCCTGGGGCGTGGAGGTCTGGCTCAAGCGCGAAGATCTTGCGCACACCGGTGCGCACAAGATCAACAACGCACTCGGCCAGGCAATGCTCGCCAAGCGATTGGGCGCAAAGCGCGTAGTCGCGGAAACCGGCGCCGGCCAGCATGGAGTCGCGAGCGCCGCGGCCTGCGCGCGCGTCGGCCTGCCGTGCACCGTGTACATGGGCGCGGTCGACATGGAACGCCAGGCGCCGAACGTCGGGCGCATGAAGTTGTTAGGCGCCACGGTAGTGCCGGTTACGAGCGGCGACAAGACACTGCGCGCAGCGATCGACGACGCTTTCCGCGACTGGGTCGCGGACCCGAACGACACCTTCTACATCATCGGGTCGGCGGTCGGTCCGCATCCCTATCCCTACCTGGTGCGCGAACTGCAGACGGTGATCGGCAAGGAAGCACGCGCGCAGATGATCGCGCAATCCGGGTCGCTGCCCGACGCCGTCATCTCCTGCGTGGGTGGTGGCTCGAACGCCATCGGCATGTTCCACCCCTTCATCGGCGACAAGTCGGTGGAGATCGTCGGCATCGAAGCCGGCGGTACCGGCAAGGAGCTCGGGCACAACGCCGCGACGCTGGCGTACGGCCGGCCCGGTGTCCTGCAGGGCGCGTATTCACTGCTGTTGCAGGACGACGAAGGCCAGATCCAGGAAACGGAATCCGTGTCGGCCGGTCTCGACTATCCCGGCGTGGGCCCGGAACATTCGCTGCTGCTGTGGGCGGGGCGCGTGCGCTACGAAGCGGCCACCGACGATGAATCGCTCGAAGCACTGCAGGAATGCTGCCGCGCCGAAGGCATTCTGCCGGCCATCGAATCGGCGCATGCTTTCGCTGGTGCGAAACGCTGGGCGCGCGTCAATCCCGGCAAGAAAGTGCTCATCGGCCTCTCCGGCCGCGGCGACAAGGACATGCCCACGCTTCAGCGCACCGTGTTAGGCGGTGAGAAATGACGCCGGCCGAGAAGATCAGCAGCGCCATCCGCGAAGCGCGCGGTGGCACGGCCATCGTGGCGTTCATTACCGCGGGCTATCCGCAGCGTGAAAAATTTCGCGAGCACCTCACGCAGATCGGCAACGAGGCCGACGTGGTCGAGATCGGCGTGCCGTTCACCGATCCGATGGCCGACGGCATGACCATCCAGCGTTCGAGCCGCGAGGCGCTGCGTCAGGGCGTGAGCCTGCGCTGGCTGCTCGAGGAGCTGAGCAGCATGCAGCGGGATGGTCAATTGCCTGGGGCGCCGCTCGTGCTCATGAGCTACCTGAATCCGTTGCTGGCCTTCGGATTCGAGAAGCTCGCCAATGCCTCGGTGAAAGCCGGCGTGTGCGGCTTCATCATTCCCGACCTGCCGTACGACGAAGGCGCGGACCTGCGCGCCGCGCTCGCGCCGCACGGGCTTGCGCTCATCCAGATGGTGACGCCGGTGACGCGGCCCGAACGGCTGGCGAAGCTTTGCGCCGCCTCGCAAGGCTTCGTCTACGCCGTCACCATGACGGGAACCACCGGCCGCACCGCGGCCGTGCCGGGTGAGGTCACGCGCTACCTCGACGAAGTCACCGCGCTCGCCACACTGCCGGTATGCGCCGGCTTCGGCATTCGCAGCCACGAGCAGGTCGAGCAGCTCAACGGCCACGTGGCCGGCGTCATCGTCGGCTCGGCGCTCGTCGAAGTGCTCGAGGGCGGGCAGGATCCGGCGGCCTTTCTGCAAGCGCTGCGCGTGAGCTAGTTTGCAACACAAGCTACCCGGCTACGCGATGCTCGCCGTACTGATCGGCGGCCTGTCGATGGTCAGCCCATTTTCCATCGATACGTTTTTCCCGGCGTTTCATGCGATGGAAAAGGCCCTGAACGTCAGTGCCTGGCAGCTGCAGCAGGTGCTCACGGCGTACATGGTGCCGTTCGCCTTCGCCTCGCTGATCCATGGGCCATTGTCCGATGCCGTCGGCCGCCGGCCGGTGATGATCTGGGGCATGGTGCTGTACACCGTCGGCTCGGTCGCCTGCACCTTCGCGCCTAACTACGAGATGCTCATCGCCTCGCGCGCCCTGCAGGGCGCCACCGCGGGTGTCGGCGTGGTGATCGGCCGCGCCATCGTGCGCGACCTGTACGAAGGCGCCAGCGCCCAGCGTCTCATGAACCTGACCACCATGATATTCAGCCTCGCGCCCGCCATCGCGCCCATCATCGGTGGCTGGGTGCACGTGGCATTCGGCTGGCGTGCCGTGTTCGCGGTGATGGTGGTCTGCGGCGTCATCTTCGCGAGCGCCTCATGGTGGCGGCTGCCGGAAACGCACCCGCCCTCGGCGCGAATTCCGTTCAACGCGCGCAACCTCGTGTCGACCTCCTGGACCGTGCTCCGCCACCGCGAATTCCTGATGCTGGCGCTGGCCGCGGCCATCAACTTCTGTTCGATCGCGTGCTACATCGGCTCGGCGCCCGCCATCATCGAGAAGCACTGGGGCATGAGCGAAACCTCGTACGCCGCGCTGTTCCTGCCGGTGATCACCGGCATTCTGCTGGGCGCGACCATCTCGCGACGAATCGCCGGCCTCATGGATCTCACGCGCCAGGTGCGGCTCGGCCTCACGATCACCTTTGCCGCCGCGGCGTTGCGCGTGGTCCTGCACCTGTTGTTCGACCCGTTGCCGATCCCCGTGCAGCAGGCACTGTTGTTCTTCACGGCCATCGGCGCGCAGTTCGCGTTTCCCGTGCTGACGCTGCGCATGCTCGATCTGTTTCCGGCGGCGCGCGGAACCGCGGCCTCGGCCCAGTCGTTCGTGGCGCTGCTCATCACCGCGTTCACGCTTGGAATCATTTCACCGAAGGTGCTGCCGCATCTCGAATGGATTGCGTGGACTTCGCTGGCGCTGACGTCGACGGCCTCGATCTGCTGGCACCTTGCATTGCGCTCGCAGCAGCGAGCGGTGATCGCCAGCGCCTAGCCACGGACGAAAGTGGCGCCCCTGACTACCGCGCTTCTCTTGGACGCACCAGCTCCGCAAGCGTTGCGCGCAGCTCGGCCATTTTCGGCGGCTTGCTCAACACGCGATCCACGTGCTCCGGCTTGTCGTCCGACGCTATCAACCGGTGTCCCCATCCGGTCAACATGATGATGGGCACCTGGCTGGCGAGGTGGCGGATTCGCGTCGCGACTTTGCGGCCGTCGACATAGGGCATGCCAAGATCGGTGATGACTGCATCGAACGCGGAACCCGCCTTGAGTGCCGCGTCGAAAGCATCGATGCCGGCCTGACCGCCTTCCGCGGTGATCACCTCGTGAGAATCGAGTTCGAGCGCATCGCGCAGCGATCGCAGCAGCAGCGGATCGTCATCGATGAGCAGCAGGCGCAGCTGACGCAGCGGCGACGCGACCTCGTGCTCGCGCACCGTCATGCCGGTGGGAGCGCAAGGGAATCTCGTCGGC